>JAYSZM010000012.1:0-67089 GCA_043738015.1 Lysobacterales bacterium
CATTGCCGACCAGCCGCGCACGCACGATGCGCACATGGTTCTTGCGCTCGCTGCCCTGCGCGAGCGACAGATACAGGGTCTGGTTGTTGGCGAAATCCGGGTCGACCAGCACCTCGAACAAACCCGCCTGACCGGCGGCGTGGACAGCGGGAACGCCGGTCACCGGCTCAGGCGACAACTGGCCGTCGACGATGACGCGCAGGCGCCCTGGTCGTTCGCTGACCAGCATTCGGCCATCAGGCAAGAATGCCAGCGACCAGGGAAATTCCAGCCCCTTGGCGACCGTTTCAACGCGATAGTCCAGTGCCTGCGTGGCCGGGGCCAGCAAACTCAGCAGCGCAGCAAGTCCAGCGGCAACAAGTCTCATCGGCACCCCCGCAATTTTTGACCCTGACAAACATAACAGCGTTCGCGTCCGCTGGTATTGTGCGCCATCGCGTTGTTATCCGGAGTTCTGCGATGAGCCTGCGCCTGAGCATGGAAGCCAATTCGTGAGCGCGCGGCCGCATAAGATCGGCTGGACGCGCCGTCTGCTCGCCCTGCTGATGGCCATCGTGATTGCGGTGGTCTGGGGTGCGCTGGTGCAGACCCAGTTCAACATCGCAGCGCTGCAGTCGATCGGAGGGGATATTCCGTTCGCGCTCCGACTGCAGATGAGTGCACGCGATCTGCTGGGTTTTTCGCCGATCTACAGTGTGATCGTCACCACCGCGCTGATCATCGCCCTGCCCTGCGCCGCATGGATGGCGCTCTGGTGGCCTGGGCTGCGGATGGCGCTGTTTGCACTCTCCGGCGGGGTTGCCATTGCGCTCGCGATTCGACTTGTCGATGCGGCGACGCCGCCGCCAACCTTGATCGCCGCTACCCGCGACCTCAGCGGATGGTTGCTGATGGCGCTGGGCGGAAGCATCGGCGCGATCTGCTATGCGCGACGCACCCGGCCCCGATGACGCCGTCGTGGTTTCGCGTTCGCCCTTGTAGCGGAGCTTGCCCCGCTGCTGTTGATTTGCACTTGTCCTTTCGAATAATCCAAAACGGCGGGGCAAGCCCCGCTCTACAACAGCAACGGCCAAGGCGTATCGCTACGCACCTGCGGTTGACTGGGCATTCGCACTAACCCGTACAATTTTCTCTTACGATCTCCGCAGATTCGGCGCCCGCGATGAATGGCTTCGCTGCACTCGATCTGGCATTCCGATGCGTTTCCAGCAGCGTCCATCCGACGGGGTGCCGAGACGATGACTCAGTTCTGGGGACAGATGACCTGATTCAGGACGACTGCGCCTTGCCAGACCGCTGCTGCCGAACTTCAGCACTACTGCGCGCCTGCTTCGCCTCCCAACGACGCCTCGGTACTTCGACGCTGCAGTTGCGCAAACCATTGCGCGCGTTGTTCGATCTGCGTGGCATCCACGCCGTGTTTTTTGCGCAATGCCTGCACCTCGGCGAATGCCGCATTGCCGGCCTCAGGATTGGTGAACATTCGGATCGCCGCGCGTGCTTCCAATGCGGGTAGCCAGCTCGGATCGGGTTTGCTGGTGTACTTCGTGTGGACCTTGTCAGACATGACCAGGGCGTAGGCAAATGCCGAGTGGTGATCCATGCCGTCGAGGCGATCGTCCCCGTCAAGTGTGCGCACAGGCACGGGTCTGGCCGCAGCGAGCTCGCGCAGCAGATCGCCCAGATTCTGAGCATGACCTTCGCTATCGCCGGCCATCAACTGCAACTGGCGCAACTGCAGCAGGGCGAGCACCGCGCCGCGGTGTTTGACCCCGTCCCGGCGCATGCGCAGCGCCACGCTGTCTCGCTGCGACCTCGCCGCAGCGGCATAGTCGCCCAGCACCATGTAGCCTGCAGTGCGCTGGAACTGCAGCAACAACTCATAGCCGCTGGCCTGCATCCCCACCAGCTGACATAGCCGTACAAAGGTGTCTGCAAGCTGCACGCCCTCCTCGTAGCGCCCTTCCTCGAAGGCTTCCGCAGCGTCGCCTACCAGGCGCGTGCCCAAACCACTATCCAGTTCCGCTGCGGATCGCAACGCCAAGCCCCATTTCTTGATGAGCCGATCCACCGCAACGACATCACGCTGTAGTTGGTAATGGCGCACCATCGGTGCTGCCACGTCCCCCGCTTTCATGGCGAAGTACGGATCATTGACTCCAGGCAGCGAGAGCGCCTGATCGAGCAGGCGTTCCGCGTATGCGCGTTCGCCAATGCTGGCAAAGGCAACGGGCAATTCGACCAGCATTTCTTCATCGGCAGTGTGGTCGGCATCGGCTATCAGGATCGACTGCGCGGCACGCAGCACCTGCTCTGCCTCTACGCGCTTGCCGGCGCGCAACAGTGCCGCTCCAAAACGCGCTCGCGACTGCGCCACGCGCACCGACTTCGGCCTCCGGTCGCTACGCTCAACAGCTGCCAGGAGTTCACGCCAGACTTCCGCCGCCTCTGCATGACGACCCCGCGCGTCGCGCAAGCGCGCAAGTTCAATCAGCGAATCAATGATGTCGGGCGGTGTGTCGCTGGCAGTACGCCCGCGTCCCAGTACGCGGATTTCTTCGAGTCTCGCAATGCTGCCTTCCTCGTCATCAGCGTCTTTCGCTTCGGAAGCCTGCTTTTGCAGAACGGCAACTCGGTCTCCATCGCGCAACGCCACAAATCGGTACTCACCCTCACCCAGTCGCCACAGGGCACGCCCGGTTTCATAGTTGATCAACGGAAGAATTGCGCCCAGCGAAATGATCTCGAATTTGAAGGTCACAGCTGAGTCACCCAATGTGTCGAGCCCGCTGAGCTTCCATCCGGTGGCATCGGCGATGCGCTGCGCCATCGCCGCCTCACCCAGAGTGAGTTGAACCCGGAACAGGTCGGTCGATTCGGTTTGCATCGGCCGCATGCGCATCGTCATGATCGCCCCGCCCTGCGCGCCCTCCGGTTTCAGTGTGATGGCGCGGCCATCGTTGCGCAGGCCGCTGCCGCTCCAGCGGATCGCCGGCGCCGAGTCGACGCTGAGGTCGATCTCGGCCTCGAGCACGCCCTTGTGCATACGGTAGCGCCCCGCCGCACCTGTGGGTGTTGTGGCTGCAGAAGTCGGAGTCTCCCACTCGACATAGAATTTTCCATTGTCGAGGCCACAGATGTCGGTGGCACGCGACTCTGCGCGGGCCCGTTCAGGGCCATAGGCAACTTCCAGCGTCATCGGGCTGCTGCAGCGTTCCAGCTGCTCAGGCTCGTCCGTAGCTGCCGCGCCCAGCGTTGTTGCCCACAGCAGTCCGCACAACATTCCGGCACAGCACATCCGCGAAAGGCTCATGACCATCCCCCCATCGATTGGATGGGCGCAGCATACTGCGATTGCCTCTCAGTGAAAGATTGCCAAAGCATTGCAAGAGCCCGGCCCACGGCCCGCAGTGCATGGTGGACACCGCATGGCTGATGGCCTCAGCCTGATTCGTGCTTACGGTGCGGGGCTTGCTCCACAGCCGAACGTCCTTCAACGCAAATATCATGGTTGCGCAGTGGAGGCCAAGACGGTATCTACAAGAGCGAGGCGCACCGCAGCGTGGATTTTTCCACCGCAATTGGATCTATTTACTCATTGCCTGCGGTCACGATAAAACGGCACACTATCACAGGCATTCGGGCAGCGTTGCAGAAACGCAATCGCCAAATCAGGGGGGGAATATGCAAGAACAACCACCGTTGGGTGTTGACGATATTCTGCAAGCGGAGCGCTCCACGCTTGGCAATGACACGGTACCGGAGCACTCGACCAGCGCCCTGTGCATTTCCGGAGGCGGCATCCGCAGCGCGACCTTCGCACTTGGCGCCCTGCAAGGTATGGCAGAACACGGCCTGTTGAAGCAGTTCGACTATTTATCGACCGTATCCGGTGGTGGCTATATCGGCGGTTGGCTCAACGCCTGGAAGCAGCGCGCGGGCTCGCTTGGCCCGGTGGCCGAAGCACTGCGTCGCGATGCACCGCCACCCGCCCGTGATGCACCCGATCCCCTGCAGCATCTGCGCGACTACAACAGTTATCTGACCCCCAGGGCGGGCGCGTTCTCGTCCGATCTGTGGACTGTCATCGCTACCGTGGGGCGCAATATCCTGCTCAATTGGATCGTGCTGATTCCGCTGTTGATGGCGGCACTGATATTGCCGCGACTCTATCTTTCGGCGCTGTCGTTTCCCGAGTTGCTGTACGGGTCGGCAATCTTCGCTGGGCCGAGTCCCGATTACGCGGCGCCGGTGCTGGACGCCATCAGCGAATCCGCCTGGGTCGAGCTCTGGCTGCCCCTGCTCAGTGCTGCGCTGCTCGCGACGGCGCTGTTCAACACCCTTCGCTATCTGCCAGGCGTCGGCGCGCGCGCACATTCACGCCAGCAGTACACGCTGGGCATCCTGCTGCCGCTGATTGCTTCGGTGCTGCTGTTCCTGATGTTCGATTCGCTGTATTACCTCGGACAGGACTACGTAGCGCATACCAATCTGCCTTCGGTCGTGGTCTGGGCCAGCCTGCCCTGCCTGAGCGCATGGTTGGCCTATCTGTTGTTCCATCGTCAGCCACTCGCCGCAAAGGCACGGTTGCTGTTTGGTCCGCTCTCGCTGGCGATTGCGGTGATGGCCGCAGGCATTGGTGCGGCCACCTGGGTGGCAACCAATTTCCTGCTCTGGAACAGCGATCCCCACTTGACGCCGAGTTGGGCCGAATATGTGTGCTTCGGACCGCCGGCGATCCTGCTCGGCTATTGTCTCGGTACCGTGCTGTTCGTAGGACTGACCAGCAACTATCTTCGCGATGCCGACCGCGAATGGATGTCGCGCGCCATCGGTGGCGTGCTGTTGTTCTGTGTCGGCTGGGCCCTGGTCGGCTTCATGGTGCTGGTGCTTCCCAAATGGGCGCTCGACTGGCACCCGATGGCCCATGGTGGACTCGGACTCGGCGCGTTACTCAGTGCATGGCTGAGTACGCTGGGCGGCGGCGAAAGCGGCAACACCAATCCGGGCGCCGAGCGCGCCAGCGCGAAGGTGCGCGTGCTGGCGCTGATCGCGCGGATCGCACCGCCGGTTTTTCTGCTGCTGCTCGCCGGTGCGCTGTCGGTGTTCACCAATATGTTGCTCGAAGGAATGCACCAGGCGAGTGGAATGACGCTCGCTGGCGCCCACGGCGAGCCTGTGGACTGGTCGCAACACTACGCCATGCTGACGCGGGCACAGCCACTACTCGTCGGGGCACTCGCACTCGGCCTGCTGCTGCTCAGTTGGCTGATGGCGCGCTGGGTCAACATCAATACGTTCTCCTTGCATGGGATGTATCGCGATCGACTGGTGCGCGCCTATCTCGGTGCCTCCAATCCCGCACGCCGCGCCAGCGCCTTCACCGGCTTCTGTTCTGGAGACGACTTGCCAATGGCTGGGCTCGATCCGCAATTGCGCCCGTTCCACGTGGTGAATCTCACGCTCAATCTGGTCGCCGGCAGCCGCCTCGCCTGGCAGCAACGCAGGGCAACCTCGTTCACGGTTTCGCCGCTGCACAGCGGCAGTGCCGACCTCGGCTATCGACCGTCCGCCGAGTATGCGGGCGGCATCACGCTCGGCACCGCGGTCGCCATTTCGGGCGCCGCGGCGAGCCCCAACATGGGCTATCACTCATCGCCCGTGGTCGGTTTCATCATGAGTCTGTTCAACGCGCGCCTGGGTGCCTGGCTGGGCAACCCGGGCGTACCCGGGATGCGCACTTGGAAGCAATCCGGACCACGCTCGGCAATTGGCTCGATGATCCGCGAAGCACTCGGGCAAACATCAGACAGCAGCGAGTACGTCTATCTTTCCGATGGCGGCCACTTTGAGAATCTCGGTCTCTACGAAATGGTCCGTCGACGCTGCCAGTTGATCGTAGTGCTCGATTCCGGATGCGATCCCGATTTCAGTTGTGATGATCTCGGCAACGCGCTGCGCAAGATCCGCATCGACCAACGCGTCGCCATCGATTTCGACGAGAACGCGATGCGCGAACTGCGTGCGCGCAAATGTCGCTCGGCAAGCGCGACCATCCGCTACAGCCATGTCGACGCCTCGCTGGCCGACGGCAAGCTGATCTACATCAAGCCCGTGCTGCTCGGCAGCGAGCCGCCGGACGTGCTCAGCTATGCGGCGGCGCAACCGGATTTTCCGCACCAGAGTACAGCCGACCAGTGGTTCGACGAGTCGCAGACCGAAAGCTATCGCATGCTCGGGCTCGCCACGCTCGATGAGCTATGCCGCGGCTGGACAGCGGGCACGCTGAATGACTGGCTGCAGCGATCAAGCGCTGATCAGAGCGGGCAGGTCCGCGCGGCCGGCTGATGGCGACGACAGATTGGCGCGCGCCGGTGAGGCAGTTGAGATGTGTCTGATCGCCTTCGCCGTCAATGCGCATCCGCGCTATCCCCTGGTGCTCGCCGGCAATCGCGACGAGTTTCACGCGCGTCCCAGCGCCGCGGCGGACTTCCATCCGGATGACCCACACATCTACGGCGGTCGCGATCTGCGCGCCGGCGGCAGCTGGCTTTCGCTGAACCGCAGCGGCCGCATGATCGCGGTGACCAATGTGCGCAATGGACTTGCTGAAGTAGCGGCGCTGTCGCGCGGCGCCCTGGTGCACAATCTTGTGCGCAGTCGGATCGGCCTCGATCAGGAGATCGCGCAACTCGCCAGCACGGCCGGACAATATGGCCGATTCAATCTGCTCGCGTTCGAGTCATCAAGCATGCGGGTGATCGGCAATACGCCGGCATTTTCCACGACGCGGATCGATCAAGGCGTGCACGCCATCTCCAACGCCGCGCTCGATACGCCCTGGCCGAAAACACGCGCACTGCAGCAGAGATTGACCGGATGGATCGCTGCGGGGAACGATGATATTGAGCCGCTGTTCGCGGCGCTCGCTGACGCCACGCAGGCCGCCGACGCAGACTTGCCGGCGACCGGCGTCAGCGTCGAACTTGAACGTCGACTTTCAGCTGCGTTTATCCGCGGTCCGGAATACGGCACGCGTGCCAGCACCGTGGTACTTGTCGGACACCATGATCTTCGCTGCAGCGAGCGCCGCTTCGGGCCCAATGGCAGGAGCGAGGGCAGCAGCGACGTCGGTTTTCGCCTCGAATGAGCGCCAGTACGTGCAACAATTGAATTCCACGAGCGACCCCGGCGTGCTGGCTGCGCAGCAACAAGGCGTATTGCCAGCAACCGGCACACTGAAAAGGAGTCTGCGATGACCCAGTACTACATCCGGATCAGCGACCTGTCCGCAGCCGCGGGCAGCGACGTGCGATTCAGCTGGACCGGGCAGTCACCCCAGCACCTGGCGCAGGCGCTGGAGCAGGCGCTGGCCCACCCAGAATTCATCCACGGCTGGCGCGACGTGCAGGCCGAGCCCGATGAGGTGGCCCCTGGACTGCTCGAGATCGATCCGTCCGCACAGGTCAGCATCGAGGATCGCGCCCAGCAAGTCAGCATGATCGTGTCGACCCGACTCGCTCACAAGCTGGTCGCACATCGGCTCAATCTGCTGATCGGTTCGCACTGGACGCTGGGCGACGTGAAGTAACGCCGTGTTGGGCAGCAGAACAATGTCTTCTAGTGTTCGCCAGCGAGGGCTTCGCCTTCTGATAATTTCGGGCTCACTCTTCGTAGCACTCATCGGCCTTTTCGCCTGCTTGAGACCAAAGGATGGCATCACGTCCCTTGGGAGATCGCAATTCCAGGCGGATTCGCCTTAACTGGTGCAATCGAATTAGCAACAGGAACTCCCGTCTCCGAGTTCGACTCAATGTGGGACTCGCTCAAGGGCTGGCAAAGGGGTGTTCTTGGCATGAGTATCTTGCTTGCAATGACAGTATTGTTCGTCCTTGTGGCTGCTGCTTACGTCCTTTACACGGGAACGTAGCGGCTGCCTAACAATTCATTCAAGCCGAAGCCGCTTCGCGGCTCTGCTTAATTCAGGCGATTGGCCGCAGCGCGTCCAGACTGCCGTGGCTGCAGTTGGCGCCTGGCTTCATGCCGGCCAGATCGACCGCATAAAGGGCACGGACTGCAGCCCTTGATGTCATCGATCATGGTGCGCCAATTTCCAGCCCTGAACTCAAAAATGGGCCTTCGGCTGAGCGCATTCGCCAGACCGGATTGCCGCCGAAGAAACCGAGGGCTTGGGCAACGGTCACGCGCGCAACTTCATCCCGATCCAGTACACCGCGCCGGCAATCCCAAGGCCGACGAACCAGGCATACGCGTAAATGCTGGTGAATAGTGCGGGTACCGATTCGACAAAACCCGCGGCCTGCAGGAAACCGGGCAGATTGGGCAGCACGCCAAGGATCAGCGCAACGAAGGCGATCGGGTTCCAACCGCCACGGTAGTGATACTGACCGCCGTGGCGGAACAGATCATCGCGATCAAGCTCGGTTTTCCGGATCAGGAAATAGTCCGCCATCATCACGCCGGCGATCGGCCCGAGCAGGGCCGAGTAGCCGATCAGCCAGGTGAAGATGTAGGCGCCGGTGCTCTCCAGCAGTTTCCACGGAAAGATCGCAATGCCAAGGCCAGCAGTGATGTAACCGCCCATCTTGAACGAGATCCGCTGCGGACTGAGATTGGAAAATCCATTGGCTGGCGCAACCACATTGGCGGCAAGATTGGTGGTCAGTGTGGCCAGGATCAGAGCGATCAGGGCAATCACAACGCCGACGCCGCCCATGCGTTCGGTCAGCTTGACGGGATCCCAGATCGCCTCGCCGAAAATCACCATCGTGGCCGAAGTAACCGCGACGCCGATAAAGGCCAGCATCGCCATCGGAATAGGCAGCCCGAGCGACTGGCCGATGATCTGGTCGCGCTGACTGCGCGCGTAACGGGTAAAGTCGGGAATGTTCAGCGCCAGGGTCGCCCAGAAACCCACCATCGCCGTCAGCGAGGGCCAGAACACGCTGTAGAACTGACCTTCGCGCGCGCCACCGGGCGCAAACGCAGAAGGCGTTGACAACATCGGCCCAAAGCCATTGGCGCGTTGATACGCCCACCACAAAAGAGCAAGGCACATCGCGATCAGTAGCGGCGCAGCCCAGAGTTCGAGCCAGCGGATCGATTCGGTGCCCTTGGCAATGAACCATACGTGCAATGCCCAAAAGGCGAGAAAACACAGCGTCTGGCCGAGATCAATTCCGAGCACCGGCAGCGCGGAACCGGCCAGGGCATTGCCACTCAGGATATTGCCGATGGCATAGATCGCCGCACCACCGACCCAAGTCTGGATACCGAACCAACCGCAGGCGACAAGCCCACGCAGCAGCGCAGGAACCTTGGCGCCGCGGGTGCCGAACGAAGCGCGCAGCAAGACCGGGAACGGAATGCCGTGCTTGGTACCGGCGTGGCCGATCAGCAACATAGGAATCAATACAATGCAGTTGGCCAGCAGCACCGTGAACACCGCCTGCTTCCACGACATGCCCTCGCTGACCAGACCCGCGGCCAGCATGTAGGCCGGCACGCAGACCACCATGCCAACCCAGAGCGCGGCGATCGCCTTCCAGTCCCAGGTGCGATCCTTCGCCGGTACCGGCAGCAGATCGGCATTGACCAGATCGCGGCTGGCCGGTGCTTCCCGATCGAATTCCATCGATTTGGCGCGCATATCAGACCGCCACCCGCATCGGATTGTTCGGATGCGTGGTCCAATCACCGAATTCGCCGTCGTCGACGCGTGTCATCGTGATGCACTGATCGACCGGGCAGACGTGCATGCAGAGGTTGCAGCCGACACACTCGTCGTCGATGACTTCGAAGTGGCGATGACCGTTCTTGCTCGCAGTAATCGCCTGATGCGCGGTGTCCTCGCAGGCGATGTGGCAGAGCCCGCACTTGATGCAGAGGTCCTGATTGATCAGCGCCTTGATGTCGTACTTCAGATTGAGGAATTTCCAGTCGGTGACATTGGGCACCGCCTTGCCGACAAAATCGTCGAGGCGCGCATAACCCTTCTGATCCATCCAAGACGACAGCCCCGAGATCATGTCCTCGACGATGCGGAAGCCATAGTGCATCGCGGCGGTGCAGACCTGCACCGAGCCAGCTCCGAGCGCCATGAATTCTGCCGCGTCGCGCCAAGTGCCGATGCCGCCGATACCGGAGATCGGAATGCCGGGCGTTTCCTTGTCGCGCGCAATTTCAGAGACCATGCTGAGCGCAATGGGTTTGACCGCGGGACCGCAGTAGCCACCATGTGTGCCCTTGCCATCAACCGTCGGCGTAGGCGCCATCAGATCAAGATCGACACTGGTGATCGAGTTGATCGTATTGATCAGCGAGACCGCGTCGGCGCCGCCGCGGAAGGCACCGCGCGCTGAGCTGCGGATATCGGAGATGTTCGGCGTGAGCTTGACGATGCAGGGCAGACGCGAATGCTGTTTCACCCAGCGCGCCACCATCTCGACATACTCGGGCACCTGACCGACCGCCGAACCCATGCCGCGTTCGCTCATGCCATGCGGACAACCAAAGTTGAGCTCGACGGCATCGGCACCGGTGTCTTCAACCATCGGCAAAATGTATTTCCACGACTCCTCGTCGCAGGGCACCATCAGCGAGACGATCATCGCGCGGTCCGGCCACTCGCGCTTGACCTGGCGGATCTCGGCCAGATTGACCGCCAGCGGGCGATCGGTAATCAGCTCGATATTATTGAGCCCGGCAATACGTTGCCCGTTCCACTGCACTGCGCCGTAGCGCGAGCTGACATTGACCACATGCGGATCAAGGCCTAGGGTTTTCCAGACCACGCCGCCCCAGCCCGCCTCGAACGCGCGGACCACGTTGTAGTACTTGTCGGTCGGCGGTGCCGAGGCCAGCCAGAACGGATTCGGTGATTTGATGCCAACGAAATTGCATGAGAGATCGGCCATGTCAGTTCTCCTCAGGCCTGCTTGCTGATCGCGGCATGGATGGCGCGCGCCGCGCGCTTGCCGTCTTCAACGGCTTGTACGGTCAGGTCGACTTTGCCGCCTACGCAGTCACCACCAGCCCAGACACCCGGCACTGACGTGGCGAAGTGCTCGTCGACGCGAATTCGGCCCTGGTTGAGCGCCAACTGATCGCCTGCCTTGGCGGCTCCTTCGACCAGCAGCACCTGACCAATCGCCTTCAGTACCGTATCGGCGGCGAGCGAGAAATATTCGCCACTTCCGACCAGCTTGCCCGCGGCATCGAGCGCAGTGTGTTCGAACTCGACGCCAGACACCGCGCCCGCCTCGGCCAGCAGGCGTCGCGGCTGCGCAAAGTGCACGACATGCACGCCCTCGGTCTGCGCAAACGCCTGCTCGACGACGGTGGCACTCATCGACTCGGGACCACGCCGATAGACCAGGGTGACCGATTCGGCGCCGAGCTTCTTGCTCTGCACGGCCGCATCGATGGCGGTATTGCCGCCGCCAATCACAACGACGCGACGGCCAACGGGCAGCGCGGACAAGTCTGCCGCCTGGCGCAGTTCGGCAATGAAATCGACGGCATCGCGCACACCGGTGAACGACTCGCCTTCCAATCCGAGCGCATTGACCGCGGCCAGTCCGACGCCGAGAAAGACTGCGTCGTGGTCCTTGCGCAGGTCCTCGAGCCAGAGGTTGCGACCGAGCGTCTGGGCGTGGCGGATCTCGATACCGCCGATCGACAGCAGCCATTCGACTTCGCGCTCGGCAAATCCCGGCACCTTGTAGGCCGCGATGCCGTACTCGTTCAAGCCGCCCGATTTCTCGCGCGCCTCGAATACGACGACATCGTGTCCCTGTCGCGCCAGTGCATGCGCGCAGGCCAATCCTGCCGGCCCCGCACCAACGACTGCGATGCGCTTGCCGGTCTGCTGTCCGCGCTCGAACAGCTGCACATTGTCATCGAATACCCAGTCGGTGGCGTAACGCTGCAGGGCGCTGATCTCGACCGGCTTCTCCTCCGGACCATTGCGCACGCAGGCGCCTTCGCAAAGGATCTCGGTGGGACAGACGCGCGCGCAAATTCCACCGAAGATATTGGCGTCGAGGATGGTCTCCGCAGCGCCTCTAAGATTGTCGGTGGTGATACTGCGTATAAAGCTGGCGATATCGATGCCGGTCGGACAAGCGGTGGTACACGGCGCGTCATAGCAGTAGTGACAGCGCTGCGCTTCGATCAGGGCGCGCTGCCGATCAAGCGGCGGCGCGACGTCGGAGTAATTCTTGTCCAGCTGCTGTGCCGACAGTCTGCCTGCGGCGACATCAGCCAATTGCTTGCGTGCCATGCGTGCTCCCCATGAATGGCGTGCGAAATGTTGCCCCGAATGATCAAGGCGCGGGCTTTGGCCCAACAGAGGTTTACACGCAGACCGGGACCCAACCCGATTGATCTTGCCGGAGCCGTCGCACCGCCGACACTGCCACCTTGTCGAGGCGTAGCCGGAAGCATGCGGGTCCAGCCTGCGCGGCCTCGCAATAGTGCCGCGACCGGTAGATCACCGCCCCTCTCTGCCAGGGGCCTCGATCAATCTGCCGAGGCACACATGGCGGGGCGCCGAGACCTACCGTCCGGCGTGCCCAAGCATCGCATAGCGGTTCGGCTTGCGCCAGTAGGCGCCCGCGGGCTCAGCGCCGCACGCGGCTCTGCGGTAGCAGCATCGTGCTCAGGTTCGCAGCGCTGACCCGGGCCCTGGCCGAACCGTTCATACCGGCAGCTCCAACATGTGTGCAACCACGCGGACGAGTCGCTGCCCAGTGATGGGCGTGGCACATTTCCAAAGGTTGTTGCGCACCCTAAATGGTCGGCAACGCTGCTCAATGCCACTGAGCCACAGCGTGGGCAGCACGCAATCGGCAGTCGGTTCGCCGCCGCAGACCACCAGATCGGCACCTTCGGCACCCAAGCTTGCGGCGCCGTCCAGCGATTTCGTGGTCCATGCCGGCCAGTGGGAGAGCAGGCGACCCGCGACGTAGTGGGCAAGCTCGAGATCGAGCTCCACGAGGAGCACTCGATGATTGTGCGGCAGGGTCGGCCTGCCGCCGCTACAGACCAGGCGCAACACGTCAACTCACCTTCCGCGCGGCGGCCACGCCGCTGGGCGGGATCCCGTAACGCGCCTTGAAGGCTCGTGTGAAGCTGGAGAGGCTGTCAAATCCAGCCGCGTAAGCCACCTCTGAGATACTGCCTGCTCCACCCTCGAGCAGCTGGTGCGCGTGCCTGAGGCGCTGGTCGCGCAGGTACTCGCTCGGACCCATCGCAAGCAACTCTTTGCACTTTCGAAAAAGCTGCGAACGATCGGCGTGCATGGACTGGGCGAGTTGCTCGACAGAGAGTTCCGGATCATCCAAGCGCTCGGCAATCAGTTCATCCAGGCGACGGCGCCAGCGCTGATCGGCTGACTCGCTGGTCGGCGCTGCAACCGGCGCCGCGCGTTCCCTGCCCAGCCGCAGCCGCAGCCTTTGCGCTCGTGCCAGCAGAGCGTCGATACGCGCGAGCAGTTCGCTGGCGTCAAAGGGCTTGGCCAAATAGTCGTCGGCTCCGGCACGCAAGCCAGCTACGGCATGCTCGGAGCCGACCTTCGCGGTAAGCAACAGTACCGCGATGGCCGAAGTTTCAGCATCCGCGCGCAATCGCCGGGTCAACTCGATGCCATCGAAGCCAGGCATCATCACATCGCTGACGATCACATCGGGCAATCGATCGCGCGCAATATTCCAGGCACTGGGGCCGTCGGCCGCTTCGACCACGTCGAATCGCCCCTGCAACAGTTCACGCGCACGCATGCGCAGATCATCGTGGTCATCGATCACCAGCACCAGCGGTCGTCCGCGCACCGGTGCCCTGGGCTCTGCCTCTATCGCCAGCTCATCGCCATCGCTGCCAGAAACACCGAGATCCGCTGAGTCCGGGCCGCTCGCGAATTCCCCTGCCGCCGCGACCGGCAAACGCACGTAGAAAGTGCTGCCCAGACCTGGCTCACTCTCCACCGCCACTGTGCCCTGCTGGGCCTCGACGATTTCACGAACCAGAGCCAGCCCGATTCCGTAGCCGCTGGCGCTGTCGGAATCCTCGGACTGAAAAAATCGGTCAAACACATGCGGCAATGCGCTGGCCGCAATGCCGCGGCCCTGATCAGATACCGCAATCTCGATCGCAGCATCCAGGCTGCGCAGCTGCAGCCCGATCATGCCGCCGCGCGCCATGTACTTTGCCGCGTTGCCAATCAGATTGCCCATGCAGCGCTCGACCTGGATCGGGTCGACTATCGCCAACCAGGGTCCGCGTCCTTCGACGCGCAAGTTTGACTGGTGGCCATGACGCTCGAGCAAGGGTTGCGAATCCTCCAATACGCGCGCCGCCAATACCGACAGATCGGTGCGCACGCGCGTCAGGCGCATCTGGCCCTGCTCGAAGCGATTGACATCCAGCAGTTCCACGACCAATTCGAGCACGCGGCGGGCGTTTCGATTGGCCATCTCGAGTTGCTGCCTCGCGCGGACACTGAGGTGCTCACCGACATCGCGCAGCAGGTCATCAATCGGCCCCAGCACCAGGGTCAAAGGCGTGCGGAACTCATGTCCCACGTTGATGAAGAATCGGGTCTTGAGCCGATCCGCTTCGGTCAGCCGCTCTGCCTGCCGGGCGAGTTGCTCGTTGCTGCGCTGCAGCTCCAGGGTACGTTGCTCGACCGTTGCCTCAAGCTCGCGCTGACGCACCAACAACTGACGTTGGCGTCTGCGTGCGCCCATTCGTGCCGCCACCCACAGCAGGAAGCTTGCCAGCAGCACGTAGGCGAAGCGCGCGGCGTTCGATCGCCACCACGGCGGCGCAACCGCGATGGGCTGAGGCGCCATCGCTGCAATGCGCCAGAAGCTGTCCATCGCCTCGACTTCGAAAGTAAATGCGCCATCGGGAATATTGGTATAGACGCGCGTACTCGCCTCGCGTCCTGCCCAGTCCGACCATTCCTCCTCATAGCCGAGCAGACGACTGCGGAAGGTGATGGCCTCCGGTCGATGCAAGGCCGGCTGGGCGAATTCAAAGCGCAGATCGCGCTGGCTGCTGCTGAGTGATGCCAGGCCATCGAGGGCTATGGGCGCCTTGGCGCGCAGATCGTAGACCTGAGTCAGCAGGGGTTGCGCAGGCGGCGGAAGCGGGATGCGCGCGGACAGATCGAAACGCAGCAGGCCGTTGGCACGGATCGCCCAGACTATGTTGCCCTCGCTCATGAATCCGAAAATGGTAGGGTGCGGGTCGACCGCATTGAGCAAGGCGCTGTCCGGTCGCCAGCCCTCTGCTGTGCGCCAATAGACATCGTTCATGATCTCGCCGCCGCGTACCCAAAGATGCTCGTGTTCGTCCTGCAGGACGGAGAACAGCCGGTCCTTGTGCAGACCGTGCGGCAAACCCGTGGGCACAACGAAGCCATCACTGGCGGCATCATAGATGCGCAGACCCAGATTGGTGGTGAACCAGGGCTGCCCGTGTCCTCGATAAATCCTGACCTGGCCAGTCGGCAAGCCCTGGCCCGCTCCGTAATGCCTGGGCGGCTTTGCCCCATCGGCATCGACGAGCGTGACGCCATCGAGGCGGTCCGCCGCCCACACGCTGTGGGCATCGCGCTCGGCAATCTTGTAGAACGCAGTCGCCAGATCCGGGATTGCCGTCACTACGAAGGCACCGCCAGCATCTCGATCAATGCGCGCGAGGCCGGCCGAATGCGCAACCCACACGCGGCCGGCGACGTAGCGTGACGCCTCCAGCACGGTCGCCGGATTGAAGTCGGCGATTTTGTGCGCGGTCAGCACGCCCCGCTCATCTCGGCGCACCGCATGCACGTCCGCAGCGATGACCAACATGGTCTGCTCATCAACCACCGCGATGGATCGGACGTCGACCAGTTGCGGCAACACCTGCTCGAATCGCCCGCCGCCGGCGCCGGGTTCCGCGATCAAGCGGTGCAACCCGACGCTGCTCGCCACGTACAACTGGCCTTGCCAGCGGGCTGCCTCGTAGGCGGAAGGCAGGCCGCGCGTCTCATCGTAGACAGTGACGGCGCGTGCCAGCGCAACGCGCGAAATGCTCTGATCCTGAGCCAGCCAGACGTCGCCTTCGCGATCTTCGATCAGCGCGTGCGTGCGCCGCTTCGTCGCCACTCCATCGGCGTCGACGTAGCGATCCGTCAGCGCTCCTGCACTATCGAGAATCAACAGGCCCAGGCTCGCCGTACCCACTCCATAGCGGCCATCGCGCAGGCGGATCAGATCGCGCAAACTGCTTTGCGCGAGCAGCGGCACCAGATGATCCACCCAGGGAACGAGGCGCTGGTTGTGATAGCTCAGCAAAGTGCCATCGCTTAGCGCGATCTTGCGATCACCCGCGCCCGAGGTTATCGCCCGGATGCGTTGACGCACCGCCTCACCGCCGACCACCGGCTCAAGTTGGATCGATCCCATCGTCTTGACGCGACTGGGTGCCAGGTCTGGCAGGCGTTGCACCCAGTATTCATCACCGACCAGACCCCCGAAGGCGATCTGCTGCTCGGGATCCGCGCTCGCGAAGCTGCTGACCGGACCGCCATCGTCGGGCACGAACAGCACTTGTTGATAGGTGGCAAACCAGACACCGCGCCTGCCCGCATCGTAGCTGACCCCGATGACGTCGCCAAAGCTTCGCTGCACCTCGGGCACACGCTCGGCCAGACTATGCCAGGCCGGGGACCCCATCGCGTCATCGCGAAAATAGCCGATGTCGCCATTGAAGCTGGTATGGATGCGACCATCCGGACCCAGCGCCAGGAATTCCATGCCGCCGAGTCCGCGCGGATGGCGCACGACCAGCCAGCGCACACCATCAAAGCGGAGCAGACCGACCATGTTCGCGGCGCACAGTCGGCCGTCCGGCAACTGCGCCAGGTGGGTACTGATATGCGCCGCACCCATAGTCTGGGTGTCGTAAGTCTGAATCAGCGGGCTGCCACGTTCTGAGCCCGCGCCATGGCCGCTAAGCAACAGAAGTAGCAACAAGCTCTTGGTGCGCATGCGGAAAACCAGTAGCCGACCTGTCCACCATGCTAGCCGAGGCGCCCGCCGCCTGGGTTGTCCTGACGTGGCGCCGACTTGACCTGAGGTTGCCAAACAGCGGGCGCGCAGCCTTGCTGATCCGCCCACGGGCGCTCGCTGCAGCCGGGGACCGGTCGTTCCTGCACGGTGCAGCCGCGGCAAGATCGCGTCCGCACCATGGCGTCAAGGCCTCGCATCGGGGTGTCAAACCTCTGGCCGGCAGCCTGCCTAGGCTTTCCCTGCACCTACGCACAGGAAATCCACTCATGGCCGATCCCCTGCTCAATCACGCCTACAACCGTCAACTGCAACAGCTATTGGAATGCAACCCGATCGAGAAGCGCAAGCCGCAACCCAAGCGACAGAAGGGCGCTCAGCGCCTGCAGCAACTGTCAACGCGGCGACTCGGTGCCGAGCCCGCTGCCGGCCCTGGTCGCGGAGGGTGTGCCCATCCAATCAACGCTTTCGGGCCCAGCGGCAGCGGCCCGGCGCCCCTGTCGTAAGTCAGTGTTGTGCTGCAGGTCAACACGACAGGATTTCGCCGCACCATTTCATCAAGGGGAATGCACGATGTACAGCTCATCACTGCCACGATTGATTTGGATCGGCGCCACCGTACTTGGTCTGGCCGCGCACACAGCTTCGGGCGCCACGTTCGTAGTCAACAGCAATACCGACATCGGCAGCGGCGGCTGCACGGCCAGCGAATGCACACTGCGCGAAGCGATCACGGCCGCCAATGCCACGGCGACCGCCGATACGATCAATTTCTCTTTCTCCACCATCTTTACCGCCAAGGGCAGGCAGCCCGACGCTGTGATCACCGAGGTACTGATCCAGCCGACCACAGCGCTGCCCACCATCACCCAGCCAGTGACGGTAAACGGCTACTCGGTACAGGGGTCCACGGTGAATACCGCAACGGTCGGCAGTAATGCACGACCCAGGATCCGGGTGGATGGCAACTTGCTGGGCGCTGGCGCGCGCGGCATCACCGTCTGTGCCAACAATGTCACCATCAAGGGCCTCTCGGTCACGCGGTTTTCGCAAGTGGGCATAGGCTACGGTTTCGGCGCGGCACCCTGCGCCAATCCGATCACCGGCGCCAGCGTGCAGGGCAACTTTGTGGGATTGGCCACCAACGGCACCACCGACGCGGGCAATCTCATCGGCATCGAATTTCGCAAGACCACCGGAAGCATTGGTTCCTCTGCACTTGCCGATCGAAACATTATCGGTGGCAATTCGTCCAATGGCATTGGCTTGGCTTTTTCAGAATCCAGCGGCGTCAGCATTCTCAATAATCTGATCGGAACTGATCGATCCGGCACGCTGGATCGCGGCAACAACAACGGCATTTCCGTGGCCGACGTAAACAACACGACGGTCGGAAGTCTTGCCGCGCCCAACCTGATTGCGTTCAATCGTCTCGCAGGTATCGGAACGACAAATTCCGGCACCACGGTCACCGGAAACGACAACTTCCTTTTCGCCAATCGCTTTCATTCCAACGAAAGGCTCGCCATCGATCTGGAGCAATTCCAGGATATTGACGGGGTAACACCCAATGACTTCAACGACACCGACAGTGGCCCGAATGGCCTGCAGAACTTCCCGGTGATCACCGCGGCCCTTCGGGTTCCTGGCGGAATTCACTTGACCGGCACGGTGGATGTCCCGGTCAGCGCCGGCACGATCAACTACACCCTCGGCATTTATGCCAACAGCGCGTGCGATGACAGCGGCCACGGCGAGGGGGAACTGTTTCTGGGTACCCGCGTGGTCGGCTTTCGCGGCAATGTCACCGAGGGCTTCGACTTCGATCACCTCAGCAGCCAGTCGATTCCGTTCGGAAGCGTCATCACCATGACGGCCACTGGGCCGGATGGCACCTCAGAATTTTCTGCCTGCTTCGGTCTCGACCCACCGCCGCTGATCGTCAACAGCACGAACGACACTGCAGACGGCGTCTGCAATTCTGCGCATTGCAGCCTGCGCGACGCCATCATCCTCGCGAATGCCAATCCCAATGGCGATCTCATTCTGTTCAACATCACTTCCCCGGCCAGCGGCGAACTGATGATTCAACCGGCCTCGCCACTGCCGACGCTCACGGCACCAGCAACGATCGACGGATACTCGCAAAGCGGCACAGCTGTGAACACGGACGCTGACGTGAGCAACGCAGTTCTGCGTCTTCGACTTCACGGCGCCAGTGCAGGTTTGGGCGCCGCCGGATTCAGCATCTGCGCGAACGATGTCACCATCAAGGGGTTTTCGATCACTGGTTTTGCTTCCGGCAATGGCATCCTGGTGGGCTCGGATACGTCCGGCGCAAATTGCCCGGGCAACTTCCAGGGCATCCGCTTGCTGGGCAACTTCGTAGGGCTGACGACCGGCGGGAGCTCTGTGTCGGCAAACGCGACGGGCATCTTTCTGTTTGCCGGCGGCAGGGCAGAGATCGGATCAGAAGCCAGCGCTGACCGAAATGTCATCAGCGGCAACCAACTGGGCATCCGAGTCACCGAGGCGCTGTCACGAATCACTGGAAATCTGATCGGAACCGATGCCACTGGTACCACAGACCGCGGAGCCAGCTCGGCGGGCGTCGAGCTGTCCCCGGGGACGAGCGGCGTGACCGTGGGTACGGCCACCGCGCCCAACCTGATTCTGTTCAACTCGACGGGTGTACGCGTCGGAACGGTGGGCAGCACGGGCGTATCGAACTCGGTTCAGTTCAATCATATTCTTGGAAAGACCGGCCTGGGTATTGACTTGGCCGGCAATGGCGTCAGCCCCAATGATGTCAACGATGCCGACGCCGGGCCGAACGGCACGCAGAATTTCCCTGTCATCACGCTGGCGGAACGAAATGCTACGGGCATCCGGATCCTGGGCACTCTGGACGTGCCCACGGGCACCAGCAACGTGCCCTATTCCGTTGCCGTCTATGCCAACCCGACTTGCGATTCGTCGGGTCATGGCGAAGGTCGCTTTCTGCTTGGTTCCGCCACAGTAAATTTGACGCAGACCAGTGGCGAGGCCTTCCAGTTTCTGCTGCCCACCGAAGTGGATCTGGTGGCCAACCCGCAGATCTCCACAACTGCCACTGGCCCGCAAGGCACTTCGGAGTTCTCGGCCTGTGTGGTTGCGGCCGATGCTTCGCCCGGCATTGTGGTGGATTCAGTCCTGGATGTCGGCCCTTCTTCGGGCGGCTGCACCATTGCCGGCGATGCCAACGAGTGCACACTGCGCGAAGCCATCACGCTCGCCAATACCCAGGTAGGCCCGGACTTGATTCGCTTCGAGCTGAGCGGATCCGGTCCGTTCCTCATCCTTCCCGACACCTTGCTGCCGGCAATCACCGAGGCGCTGACCATCGATGGATTCAGCCAACAGGGCGCCGCGCCAAACGCCGCGGAGACCGGCTCGGATGCGGTGCTGCAGATCGAGCTGCGCGACGGAGCCAGCGTCAATTTTGGACTGATGACCTGTGCCAGTGACGTCACCATTCAGGGGCTGTCCTTCACCCAGTTCAATACCGCTGCCATCGCAACTCAGATGAACGCTGCGGCCAATTGCGCGCTTGAGGGCGATAATGTTCGCATCCTTGGCAACTACATCGGAATACGTCCCAACGGCGGCGGCGGTAGCAATGCCGGCGGCATCTCGGTAGCCAATACCACCGTGCAGATCGGCAGCAGCGCACTCGCGGATCGCAACATAATTTCCAACGGCACAACATTTGGCTTGCGCATTGCCGGAACAGGCTCGGCCGGCACTGTCGTCCACAACAATTTGATCGGTACCGGCGAGGATGTAGCGGTCGACCTTGGAAACCTCGCGGCCGGCATCGAAATCAATAGCGCTAGCGATGTGACCATCGGGGGTGAGGGACTGCTGAGCAATATGATTGCCTTCAATCAGGCCGGCGTGTTGGTGCTTGGCGGCGGGAGCGGCAATCGTCTCTACGCCAACGAGTTCCTCGGCAACGACCAGCTCGGTATCGATCTTTCGACCGGCGCGGGAAGCAACGGTGTAACTGCCAATGACCTCAACGATGCAGACAGTGGGCCCAACAATCTGCAGAACTTCCCGGTACTCAGTGACGGCAGCGCCACGCCGACCAGCCTCACTTTCAATGGCACCCTGGACATCCCTGCCGGAATCGCCAGCCCCTTGGCGTACACGCTGGCCTTCTACGAAAGTGCCGCCTGCGATGCCAGCGGCAACGGCGAAGGCGCGACGTTCCTTGCTTCGCAAACCGTAAATTTGACCAGCAGCGCGGAAAGCTTTTCGGTCACTCTGGCCGTGGCACCCAACACCAGCAGCTCAGCAGTAACTGCCACCGCGACCGATCCCGACGGCAACACCTCCGAGTTCTCCAACTGTCTGGCTGGCCCCAGACCCGAAGCGATCTTTGCCGACGACTTCGAATAGCCGAATCGCCTGGCGGCGGGGTAGCCGTCGTCACTAGCGACGGCGGCAGTTGCATCGGCAACTTGACGGCGAAAACGGCAACCGCCACTTTGGAATCGACGGTCGCCGTCGACACGGCCCAAATACCGCGTTGAGCCGCGACGATTTGATCAGCGTCCGGCGCGGCCCAGCATGGCGTGCAGCAGCACATTGCCGCCGGCCTCGATCCACTCGGGCGTGGCGTCTTCGATCTCGTTGTGGCTGATGCCGTCGACACAGGGTACGAAGACCATGGCGGTCGGTGCGACCTTGGACAGATAGCAGGCGTCGTGGCCGGCACCCGAGACGATGTCGCGGTGCGAATAGCCAAACCGTTCGGCTGCCGTGCGCACCGAATCCACACAGGCCTTGTCGAAGGCAATTGGCGCGTAATAGAAAATTTGTTCCAGACGCGTGACTTCGATCCGGGTCTCGGTCGCAATGCGAGCCACGCCCTCGCGAACCTTGCGGTCCATCTCGGCCAGTACGGCATCTTCCGGATGGCGGATGTCGATGGTGAAAAACACCCGACCCGGAATCACATTGCGCGAGTTGGGATGATTCTGGATCATGCCGACGGTGGCGCAGGCATACGGCGCATGTTCCAGCCCGATGCGGTTGACCAGATCGATCACGCGCGCGGCACCGAGCAAGGCATCGCGTCGCCGCGGCATCGGGGTCGGGCCCGCATGCGACTCCTGGCCGGTGTAGATCACCTCGTACCAGCGCTGGCCCTGGGCAGCATGCACGACGCCGATGGTCTTGCCCTCGGCTTCGAGGATCGGCCCCTGTTCGATATGCAACTCGAACGCGGCGTGAATCGGCTTGCCCATCGGTTGATCGCCGGCATAGCCGATGCGGGCGAGTTCCTCGCCCATGGTCCGGCCGTCGACATCAGCACGCGAGAGTCCGTATTCCAGCGTGAACACGCCAGCGAAGACACCGGATGCGACCATCGCCGGCGCGAATCGCGAGCCTTCCTCATTGGTCCAGATCACGACCTCGACCGGGCGATCGGTTTCGATGCCATGATCATTGAGGCTGCGGATAACTTCGAGCCCGCCAAGCACGCCGTAGATGCCGTCGAAACGGCCACCAGTCGGCTGCGAATCGGCATGCGAACCGGTGACCACAGGCGCGAGGCTGTTGTCCTTGCCGGCGCGGCGCGCAAATACATTGCCCATCTGATCGACCGTGATCGTGCAACCGGCTTCCCTGCACCAGCGCGCAAACAGATCACGGCCGTCGCGGTCGAGATCAGTGAGCGCCAGGCGACAGACTCCGCCCTTGGGCGTGGCGCCGATCTTTGCCATCTCCATCAACGAATCCCAGAGGCGCTGACCATTGATGCGGACAGGTTGCGTTTCAGATTTGAGCTGCGCGTTCATCGGAACTCCTCCGTGCTGCTGGAACTACTCGCCAGTAAACATCACAAACTGCGCGCCGGATCGGATGCTGGTCGGCCAGCGCGTGGTAACCGCCTTGAGCTTGGTATAGAAGCGTACGCCGTCCGGTCCGTAGATGTGCAGGTCGCCGAACAACGAATTCTTCCAGCCGCCAAAGCTGTGGAACGCCGCCGGCACCGGAATCGGAACATTGACGCCGACCATGCCGACCTGGACGCGCTGGACAAAATCACGCGCCGCATCGCCATCGCGGGTGAAGATCGCTGTGCCATTGCCGTACTCATGCTCGTTGATCAGACGCAGGCCTTCCTCGTAGTCGGCGGCGCGCACGATGCAAAGAACCGGCCCGAAAATCTCCTCGCGGTAGATGCGCATGGCTTCGGTGACCCGATCAAACAGGCAGCCGCCCAGGAAGTAGCCCTGCTCATTGCCGGCAACGACATGTCCGCGACCATCGACGACCAGGTCGGCGCCTTCCTTGACACCCAGATCGACATAGCCGCTGACGCGGTCGCGATGCTGGGTGGTAATCAAGGGACCCATGTCCATACCCGGTGTCATACCCGGACCGATTTTCAACGCACGTACGCGGGGCGCCAACGCAGCGACCAGGGCATCGGCGACCTTGTCACCTACTGCCACCGCAACCGAGATCGCCATACAGCGTTCACCCGCTGAACCGTAGCCCGCACCCATCAGGGCGTCGGCGGTCTGTTCGAGATCGGCATCGGGCATTACCAGCATATGGTTCTTGGCGCCACCGAGCGCCTGTACGCGCTTGCCGTGATGGGCACCGGTTTCGTAGATGTACCTGGCGATCGGCGTCGAACCGACAAAGCTGAGTGCACGCACGTCGGGATGCGCCAGCAGCGCGTCGACTGCCGCCTTGTCACCGTGCACGACATTGAATACACCATCCGGGAGACCCGCTTGTTGCAGCCAATGGGCCAGCAGCAGCGAACAGGAAGGGTCACGCTCGGAAGGTTTCAGTACAAAGGTATTGCCGCAGGCGATCGCGATCGGAAACATCCACATCGGCACCATCGCCGGAAAATTGAACGGTGTGATGCCGGCAACCACACCGAGTGGCTGGCGCAGTGAAAGCGCATCAACCCCGGCACCAATGTTCTCGGTGGTTTCGCCCTTCAGGAGCTGCGGAATCCCGCAGGCAAATTCGATCACTTCCAGACCACGCTGCACTTCGCCGAGCGCATCGCCATGGGTCTTGCCATGCTCGGCGGTGATCTGCGCGGCCAGCTTGTCCGCGTTCGCTTCAACCAGATCACGCAGCTTGAACATCACGCGGGCGCGGCGCATTGGTGAAGTGGCTGCCCAGGCAGGAAATGCGGCTTTCGCCGCTGCTACGGCCGCATCGACCGCGGCCTGGTCGGCCAGCGAAATGGTTCCGGACTGCGTACCGCTGGCAGGATTGAATACCGGCGCCAACCTGGCATCGCTGCCATTCACGCGTGCACCGTTGATGAAATGGGGGATACGCACAGGCTGGGTCATGCTGTTCTCGCAAAGGTTCGGTCAAGCCCGGACCACGCCGCATCCGGACGCCCTTTTTACCACCCGCGCGCTCGCCGCGCATGGTCGGCCGCCGCATTGCCGGGGACCAACTGGAGCCAGCCCGCGCGCCGTGCGATGCTAACGGCTTGCCGACAGCCGATACTTTCCATGGATCTGATCCTGCGTCATGCCAACCTGCCCGATGGCCGCCGCGATATCGACATCGCGATCGACCAGGGCCGCATCGTCGAGTTGGCACCTGCGCTTGCGGTCACGGCGGCCAAGGAACTCGATGTCCGCGGCCGGCTGGTCACGCCACCCTTCGTCGACGCGCATTTCCATATGGATGCGACCCTTTCGCTCGGACTGCCGCGGCTGAACCGCTCCGGCACCCTGCTCGAAGGCATCGCGCTCTGGGGCGAACTCAAGCCGCATCTGACCATCGATGCACTGATCGAGCGCGCCCTGGCCTACTGCGACATGGCGGTTGCCCGCGGCTTGCTCGCCATTCGCAGCCACGTCGATATCTGCGACGACCGCCTGCTCGCCGTCGATGCACTGCTCGAGGTCAAGCGGCGTGTGCAGCCGTACATTGATCTGCAACTGGTGGCGTTTCCGCAGGACGGCTTCTATCGCTCGGCCAATGCGCAGGAGAATCTGATCCGCGCGCTCGACCGCGGCGTCGATGTGGTCGGTGGAATCCCACATTTCGAGCGGACCATGGCTGAGGGGGCCGCATCGGTGCGCGAACTCTGCGAGATCGCCGCGGCACGTGGCCTGCGTGTCGACATGCATTGCGACGAGACCGACGATCCCAATTCGCGGCATATCGAAACCCTGGCTGCGGAGACA
Organism: Lysobacterales bacterium; assembly: GCA_043738015.1. Classification (GTDB taxonomy): domain Bacteria; phylum Pseudomonadota; class Gammaproteobacteria; order Xanthomonadales; family Ahniellaceae; genus 0-14-3-00-62-12. The sequence goes on from JAYSZM010000012.1 coordinate 25,310, forward strand.
CTGCGCACCGGACTCGAGGGCCGCGTTGCTGGTTCGCATCTCACATCGATGCATTCGATGGACAACTACTATGTGTCCAAACTGCTGCCCCTGATCGCCGAAAGCGGTGTCGCTGCGATTGCCAATCCGCTGATCAATATCACCCTGCAGGGACGCCACGATACCTACCCCAAGCGGCGCGGCATGACCCGCGTGCCCGAGTTGATGGCTGCCGGCGTCGATGTCGCCTTCGGCCACGACTGCGTGATGGATCCCTGGTATTCGTTCGGATCGGCGGACATGCTCGAGGTCGCGCACATGGCCGTGCACGTGGGCCAGATGACCTCGCAGGATGCGATCACGCGTTGCTTCGATGCGGTCACCAGCGTGCCCGCAAAGATTCTCGGATTGAGCGAGTATGGCCTGCAGCCGGGCTGCCGCGCCGATCTGGTGGTACTGCAGGCGGCCGATCCGTTCGAGGCGATCCGATTGAAAGCCAATCGCCTGTTCGTGATACGCGGCGGTGCAGTCATCGCACAGTCCCCGGTTCAGCAGACTGCACTGCATCTGCCGGGGCGGTCAGAGCACGTGAATTTCAATCGCTGATTTCGCAGCGACCACCCAGAGGAATTTAGGGAGCGTGACATGCCCCGCTGCTCGCGCCTTTGTAGAGCATATCTTGCTGCGCTGCTCTGGCTCCTGACGTTGTAGAGCGCTGCTCTGGCTCCTGACGTTGTAGAGCGTAGCTTGCTGCGCTGCCTTTGATCTCGTCGTTGTCGTCCACAAAAATCCAAGGCAGCGCAGCAAGCTACGCTCTACAACATCAACATCAACATCAACATCAACATCAACATCAACATCAACAGAAGCGAGGCAAGCCCCTAGCGACATATCCTCAGATCCTGCGCATCACCAAGGTGGCATTGGTGCCACCGAATCCAAAACCATTGGAGACCACGACATCCACCTTTTTGTCGCGCGCGACATTCGGCACATAGTCGAGATCGCAACCTTCGCCCGGATTGTCGAGATTGATCGTCGGTGGAATCACCCCATCGTGCAAGGCCAGCGTGGTGAAGATCGCCTCGATGCCTCCGGCCGCGCCGAGCAGATGACCGGTCATCGACTTGGTCGAGCTGACCATGGTCTTGTAGGCGTGATCGCCCAGCGCACGCTTGAGAGCCAGCGTCTCGGCGAGATCGCCGAGCGGTGTCGAGGTGCCGTGCGCATTGAGATAGTCGACCTGATCCGCATTGACCCCGGCATCGCGCAACGCAGACACCAGACAGCGCGCAGGGCCCTCGCCGTTTTCACTCGGCGCGGTCATATGGTGGGCATCCGAGCTGGCACCAAAGCCGGCGAGCTCCGCATAGATGCGCGCGCCACGCGCCTTGGCGTGCTCGTATTCCTCGATGACCAGGATGCCGGCGCCATCTCCGAGCACAAAGCCATCGCGATCACGATCCCAGGGGCGGCTGGCGCGCGTGGGCTCATCGTTGCGCGTGCTCATCGCCTTCATCGAACAGAAGCCGGCAACCGAGGTCGGTGCCGAGCCGAACTCGGCGCCACCGGCGACCATGACATCGGCATCGCCGTACTGGATCAGGCGCATCGCCATGCCGACGCTGTGGTTGGCGGTGGCGCAGGCGGAAACCGCGGAAAAGTTGGGACCTTTGATTCCCTTGAGGATGCTCAACTGGCCGGGCAGCATATTGATGATCGTCGACGGCACGTAGAACGGCGAGACTTTGCGCGGACCGCCCGTATGCAGCGCGATCGCGGTCTGCTCGATGCCGTGGATACCACCGATGCCGGAACCGACCAGCACGCCGGTACGCTCGGCATTGGCCTCGGTGATTTCAAGGCCAGCGTCATCCATCGCCATGATCGAAGCGGCGATACCGTAGTGGATGAAGGTATCCATCTTGCGCGCGTCTTTCGGATTCACCCAACGGGTAAAGTCAAAATCCCGGACTTCGCCGGCGATGCGCGTGGCATACAGGGCCGGATCGAAGCTGGTGATCGGACCAATCCCGGAACGGCCGTTGCGGATGTTGTCCCAGGCTGTGGCCAGATCATTGCCCACCGGAGACACGATACCCATGCCGGTGATGACGACACGACGCTTGCTCATGTTCTGCTCCACTGCGACGCGCACGCTTCAGTACGCCCGCGGATGTTTTTGAAGCTTCAAAACGCAGACTGCGCCACACGGGCGCAGTCTATCGGGAAAGCCGGCAGCATCAGCCCTTGGAGTGGGCTTTGACGTAGTCGATTGCCATCTGGACGCTGGTGATCTTCTCGGCATCTTCATCGGGAATCTCACACTCGAACTCTTCTTCAAGCGCCATCACCAGTTCAACGGTGTCGAGCGAGTCAGCACCCAGGTCGTCGACGAATGAGGCATTCGCAGTCACCTCATCTTCCTTCACGCCCAGACGCTCCACCACAATCTTTTTGACGCGCTCTTCAATACTGCTCATCTCTTTGCTTCCTCCGGAGGGAAAACCCGGAATTGCTCCGGGGACAGAAAACGGGCTGGCATTGTAGAGCAATCCTTCACGCACACAAACCTTTGGCCGAACAAGCGTTTGATGTGCGCACCCCTCCGACCTGGACGGTGTCTCGCGCGGCCGCTCAGATCATGTACATGCCGCCGTTCACGTGCAGGGTTTCGCCGGTGACGTAGTTGCCCATCGACGAGGCCAGGAAGACCACGGCGTTGGCGATATCGTCGACACTACCGAAGCTGCCGAGCGCGGTGGCATCCAGCATCTTCTGACGGTATTCGGGCGTCAGCACCTTGGTCATGTCGGTCTCAATGAATCCGGGGGCAACCACATTGACGGTAATCCCGCGGCTGCCAATCTCACGCGCCAGCGATTTGCTGAACCCGATGATGCCGGCCTTGGCCGCTGCATAACTTGACTGACCGGCATTTCCCATCACGCCGATCACCGAGGCGATGCTGATGATCCGGCCCCTGCGCGCCTTCATCATGCCGCGCATCACCGCCTTGCTGGTCCGGTAGATCGAACTGAGGTTGGTATTGACGACCGCCTCCCAGTCCTCGTCCTTCATCCGCATCAGCAGGCCATCACGAGCAATACCGGCGTTGTTGACGAGGATCGAGACCGGTCCGAATTCCTTGGCGATCGAATCGATCAGCCCATCCACTGAACTGCTGTCGGTGATCTCCAGCACACGACCCACGCCGGCGTGGTCGTGCAGACGCGCGCTGATCGCATCGGCGCCAGCCTGGCTGGTCGCGGTGCCGATCACGCGCGCGCCACATTCGGCGAGACGATCGGCGATGGCTGCGCCGATTCCACGCGAGGCACCGGTGACCAGGGCAATTTCGCCGCTGAGGTCAATCTTCATGCTGTCCTCCAATCGTTTATTGCTGATTCGAAATCCGCTGTCGTGCCGAGCGCGCGCGCATCGATCGTCTTGTCGATCCGCTTGACCAGGCCGGTCAGCACCTTGCCCGGTCCGCACTCGGCGATCCGGTTGACGCCAGCCCCGATCAGCACCTGGACACACTCGGTCCAGCGCACCGGCAGATAAAGCTGGCGAACCAGGGCATCCTGGATGGCATCCAACTGGTCGTGCGCTGCCGCATCGGCGTTCTGTACCACGGCAATCCGCGGCAAAGTCCAATTCAGTCCCGCCATCTTGCGACGCAGAGCATCAGCCGCAGGTTTCATCAGCGCGCAATGCGAGGGCACCGATACGGGCAATCGTATCGCCTTGCGCACACCGCGCTCAGCCAGCAAGGCAATGGTCCGGTCAACCGCCGCGCTGTCGCCGGCAATCACCGTCTGCCCTGGACTATTGAAATTGGCCGGCGAAACGATCTGGCCCTGGGCAGCGTCCATGCATGCCTGCGCAATGGCGACGTCGTCGGCGGCGAGTATGGCCGCCATGGCGCCCACACCTACTGCCACCGCTTCCTGCATCAATCGACCGCGCGTTCGCACGAGTTCAGCGCCTTCGCCCAAAGACAGCGCGCCGGCACAGACCAGGGCACTGTATTCACCCAGGCTATGCCCCGCGAACAGCGTAGGCGTGGCAGCACCCGTCGAATCTCGCCAGAGGCGATAGACCGCCACGCTGGCAGCGAGCAGGGCCGGCTGGGTGATCTCGGTGCGATTGAGTTCGGATTCGGGACCGTGCTGGGAAAGCTGCCAGAGATCAAGGCCGCAGCCAGCGGAAGCCTCGTCAAAGTGGGCACGAATTTCTGGATGGCCGCCGGCCAACTCGGCCAGCATACCCATCGACTGTGAGCCTTGGCCGGGGAAAACGAAGGCAAGATTCAGCGCAATGGACATCATCAACAACTCCTGAAAATCCTTGAGGGGTCAGCGCGCGGTGGGCTGCACTGTGCTTTCGACCAGACGAGCCCACGCAGTCCTTGCGGGTGGCCCCATTCAACTCAGCAGAAGCGCCGAGCCGGATCCGATCAGATTCAGAACCGGACGAGCGCCGAGCCCCAGGTGAAGCCGCCACCAAAGGCTTCCATCAACAGCAATTCGCCGCGCTTGATTTTGCCGCTTTGCACAGCCTCATCAAGCGCCAGCGGAACCGATGCCGACGAAGTGTTGCCATGACGATCCACCGTCACAATGACGCGATCCATCGGCATCGCCAACCGGCGCGCGGTGGCTTCGATGATACGAAGATTGGCCTGGTGCGGAATCAGCCAGTCGATATCGGCTTTGTCGAGATCATTCGCCGCGAGGGTTTCCTCGACCACAGCGTCGAGCGTTTTGACCGCGACCTTGAATACTTCATTGCCGGTCATCATTACGCGGACGCCGACGTTTTTCTCTTCCGGCTTGAACCCGACCGAGACACCGACGGGGTTGTGCAGCAGATGACGATAGGCACCATCGGCGTGCAGATGGGTGGACAGGATACCGGCCTCGGCATCTGCTTTGAGCACCACGGCACCGGCGCCATCTGCAAACAGCACGCAGGTCCCACGGTCGGACCAGTCAAGCATGCGCGTGAGGGTTTCGGCACCGATCACCAGGGCGGTGCGCGCGGCACCACTTCGGATGAACTTGTCGGCAATACCGAGCGCATAGATGAAACCGGAACAGGCCGCGTTGACATCGAAAGCAGCACATCCGTTGGCGCCGAGCCGATGCTGGATCAGACAGGCAGTCGACGGAAAGATCACATCGGGCGTGGTGGTTCCGACGATCAGCAGATCGATATCGCTGGCATCAACGCCCGCGGCCTTCAGGGCGCGAACCGCCGCCTCATAGCCGAGGTCGCTGGTGGTCTGACCATCGGCCGCGACGTGGCGCTGACGAATGCCGGTCCGCTCACGAATCCACTCGTCGGAAGTGTCGACGAACTTGGAGATGTCGTCATTGGTGAGGATCTTTTCCGGCAAATAGCTGCCAGTGCCCACGATCCGCGAGTAGCTCATGCGCATTGCTCCCTTGCATCACCAGGCGCTCCTGGCTGCTTTCAACAACGACGAAGCAGGACCGCAACAGCGGGCGACGCCGCCCGGCTGGCGCGGCCTCAAAGCTGCCGATCTAATGACGACGGATGGTATCAGGGCAGCACCGGCGCTCGGCCGCGGCGCGGCCGCCACCGGCTAGCCGAGGATCACTCTTCGACTTGGACTCGGTCGGCCTTGGTCTGGATGACCTTCTTGCCGCGGTAGAAACCGTCTTTCGTGATGTGGTGGCGCAGGTGCAATTCGCCACTCACCTTGTCGGTCGCGATCTGCGCGGTGGTCAGCGCGTTGTGCGAACGACGCTGGCCGCGGCGGGAAGGGCTGACTCGACTTTTCTGAACTGCCATGACTATCTCCAACGACTCATTGTTTTTTCAATGCCGACAGGGCAGCGAATGGATTGGGCTTTTCGGGCCGCACCGTTTCACTGGACCAGACCAGCTCTTCCTCGCCATCTCCGAGCGGGCTCTGAGGCACCACCGGCAAGGCCAGAATCAACTCATCCTCGATCACGTCACGAGGACGGATGTCGGTTTCCTGCACCAGCAATGGCTCGTAGCCGGGCGGCAATCCCGCCTCGTCTTCTTCCTTGCGGATCAGACCCAGGCGGGTGTCCAGCACAACGGGCCAGTCAAACGACTCCAAACGGCGCTGACAAAGCAATGGCAGCGTGCCGCTGGCCTGAACCGCGACGAAACCGATGCCGAACTCATCACGACCGAATTCGAGAGAAAATACCAGCGAACCCGAGGTGTCCACCAGGCTCTCAGCCAGACGCGGCATGGATGCCAGCGCCAGGCTGCCCTCAAAGCACCGGCCCTGGGTAACCATCCGCCATACATCGACTGATTCGGGCAGGTCCGCGGACATAAGCGCGCCATAGTATTGATCGATCGCCGCGCAGTCAATATCGCGAGGAGATGCTTCCAACCAGCGGCCTTTGCACAGCGCCCGCCGCTGGGGCAGACTTGCAGTCTACACCCTGCCTCTGGATGGAGTCCCCTATGCTGATCTGGAGCGTCGTTGCCGCCAGCGTCCTGATGGCGATTACCCTGTGGTTTGGCTGGCAGCTGCACCTGATGCGGCGGCGCAACCTGCTGATCATGCGGATGCTCGACGATGCCGACCAGGTCGAGGCGCGGCTACTGGTGTGCCGCGAGAAAATGAAGTCGATCGGCGGAATGCTCGGCCGCCTGCCCTCCGACATCACGGCCAGCGCCCGCGCCACCCTTGACAGCGAATCAGGGATCCACAACGCACTGAAGATCGTGCTGCAACATCGCCTGTGGATTCGCGAGAACGCCAACACGGCACCGGTTTCAAAACTCGCTGAAGTCTCGGCATCAATCAGCCGCTCGCTGATTGAGTTGGGCAATCAGATCGGCAAGCTCGACGCTGTCAGCAGTGAACTGCAGGCCGCCTATGCCCGTTCGGACGCGGTCATGAGTGGTAGCCCTCCAGGTACGCCACAACCGCGCAATGGGCAGATGAATCACTCGCACTGACGCCGACCATGCGGCTGATTCTGGCATCCACATCTCCCTATCGCCGCGAACTTCTGGCGCGGCTCTGCCTGCCTTTTGAATGCATTTCGCCGGCTGTGGACGAACAGCCGCTGCCCGGCGAATCGCCGCTGCAACTCTGTCTGCGGCTCAGCGAAGCCAAGGCGCGCGCGGTCGCCTTGCTGCATCCCGATGCCTTGGTGATCGGCTCCGACCAAGTCGCCGAGCGCGCCGGCCTGATCGTCGGCAAGCCGCTCGACAAAGCCAGTTCACGCCAGCAACTGACATTGGCGTCGGGTCACAGCATGCTGTTTCACACCGGATTGTGCCTGGTGCAGCAGGCGAGCGGGCGCAGGGAATTGCATGTGGAGCCCACCCTCGTGCGTTTCCGAACCCTGAGCGCCACGATGATTGATCACTACATTGAACACGAGGCCGCGCTCGACTGTGCCGGCGGATTCAAGTGCGAGGGCCTCGGCATTGCGCTCTTCGACGCGATCAGCAGCGACGATCCGACCGCCCTCATCGGCCTGCCGCTGATCGCCCTGCGGCGCTCACTGAACGCCTACGCCATCGACGCGCTCCTTCCACACTGAATCAGGGCACGACGACGAATTGGCGCGCGCCGAATCTCCGCGCCAGTGCCGACGCTCCGCGCGGACTTACCTGGATTTCCAGCAAATGCTCGCCTGCGGGCAGATGCATCGGGTCCACTCGAATGCGGAATCCGACGCGCGGCAGATCGGGATCACGCGAATCCGGCCAGGCGGCATGCACGTGTTCAGCCTCAAACCTTTCGAAATGGGCGGGCACGGCGACCCCGTCGACCAGAGCTGTGACGCTGGCGACGCCCTGGGGTTCGGAGATCGCCCAGCCCAATATTTCGAGCGACTGGCCCGATTTCATGCGGTGATTGGCCGCAGGCCAGTCGATCCTGGCCAGGGTCGGAACAGCGCAGCGGCCAGAGTCTTCGCTTCGGCGCGGCGTAACGTCTGCATAGAGAAACTGCACCTCATCGACGACCACAGTTTCTTCCGCAATCCATCGCACGCTGCCAAAGCGCGCGCACAGACCCTGCCAGACCGCCAATTGATGGCTGCGTTCGGTGGCGCCGAGCTCGAAGACAAGTAGACCCTGAGACCAGGCCGCCTGGTTCATCGCGGCCTCGTCGCGATCCCAGATGCCAAGTTGCTGTTGTCGGCCATGTTTTCGATTGCGTGGATGATCCAGCACGAACGGCCTGCGCGTTGCCTGCAGGGCGAAGTCGAGTTCGGCAGCCAGCAGGAAATTGTCGGCAATCAAGACCGTGTGCTCGGGCCGGTCCGCCAACAGTGCGCGTGTTCGCGCGGCAGCCTCGGGCCAACCGATCAGACTGGTCCCAAACAGAGCTACGTTCCAATGACGCTGCTGGGCATTGGAAAAACTCGCCAGTGCCGCAGCCGCGACTAGGGCGAACGAGCCGATTGCCAGCACCGGCCAGTAGCAGCGCGCCGCCCAAGACCGCCAGCCGGACCCGTCGCGCCAGCGGTGCAAAACCAGCGGAACCGATAGCAACAACGGAAAGTAGCCCGGCAATGGCCAGTGCACACGCATGCGTTCGTTGTCGGCGAACACACCCGCCACGATGTAGACGAGCAGGATACCGAGCACCGCAGCGCGCGCCAGATCGTGCGATTCCTGCCGAGGACTCTGCCACTCGAGCCGTGCCGCAGCCAGAATCGACAAGGCCAGCAGCGGCGTGAGCAACAGCACCTGTTCCGGAACGATCGCCAGACCGGACCACTGGAACGACCAGGGATTGCGGTCGAGCAGTTGAAAGCGCAAGGCCGACCAATCATGCACCCGATTGAATTCGAACAAGGGCCACGCAGCCAGCGCGACGATGCCGAGTGCAAGCCATAGTCCGGGACTGCGTAGCGCCCTCGCCCCGCGGCGACTGTCTACAACCCAGACCAGACCGGCACCGAACAACAGCCCCGCCCGCCAGTGCGTGAGTACAGCGGCGGCCAGAACGATCCCGAGCAGAGTCCAGTCGCGCCAGCGACAGCGTTCGGCGGCGCGATCGAGCAGCACAAAGGCGAGCAGCATGAAAATGGTAAGGGGCACATCGGGGACTGCAAGAATTCCGCTGATCGTGCCGAGTGGCATCAGCACCATGATCAGGGCGATTCGATCCGAGTCCGCTGAGGACAGCCCGCGCGCGCGCGCCCAGTTGCGCAGCAACCAGGGCAACAGCGCACCGATCAACAGGAAGGGCCAGCGCACGCCGAGCAGGCTGTCACCAGCAATCGAAGTGCCGAACGCGATCAACCATGCAGTCAATGGCGGAATATCACTGTAGCCAAAGGCCAGCGCGCGACTCTCCTGCCAGTAGAACGCCTCGTCACCGAGCAGGGGCAGGTTTGCCGCTACCGTGATACGGAACACCAGCAATCCCGCCCAGACCAGCCAGACGGCACGATTGATTGCAATGTCGGATCGGTCCCTCATGTCGGTCGCCATGCGGGAACCCTTCGCCGCCAAATGCAGTCCATCCTCGATGACAACGTCGATACGCCGCAATTGGGCCGCTTAATGCGGGCTTCGACGACGTCGATTTCACGATCCACGGTGCAGCTTGTCGCATGCCCCGGAATCGTGATCGTGTCGCCATGTGCCCGAAGGGACCGGGCTAGAATGAGACCAAGGCGGTGCCCCGCTGTTTCACGACTGATGGAAGCCACTGCATGAGTTCCGAGACCGCCGAATTGCACGCGCTTGAGCAAGCCATCCTCCAGGTCAATCGCATCGTGCTCGGCAAGAAGGATCAGATCCGACTCTGCTTCGCCTGCCTGCTCGCCGGTGGTCACCTGCTCATCGAGGATGTGCCCGGCGTTGGCAAGACCACGCTGGCGCACGCGCTCGCCGCAAGTTCGGGACTGAGCTATCAACGCATCCAGTTCACCAGCGACCTGCTGCCATCGGACATTCTTGGCGTATCGATCTATGAGCGCGAAAGCGCCAGTTTCCGATTTCATCCGGGGCCCATCTTCGCTCAGCTGATCCTGGCCGACGAGATTAACCGGGCCACGCCGAAAACGCAGAGCGCCCTGCTCGAGGCGATGGCCGAATTGCAGGTCACCGGTGATGGCGAGACGCGCGCCCTGCCCAAGCCGTTCTTCGTGATCGCAACCCAGAATCCAGTCGACATGGCGGGCACCTTCGCCCTGCCCGATTCCCAGCTCGATCGTTTCCTGATGAGGCTCTCGCTGGGTTATCCCGATGCCGAGGCCGAGCGCGCGATGCTCGGATCCACTGATCGACGCGCCCTGCTCGAAGGACTCACCGCCCAACTGGATGCCGCGCGAATCCAGAGTCTCCGTCAGCAGGTCCACGCCGTGGCCGCCTCGGCTGCGCTGATCGACTATGTGCAACGTCTGCTGGCGGCGTCACGCACGCATCCCGGGGTCCGCGCAGGTCTTTCCCCGCGCGCGGGCCTCGCCCTCCTTGCCGCCGCACGCGCAGTAGCCTTTCTTTCCTCGCGTCAGCATGTGCTGCCTGAGGATGTCCAGCAAGTCTTCGTCGGCGTTGCGGCGCACCGACTGGTACCGGGCGGCGAGTCGCCGCGTTCACGCGATGAGCTCGCCGCACTGGTACTCAAGAGCGTAAGAGTCGACTGATGGCGGCCACCGGCGTCAGCTGGAGCGAGCGGATCGGCGGTTTTGCCGAGCGCCGGCTGCCTGCGCTTACCCGGCACCGGCAGGCGGAGCCCTTGCCCATCCGGCTGCATGCGCGACGCATCTATATTCTGCCGACGCGGTTCGGCATGGTGTTCGGCATCATCGCAATCGCCATGTTGATGGGCGCCCTGAACTTCAACAACAATCCGGCCCTGCTGCTGGCGTTCCTGGTATCCGGTATCGCGATCGTGAGTTTTCATCACACCGTCGGGCAGCTGCGGGAGATCAGCCTGATCAGCCTCAATGGTGCACGCCCGCATGCGGGCAGTCGCGCCCAGGTGAGTTTCAGCCTGAGCGAGGGTGCGGGTCGAAGCCGGCCTGCACTTATGCTGGAACAGGGGCAGCAAGAGGTCGCGTTCTCACTGGCGGCCAATGAAACCGCGATGGTCCGCATCGAATTTCTGCCCGTCCGCCGCGGTTGGCAAAGTCTCGGTCGCTGGAGGCTGTGGTCCGAGTATCCCTTCGGCATCGTCTGGGCGTGGAGCTACCTCCACCCGCAAGAGCCCATCCTGGTCTATCCAAGTCCCGAGGCCAATCCGCCGGGGCTGCCGCAGGACGACCGCGACCGACCAGGAGCACAGCAACGCAGCCCTGGCGACGACTGGGCCGGTTTGCGCGATCACCGCGCCGGCGATCCACCCCGGCATGTCGCCTGGAAGGCAAGCGCGCGCGTTGATCGCCTGCTGGTGAAGGAATTCGCCGATCCGATTACCGATGCCATGGTGCTCGACTATCGCCAACTCGGCGCGCTCGACCACGAGCAGCGTATCTCACGACTCACCGCCTGGATTCTCCTGGCAGAGCGCACCCAGGCCAGCTTTCGTCTTGTGCTGCCCGGGCAGGAACTTGGCCCGGCCGCGGGCGGCGATTTTGTCAACCGCTGCCTGCGCGCACTGGCCTTGCTGCCGTGAACCGTCTGAGCGCGGCCAAGCCGTCGGCTGCGCCCAATACGCTGGCCCTGAGCACGCTGCAGATGCGCGCCTTGGCCATGATCCTGCTGGCTGCCCTGGTCGCACATGGCGGTTGGTTGCGGTGGACCCTGCTCGGCTATCTGGTCAGCGTCATCGCGCTTCGTCTCGTCTGGCAACAGTACAGCCCGCGTACCCCACCGCAATGGGTGCGGCTACCTCTGTTTGTACTGACCCTGGCCCTGGTCTACTCGCAATCGGGTACACCCATCTCGCGCGACGGCGGCGTCGCCCTGTTGATCGGATTGGCAACACTCAAGCTGGTTGAAACAGACTCGGTCCGTGATGCCCGCATGCTGATCGCGGCACTGTTTTTCCTGTCGATGACGGCGTTCCTGTTCAGTCAGTCCGCCCTGCTCACGCTTTGGGTCGGGGCGGTCACCGTCGCCGCGTTCGCTGGTCTGTCTTTGTTGCGCAAATATCCGGAGAGCCGCGGACAGGCAGGCAGAGTCGTGCCGGAGATGATTGCTGCGGTTCGTGCCGCCGGTCGGTCCGCCGCAGCGGCAATACCCCTGGTGCTGGTTGCATTCGTATTTTTTCCACGCCTCGGCCAGCCACTTTGGGGTGCGCCCTGGGATCCCACGCAGGGCCGCACCGGCCTCGGCGATGAGATGCGACCGGGCATGTTGTCCAAATTGTGGGATGACGACACGCCGGTATTCCGGGTGACCTTCGATGGTGAGACACCAACGGCGCGCGACCTCTATTGGCGCGGGCCAGTCCTCGATCAGTTCGATGGCAAGGCGTGGACCCGAGGTGATGCATTCGACCGCTACGACGCCATCGACTTTCGCTATGAACCTGCCAGCGTAGTCGACTACGAGGTTCTGCTCGAGGCCACCGAACGTGTCTGGTACTTCCCGCTCGATCTGCCGTTGAAGGCGGCTCCAAAATCGCGACTACTGATAGACGGGCAAATGATCGCGCATCGTCCGATCATCACGCCCAGGCGATTGCAGATGCAGTCGGCCACGCGCTTCGTCTTCGACGCCCAGGCGCGTCCGGCCGAGATGGCGTTCGCGCTGCGCCTCCCCGCGCGAAGCAATCCGCGTGCGCGCGAACTCGCACGCCATTGGCGCGAGCAAGGTATGGACGATCGACAGATCGTCGATGCCGCGTTGACACTATTCCACCAGAGCTTTTCATACACGCTGGAACCGCCGCCGCTGGCCCCTGATCGATCAGTGGATGAGTTTCTGTTCGACACCAAGATCGGCTACTGCGAGCACTTTTCGTCGGCATTCACCTTTCTCATGCGCGCATCCGGAATTCCCGCAAGGGTGGTGACTGGCTACTTGGGTGGTTACCGGAATTCCAGTGGCAACTATCTGGTCGTTCGCAATTCTGACGCCCATGCCTGGAGCGAGGTCTGGATGGAGGGACGCGGCTGGATCCGCGTCGACCCGACCTCGGCCGTCGCGCCGGAGCGCATCGACCGTGGCAGCATCTACGACGCCCTGCCCGAGGCAGCACTCTGGTACCAGAACAGCTGGTTGACGCCGCTCATGGATCGTTTCGATGTGGCGTCCCGTTGGTGGCGGCAACGCGTGATCGATTTTGACGCCCAGCGGCAACGCGATCTGCTCAGCACCTTCGGCGTGCAAGACACCGAACTGAAGGATCTCGTCTTGCTGCTGATCGTAGGCGGCGCGTTGGCGCTGTCATTGGGCATTTGGTGGTCACTCCATGGCTTGGGATACCGCAGTCGAGATCCCTTGCTGACGGCCTGGCAACGATTCGGTCGACAGCTCGAACGGCGCGGCGTGACGCGCGCCGAGCATGAGGGACCGATCGATTTCAGCCGCCGCGCCGCCCGCCTGCTGCCTTCGTCAGCCGGAGACATCCTCCAGCTCGGCAGGGAATTCGCCAGACTGCGTTACGACCCGAACAGTTCAGTGTCCGCCAAGCAGCAGCATGATTTGTTGCGCCGATTGCGTCGGTTTCGCGCACCACGAAAAGGTGGCGCAAGACCTTGAGTCCACAACGTCTCGATTATCCGGGCGGCCAGTGCAAGGCCCGACCAGCGAGCAAATGCAAGTGGATGTGGAACACCGTCTGACCGCCATCGGCATTGCAGTTGATCACGGTCCGATAGCCACGCTCGGCAAAGCCCTCGCGCCGCGCATACTGCGCTGCCGAGAGAACCAGGCGCCCGACCAATTCGCCATCACCGGGCTCAAGCTCGTTCAGAGTGGCGATTGCACGCTTGGGCACAAACAGCACGTGCACCGGCGCCTGTGGATGGATATCGCGGAACGCCAGCACGTGCTCGTCCTCGAAGACGATATCGGCCGGAATTTCCCGCCTGATGATCTTGGCAAATAGCGTATCGCTCATCGTGTTGGCTCCTTGCAGGATTTAGCGGCGCAGGCTTCGACAGCGCTGGGCCAAACATTCCGATCTGCCGATCCTGATCGACCGATCGAGGTACTCAGGTGATTTCCAGGCGACCACCGAATGCATGCGCAAGCGTACCGCGATCGATAAATTCCAGCTCGCCGCCGAGCGGCATGCCGTGGGCAAGACGGCTCGCGCGTACCCCGTACTGATGGGCAATCTGGGCAAGATAGTGCGCAGTGGCCTCGCCCTCGACGCTCGGATTGGTGGCGACGATCAATTCGCGTACATGGCCTTCCGCCAGGCGATTGGCAAGCAAACCCAGCCCGAGTTCATCAGGCCCCAGTCCATCGAGCGGAGAGAGCCTGCCCAACAGTACAAAGTAGCGACCACGGAATCCGGTGGCCTGCTCGATAGCGATCTGATCGACCGGCGACTCGACCACGCAGAGCAATCCATCGTCACGCCCGGTACTGCTGCACAACGTACAGACGGCATCTTCGCTGAAGGTACGGCAGCGAACGCAGTTGCCGATCCGCTCGCAGGCCTCGACCAGACGCGTCGCCAAGCGGCGCGCGCCCTCGCGCTCACGCTCGAGCAAATGAAAAGCCATCCGCTGTGCGGTCTTGTTGCCAACGCCAGGAAGCACGCGCAAGGCTTCGATCAGTTGACTGAGTAGCGGCGAGCTCGACACGAAAATTCCTCAACACCAGCGGCAGGCATGCCGCGGATCAGGCCATTGTGGCAGCATCGCAGGGCCAGATCAGCCCCCGGTGCAGGCGCCGTGGCGTCATGCTGCGCGTGCCTCAGTCCTTGTGCACGGCCTCTTCCATCAGGGATCGGGCACCGCGTTCGACCTGCTCGAGCCAGCTGCCGGAGATCGTTTCGCTGGCTACCGGGTAGGACAACAGAAAACCCTGCCCGATCTGCGCGCCGAGTGAGCGCGCCAAAGCCAGCTGCGGCAGATCCGATATCCCCTCGGCGACACATTCGCGGCCGAGTTCGCGACACAAGTCGACCAGCATCCGGATCAGCCGCCGATCCGAACTGCAGTCGAGCGCGCCGCGCAGAAAACTGCGATCGATCTTGATGGCATCAAAGGGCAACAAGCGCATGTGATTGAGCGATGAGTACCCCGTCCCAAAATCGTCCAGATGCACCCGGCAGCCGAGCGCGCGCAGGGCGCGCAGTACGCCGACGACGCCCGCTTCATCGGCGATGACCACGGTCTCGGTCAGTTCGATGGCGAGTTGGCCCGGTGGAAAATCCAGGCGGACAAATTCGTCCGCAATCAGGTCACAGAGCCCTGGTTGCATCAGTTCCGGCGCAGACAGGTTGAAGCTCAGCCCCAGATCGCGGCGACCCAGCTCCTTCTGCAATCTTGCAACCACCGCGAGCGCCCGCTGCAGCAAGCGGCGGCCAACCGGCACGATCAAGCCAGTCTGCAGCAATACCGAAAGAAAGGAGTCCGGCAAACGCAGCGCACCGTTCGGCTGTTTCCAGCGAATCAGCGATTCCAACGCGACCACGCGCCCCTGTTCCAGACCGAACATCGGCTGCAGATGCAGGACGAACTCATCCTGTTGGACGGCGTGTCGGAGCGCCTGTTCCAACGCATGGGCGTGCTGGCGCTCGGCGCTGAGTGCCGGGCTATGACAGACCACGTCGAGGGCACCTTGACGCGCTTCATGCAGCGCGGTCTCCGCCTCGCGCATCAAGCCGCCGCTCTCCACGCCCATGCCGGGCGAGATCATCCGAAGGCCGCAGCGCGGGGTCAGCAGCAAGGACTGACCATCGAGTTCGATGGGCTCCAAGAAGCAGGCGCGAATGGCGTCTACAAGATGGGCCTGATCGCAGGGCAGACAGAGCAGGCAATACTCGCCGTCGACAGCATGAGCGAGTTCAATCAGCCCGGCCACGCATCCGCGCAGGCGATCGGCAACCAACTGGTACAACTCGCGCAACGAGGGTTCGCTGAGATTCGCACGTAGATAGGGATACTGATCCAGCATCATGCGTACCAGCCAACCACCGGGGTGCTGCGGAACGCCAAATACGCGCAGCAATGTGCGCTCGAAGCGGCTGCTGTTGGCAAGGCCGGTGCGCGGATCAAATTCCGCCGAGGTCTGCATCTGGGCGCGCGTACGCAGCAGTTCGGCATGCTCATAGGCAAGCCCGACCAGGGTACCCAGACCCACGGCGAACGCCTGGTCCGCCGTCTGCCACTCGCGCAATTCGCTCGACTCCAGGCAGAGCACGCCAACCTGTCGACCGAATATCCGGATCGGAACATCGAGCAGAGCGCGCACACCAAGGGGTTCGAGATAGGAGGCGGCGAGTTCCTGGGTGCGTGGGTCCTGGCGGGCGTCGCCGGCGGCGATCAGCAGGTCGGAATGCAGTGCCTCAAAATAGTTCGGACACTGCGCCTGCCCTATGCGCCTGCCAAGAAGTTCATCAGACTCGGCCAGCAATGCGGCCCGAGCACAGTGAATCTGGCCACCGTTCCCTTCGAACCGCCAGACCGATGCCCGCGACAGCTGCAGCGAGGCAATTCCGGTCTGCAACACCGCATCCAGACAGTCATGCAGAGTGGCAAAGCGGGTTCGCGTCAGCGCCGCGAATGCGGCCTGTCTGGGCGTGCCGGAAACAACCGCTTGCATGTTCACGGGATGTACTCACGAACTGGCAGTGCGCAAAGACCGGAATCTGACTTCGGGTAGCGCAGTCGACACCGGCCCACCTTTTCGACAAACCAAAAAACCCCAACACGATGACATCCAGCGCTAGTGACCTGTGCCGCAAGCACCATAAAAAAGCCCGGAGACTTTTGCCGCAATGCGGCGCTGCTCATCGTCGCCATAGCCCCACTATGACGCCTTCTCGCGCCGTGCCTCGCGACGAAATCCATCCGGAATTTCTTCGCTCTAGCTGCAGGACAGGGCACCAACAAACCTCAAAGCAGGTCACCACACCGTCTTCGCTTCACTGCATCTTGCTCGCCAGACCCCGCTTTCAACTACGGAACTGGTCAAAAACCTGCGGCTTTTCGCCGCCGGACTCAGGGGACTGACGCAGCTCCCAACTTGTTCAGCGGATCCCCTCGCCCGATCAGAACGGAAGCTTGAAACCCGCTGGCAGATTCATACCACCTGTCACCCCCGCCATGTGCTCCGACGTGAGTTGGGCCACCCTGTTGACCGCATCATTGCAGGCAGCAGTGACCAGATCTTCCAGCATCTCGATATCGTCGCCGATCGCGGCCTTGTCGATGCGCACGCCGCGCACCTCATGCTTGCCGGTCATGGTGACGCTGACCATGCCGCCGCCGGCCTGGCCGGTGACTTCCAGTGTGCCGAGCTGCTCCTGCGCACGCTGCAGATTCTCCTGCATCTTCTGCGCCTGCTGCATGATGTTTCCCAGAGGTCCGCGCATTTCAACTCCTCATTTCTATTTGCCGTCAATCGGCTTGATGGTGTTCGGAAGGATGCGTGCTCCGAGTTCGCCGAGCACACGCCGGATAAATGGGTCTTCCGCAAGCAGCAGCTCGGCCTCGGACTGACGGGCGCTGCGCTCGCGCGCGGCACGCGCCGCTGGAGTATCGGCGCCGGCATCGAGCGGAATGATCATAAGCTGTACATCGCGGCCGAGCAGGCGCGACAGGGCATCGCGCAATGCGCGCTGGCCGAGCTCGTTCTGCAGGTTCTTCATATCCTCGGCCATCCCGAGCCGGATTTGCTGTCCGTCGTCCTCGACGAACGCGAGGTTTGCGGCGAATTCACGCGCCGGGCCACGGAGCCCAGATTGCTCTGGAAATGTAGCCCAGCACTCGACATCGAGTCGTGCCGCGATCCTCGGCTCGGAGACGCTCAGCGACGCTGGCGCCGCCAGCGCCGATAGGGCCTGTGCCGGAGGCGATGCCGACTGCCCCGCCTCGGCTGCACGCCGAACTACAGCGCGCGGCGCGGCAGCCGAACCAGCCGTCGATATCTGAGCAGAACGCGCCTCTGCGGCTCGTGCCTCGGTCGTAACGGATGTAGCGGGCACTGGCCAGCGACCGCCTTCGGGTGGACGTGGCTGAAACGCCAGCATGCGAAACAGGCACATCTCGAAACCGATGCGTGCGCTCGGCGCCAGGTGCAGGTCGCGTCGTCCGTTGATGGCGATCTGGTAGAACAACTGCACGGTCTCCGGGGCGATCAGCGCAACGAAATCCGCCACCGGCCAGGTGTCTTCGACGCGTGCCGCCGGTAGCAACTGCGCGACCTGGATGCCATGCAGGAATTCTGCCATCGCGTCGAGAACCAGAGCATAGTCCGGTTGAAACTCGGCGAGCGCGGCAAGGCGCTCTGCAAATAAGCCACTGTCGGCGCCGATGACCGCTTCGAGCAGGGCGGTAACGCCGCTGCGATCCAGCGTGCCCAGCATGCTCTGGACCTCGGACACCTGCAGGCGGCCACCGCCAAAGGCGATCGCTTGATCGAGCAGGGATAGCGCATCACGCATGCTGCCATTGCCACCCCGGGCGATTTCGCGGATCGATGCCGCGTCATGCTCGACAGCTTCGGCCTCAAGTATTCGGCCGATCTGGGTCTCGATCTGCTCGATCGACAGACGCTTGAGATTGAACTGCAGACAGCGCGACAGTACGGTCACGGGCAATTTTTGCGGGTCGGTGGTGGCGAGCAGAAACTTCACATGCTCCGGCGGCTCTTCCAGCGTTTTGAGCAAGGCATTGAACGCATTCTTGGACAGCATGTGGACTTCGTCGATCAGATACACCTTCATCCGGCCGCGCGCCGGGGCATACTGGGCGTTCTCGATCAGGCTGCGGACATCATCGACCCCGGTGTTGCTGGCCGCATCGATTTCCAGCAGATCAAAAAAACGCCCCGCCGCGATATCGACGCAGGTGCTGCAGACGCCGCAGGGCGTGCTCGAGATGCCGGTCTCGCAATTGAGCGACTTGGCGAAGATGCGCGCGATGGTGGTCTTGCCCACGCCACGCGTGCCAGTAAACAGGAAGGCATGGTGGATGCGGCCCGAATCGAGTGCATGCGTCAGCGCCCGGACCACATGCTCCTGGCCCATCAGTTCGGAGAACAGTTTGGGACGCCACTTGCGCGCCAACACCTGATAGGACATCGGATTGCTCGTCTGGGGGACGCTATTGTGCCACCCGGCGGCCCGAAACGGACGGCAATCGGCCCTGCGGCCGCCGCGTCCTTGAGTCAAACCGCAACAGAAGGTAGAGTGCGCGGCCCGCGCTGGCTCCCCTGCCTGCGTGCAGCATGCAACACCGGAGAGATGTCCGAGAGGCTTAAGGAGCACGCCTGGAAAGTGTGTATACGCGTTAAACCGTATCGAGGGTTCGAATCCCTCTCTCTCCGCCACATTAAAGTTCCACGGTCTGGCTGATCGCGAAAGCGACCGGTGAGGCTGAGGAGAGAGGGTGAGAAGCCTCGCGGTTCGACGAATCGGCAGGAAGCCGATTCGCACAGCGAAGCTGCCCGGAGGGCGAGCCACAGGGATGTGGCGAGTGAATCCCTCTCTCTCCGCCACAATCAAGTTCCACGGTCTAACTGATCGCGAAAGCGACCAGTGAGGCTGAGGAGAGAGGGTGAGAAGCCTCGCGGTTCGACGAAGTTCTTCGGACCGTGGGGTGACTGAATCACTCCTCCACACCATCTTCGAATCGAGCGCCTGTTCAATACGGCGCATGGATTCAGAGTCTATGGTGGCTTCCGTCGGTTCCTCGCGACGATAGGCTGCGAACTCCGCCAGGCCCGGAAGGGAGCAACGGTAGTAGCTGATTCGGGTGCCGAGGTTCGGCCGGCGGAGGCCGCCACTCCTTGTGGCGAATCTTCAGAGCAGCTCGCTGCGATTCAACGCATGCCGAAAACGCTCCCGGCCGTGACGCAGACACCATCCCTGGTGCCCTACCTCCTGCCGCGCAGTCATGCGCGGCGTTCAGCGCAGCTCGGCATGCGATTCAACGCATGCCGAAAACGCTGCGCTTCACCCCTGAAGGGAGCAACGGTAGTAGCTGATTCGGGTGCCGAGGTTCGGCCGGCGGAGGCCGCCACTCCTTGTGGCAGATCTGCTGAGTAGAAAGTAGGGCGCAATAACCGAAGGGCATTGCGCCGGATGGATTCCGCGCGGCGAAGACCGCGCGATGCAATCAAGCATTGCGGCGCAATGCGCTGCGCTTATTGCGCCCTACGCTACTTCCAGCACCGTCGCAGAAACCTTCCCTGGTGCCCCAACCTCGCTCGCGGCGATTCAACGCATGTCGACAAAGTCAGCGCCCGGACTCCACCCGATTGCGTCCCTTGCCCTTGGCGCGATAGAGCGCTTTGTCGGCAATGGCGAGGACTTCGCGGGGACGCTTGTGTTCATTGGAGCGGGCGGCGACGCCGAAACTTGCGGTGACGGAGACGTCCTGCGGCTTGGATAATTTCTTGCTGCCGCTGACTGCAGGGCGGACGCGGATGCGGGATTTCTCGAGCGCTTGCCGGGCGCGCTCGCTGCCTTCCATGGCGTGGGCAAGATCCTGGGTCTCGAAGACCACGCAGAATTCTTCACCGCCATAGCGGAAGGCGCGACCGCCGCTGTGTCGGCGCAGCAGGGTGCCGACCTCGCGCAGCACGATATCGCCCGCAGCATGGCCATGACTGTCATTGAACTGTTTGAAGTGATCAACGTCGACCATCGCCAGCGTGTAGCGACTGCCCAGTCGATCGAGGGCCTCATCCAGGGAACGTCGATTGGGCAGGCCAGTCAGCGCATCGATGAAGGCCATGCGGTAGGAGCCATACAGGATGCCGAGCAGGATCATCACGGCCGCCGTTGCCAGCAAGGTGTCGGCCTCCGGTCCATGCCACCAGCGCAGCCAGGCGGCCGCGATCAGCAGCAAACTCAAAGCACCGGCCATCTCGGCGATCGCCGCCCGCAACACGTAGCGCAGCAAACAGAGCAGAACCGCCGCCATGCTGATCCAGGCGGCGCCGAGCAGGGGATCGGCGCCGGGCAGAGCCTCGCGGAACAGTCTGGTCACATCGATCAGGATGTGCGCCGGCGCCTTGACCACGAGGGCAAGCAGGGCAGCGACCACCAGCATCAAGCTCAGCTGCGGCCGCGCGAGCCAACGCGATTCGGGCACGGCGGCGACCACCAGGGACAACCAGGGAACGAAGGCGACGGCGGCTGCCGCATAATGCCCCATGTCGGCCTGTAGACGCGCCGCCGACAGCAGCGCGATCAGCGCTGACAGATGCACCAGGCGCTGGCGATGGAAAAAGAATCCCAGCACCAGGGCAGCGAGCGCGAGCGTCAGCGATATCCAGGGTGTGGCGGGCATGGCTACCGGGTTCGAAAAACCCAAAGCTAGCATGCCCGAATGGGACTACGCGGCCCCGCTACAAAATCCGTGCTGGGACTGCGACCAGGGCGCTAGTGGCATGTAACAGGTAAATCGCAAGCAGCACACTCGGTCTGAACGCATTGAGCTTGCTGCTCACTCGGCCTGTAGCTTTGGCTACAGGCGTCGCTCCGAAGCGGCGCTCACTGCGCCCATCCCTTCGCGATCTTATTCGCGCTCTGTCAGTTACAGGGCACTAGTCGGCGGTCGAATCTTTTGCGGCTGGCTCGAGCTCGCCGACATCCACCTTGCCGCGCGGGGCATCGACCCAGACCTGTTCCTGCCACTTGAAGTATTCCTCGGGCTTCCAGTATTTGGCGGCGTAGTACTGCGACCCATCGACTTCCAAGAAACCGCCGCCACCATCGCTGATCATCACCTTGAGCGCACCGACAAATCCGGTGCGGCTTCCGGTGGTCTGGCTGCGGGCACGGCGCAGTGCGGCTTCGATTCTTGGTTTGGCGACTGCGTCGCCGTATTCGGCATAGACGGCGTCACCGATCACCAGGGCGCGTTCGCGCTCCGTCGGTGCGAGCTCGTTCCAGTAGCGCTCGCGCTTGATCAGCAGGTCACGGTAGTGACGCTCGGACGCGAGATCCATCCAGGCATAGGCGATCGCGCGATCGGCCGCGACGCCTTCGCCGCGCCAGTACATTTCGGCCACCATCGCCTGCGAGGGCTTGTCGGCATGACGCGCGGCACGCTTGAACTGCTTGAGGGCGTCCTCATAGCGACCAGCGAAATAGCTCTTCGCGGCCTCGGTCCGCCAGCGCAGATCGGGATGACCAGACAGAAAACTCGCCGATTGCGTCAGGGCTTCCGGCTGTTGGGGCTTTTCAGATTCCTCGGCGGCCACGGCAAGCCCGGGATTCGTGATGCTCACGGCCACGAAGATCAAGTGGGTACAGACGGCGAAGCGAATTCCTTTCATTGCCAAACTCCTGGTGCGGACCGGTTGAACCAACCCCACCCCATTCGAACCTAGCCGGTTCCGGCGTGGACTCCTTCCATGCCGGGCATCTTGCCCATGCCCCGATCGGGACGCCACTGACAGAAGTCAGCCCGGCCGGGTGTGGGTGCGGTCGTGACCGGCCTGCAGAGCCGAGGATCACAACGCAGGGACCCCGCCGGCGCGTACACTTCGCGCCGACATAGCGACTGCCAGACTGGATACATGAGCACACCTGAACTGCAACCGCCCGCCGCCGCTGCCGGCCGGTCCCGACTGCGCGCCGCCAGCATTTCGTTGGCCCGCTGGTTTGACAACTCCGCGCCGGAGACCGCTGGCGTAGAGGTCGGACCGGAACAGATCGACTGGCTGCGCGTCATACCGTTCATTGGACTGCATGTCGCCGCCGCCTTCGTGGTCGTGGTCGGCTACTCCTGGTTCGCCCTGGCGACCGCTGCCCTGCTCTATGCACTGCGCATGTTCGCGATTACTGGTTTTTATCACCGCTATTTTTCCCATCGCAGCTTCAAGACCTCGCGTCCGCTGCAATTCATCTTTGCCCTGATCGGCACCGCCAGCGTGCAGCGTGGCCCACTCTGGTGGGCCGCCCACCACCGCAGCCATCATCGCCACGCCGACACCGCCGAAGACGTGCACTCACCGGTGACACGCAGCTTCTTCTGGAGCCATATGGGCTGGTTCCTGACCCGCGCCGGCTTTGCCACCGACGCCAGCCGCATCCCGGACCTGGTCAAATTTCCGGAATTGCGCTGGCTCGACCGTTTCGATGTGCTGGTTGCGATCACGCTGGCAACTGGCCTGTTTCTGCTTGGCGGCTACCTCGAACAGAATTTTCCAGCACTCGGCACCAATGGCCCGCAACTGCTGATCTGGGGCTTCTTCGTCTCTACGGTCGTGCTGTTCCATGCCACGGTTTCGATCAATTCGCTGGCGCACCGGTTCGGCAGCCGCCGTTATCCGACCGCAGACAACAGCCGCAACAATGGCCTGCTGGCCTTGATCACCTTCGGCGAAGGCTGGCACAACAACCATCATCATTTTCCTGCCTCGGCACGTCAGGGCTTCTTCTGGTGGGAGATCGATCTGACCTGGTATGTGCTCAAGCTGATGAGCTGGCTGCGCCTGATCTGGGACCTGAAAACCGTGCCACAGGATCGCAAACACGCCGGCGCCACGGCCTGATATGCGCATCGCGATCATCGGATCGGGCATAAGTGGTCTGGGCGCCGCCTGGTTGCTCGCGCGCCAGCATGACGTGGTCGTGTTCGAGGCGAGCGACTATGCCGGCGGCCATACCCATACCCATGACATCCAGCTCGGCGGACGCGACTACCGGATCGACACTGGTTTCATCGTCTGCAATCCGGAACACTATCCGCAGTTCATGCGATTCCTCGCCGATCTCGATGTGGCGACCCAGGAAACCACGATGAGTTTCGCGCTGAGCAATGAGCGCAGCGGACTCGAGTACAACGCGACCCGACTCAATACCCTGTTCTGTCAGCGACGCAACCTGGTCTCGCCCCGGTTCTGGCGGATGGTGCGCGACATTGTGCGCTTCTACCGCGAAGCCCCTGCCCTGCTGGCTACGCCCGGACCCGGCCCAAGCCTTGGGGATTACCTGGTGCAGCAGGGTTATTCCGATATCTTTCGCGACGATCACCTGGTGCCGATGGCATCGGCGCTGTGGTCATCGCCGGCGCGGCGCATCCTGGATTTTCCGGCACGCTATCTGGTCCAGTTCATGGCCAACCACTGCATGCTGCAGACCAGTGGGCGACCCCCGTGGCGCGTGGTCCGCGGTGGCTCGAGGACGTATGTCGAGGCCTGGACGAGACGGTGCGGTGCCGAGCTGCGCCTCTCGACGCCGGTCCGGGAAATCCGTCGTGCGTCCGCGGGCGCATCGGTGTCGAGTTCCCGCGGCGTCGAGCAGTTCGATCAGATCGTGCTGGCCTGCCACGCCGATCAGGCGCTCGGCCTGCTCGCCGACGCCAATGAGCACGAACGCGATATCCTCGGTGCGTTGCGCTTCCAGGACAACGATACCGTGCTGCACACCGATATCCGATTGCTGCCACGTCGCCGCAAAGCCTGGGCAGCATGGAATGCGCTCGTGCTCGCCGACGGCGAAGACGCCTGCACAGTCACCTATGACATGAACCAGTTGCAGCGCATCGACGCGCCGGAGACTTTCTGCGTCACCCTTAATTGCACGGATCGGATCGACCCGGCGCGGATTCTCAAGCGCATGCGCTATCGGCATCCGGTCTATGACGAGGCCAGTGTCCACGCCCGGACCCGTCGCGCCGAGATCAATGGCCGCAACCGCACCTGGTACGCCGGCGCCTATTGGGGCTGGGGATTTCATGAGGACGGCATGCGGAGCGCGGTCGAGGTCGCAGCCGGGCTGGGTGTGGGCTGGCCGTGAACGCCGTTCGGCCGACAGCAGGAGCGAGCACCGTGGCGGCCGAACCGATCATGCGTTGCGCAACGCAATCTCCGACCGCCGCAGCGAGTGCAATCTACACCGGCGAAATCATCCATCGCCGGCATCGACCGCATGCCCATGCCTTCCGCTATCCGTTGTTCATGATCTATCTGGACCTCGCCGAGATCGACAGCGCGTTCGCGGGTCGCTGGCTATGGTCAGTCAATCGGCGCAATCTTGCCGAATTCAGACGCAGTGATTTTCTTGGCGCCGCCGAGGTGCCACTCGATCAGGCGGTGCGTGATCGAGTCGAACAGGAGACCGGACAGCGTCCGTTGGGACCGATCCGGGTGCTCGCGCATCTGCGCTACTTTGGACTCGCCTTCAACCCCGTGGCCTTCTACTACTGCTATGCAGCCGATGGCATGACCCTTGAAACCATTGTCGCCGAGATTACCAATACCCCTTGGCGTGAGCGCCATGCCTACGTGCTCGCGTTGAGCCAGGCCGGCGCACAGGGCGGCATGCATACCTGGGAGTTCGACAAGCAATTCCATGTCTCGCCGTTTCTGCCGATGGATCGTCGCTACCACTGGCGCTTCAAGCCTCCGGGGCCTGATCTCAATGTGCATATGCGGGTCGAAGACGGCACGGTCACCGAGTTCGACGCCAGTCTGCGACTGCAGCGCCAACCGATGCTCGCCTGGAACCTCGCGCGTGCCCTCATGCGCTTCCCACTGATGAGCCTGCAAGTGGTCCTCGCGATCCATTGGCAGGCCTTCTTCATCTGGTGCAAACGCAATCCGGTCTACGATCATCCCCACGATGGGAAACCGACATGAATGCTCCCGATATGAATTCACAATCAAGCGGTCGCACCAGCCTGGGCCAGGAGGCGCTGGCGATGACGGCGATCGCCGATTTGCAACAGCCCAGCGCGCACAACGCCCTGACGCGTTTCCTGCGCGGGCGATTGTTCAGGCAGCTCGGCGCCCTGCGTGACTGCGAAATCCGCATCATCGACGATGGCACAACCACGCTGCTCGGCCATGCGGCTGCGGACCCGGCCAACACCTTGCGTGCCGATCTGCATATCCTCTCCGCGGAGTTCTACCGGCGCGCCGCCGGCAATGGCAGTGTCGGCGTCGCCGAGGCCTACATGGATGAGCTCTGGCATTGCGACGACCTGACCAGTCTGGTGCGTATCTTCGTGCGCAATCGCGCATTGCTCGACGCAATGGAAACCGGCACCGCCCGGATCGGCGGTTGGCTGATGAAGGCACTCAACGCCCTGCGCCGCAATACGCGCAGTGGCAGCCGACGCAATATTGCCGAGCACTATGACCTCGGCAACGCCATGTTCCGGCTGTTTCTCGACGAACGCCTGATGTATTCGTCAGCGATTTTCCGCAGCGCCGATGAATCGCTGCAGGTTGCCGCCACCCGCAAACTGGAGCGCATCTGTCAGAAGCTGGACTTGCAGCCCGGCGATCACGTGCTGGAGATCGGCACTGGCTGGGGTGGATTCGCGCTCTATGCCGCCCAGCATTACGGCTGTCGCATCACCACCACGACGATCTCGCGTGAACAGCATGCACTGGCCTCCGAGCGCATCGCACAGGCTGGTCTTTCCGATCGGGTCACCCTGCTCACGCAGGACTATCGCGATCTTGAAGGCAGCTACGACAAGCTGGTATCGATCGAGATGATCGAGGCCATTGGCCATCAGTACTTGGAGACCTTTTTCGCCAAGTGCAGCAGTCTGCTCAAGCCCGATGGCATCGCCCTGATCCAGGCGATCACGATCGAGGATCATCGCTATCTGCAGGCGCTGGGCGCGGTCGACTTCATCAAGCGCTACATCTTTCCGGGCAGTTTCATTCCATCGATATCGGCAATGCTGTCAGCTGCGGCGCGCGTATCCGATCTGAAACTTTTCAACCTCGAGGACATCGGCCCCAGCTATGCACTGACCCTGCAACTCTGGCACCGGCGCTTTGTCGAACAGATCGGTCAGGTGCGCTCGCTGGGCTATTCGGATCGCTTCATCCGCATGTGGCGCTGGTACTTCGCCTACTGCGAGGGCGGCTTCGTCGAGCGCTCGATCGGCGATGTCCAGATGCTGATGGTCAAACCCGGCGCGCGGCCGCGCCAGTATTTGCCCGACCTGTCGCCGACGCTATGAATATCCTGAGGACTTCTGAATACGTCCGGAGCCGCAATTGCCCCCTGAGTCAGGGGGCAAAAAACCGCAAGGTTTTGGGGGTTTGGCAAGTAGTGAACTGTGTAGCGGAGGCGTTCCAATGACGCGTTCAGGGAATTCCTGGGCCAATTTCATCGGATTCCAGCTGGTCTGGCTGGCCACGGTCGCCGGTGCCGGCAATGGACTCTGGTGGGCCGGCGTTCCCGTGCTCGCACTGTTTGCCGCCTGGCAGTACCGGGTCAGCCGAGTGCCGCGCGCAGACTGCAAGCTGGTCGTGCTGGCCGCCGTGCTGGGATTCGGAGTCGACAGCGCTTTCGCCGCTTCGCGTTGGCTGGAGTACTCATCGGCACAACCCTCAGCCCAACTCGCACCGGTCTGGATCATCGTGTTGTGGATGGGCTTTGCGCTCACCCTGAATCACTCGATGCAGTTCCTGCGCGGCCGCTACCTGCTCGCGATACTGCTCGGCGCATTGTCGGGCCCGCTCGCCTATCTCGCCGCTGAGCGCCTCTGGGGCGCCGTGCGCTTCGAGGCGCCACAAGGCCCGGTCTTGCTCGCACTCGCGATCGCCTGGGCCGTGGTCACACCGTTACTGGTGGCGATCTCGCTACGCTGGGCAAGCGCTGAGAATCCGACGGCCGCTGGAGCGGGCGCATGAGCCAGGCAATGTCGCCGCTGGCAGGATTTGCCGCATTCGCCCTGCTGGTGATGCTGGCGGTCTGGCAACTGCAGCGACGCACCCGCAATGCCGGCTATGTCGATGTGGCCTGGGCATTGCTGCTGGGATGCGCGGCACTCTACTTCGGCTGGATCGGTTCCGGCGATATTTGCGCGCGTGCCCTGGTCGCTGCGATGGGCGGACTCTGGGGCTTCCGCCTCGGCCTGCATCTGTGCGCCCGCGTACTCGGCGAACCCGAAGACGGTCGCTACGCGCATCTGCGGGCACATTGGAACGGCAATCAGATGAAGATGCTCGGCTTCTTTGTATTTCAGGCCGGCTTGACCGTGCTGTTCGCCTTGCCCTTTCTGGCGGTGGCGCAGAATCCGCACGCGCCATCGAGGATTGCCGCAGCAGCAGCCGTGATGATCTGGCTGACCAGCTGGCTCGGCGAATCCATCGCCGATCGCCAGCTGGCCCGCTTCCGCGCCAATCCCGCGCATCGCGGGCAGACCTGCCGCGTCGGGCTGTGGCGCTATAGCCGGCATCCCAATTACTTTTTCGAATGGCTGCACTGGTTTGCTTATCTGATCCTCGCAGTCGGCTCGCCGCTGTTCTGGCTGAGCGCCGCCGGTCCCGTGCTGATGTTCCTGTCGCTGCGTTTCGTCACCGGTATTCCCTATGTCGAGGCGCAGTCGCTGCGCTCGCGCGGCGATGACTATCGCGAATATCAGCGGACGACCAATGCCTTTTTCCCGTGGTGGCCGCGCGGGCCTGCGCGCTGACCGACACCTTCAACGTACCGCATCGAGTCGCCCATGAGCACTACGCTGGAACAACTGCATCAACTGAGCGGACCGGAACCGCGCTGGACCGGCATCGGTCTGGCCGAACGCGGCCTGCTGCCCGATCCCCTGCTGCGCCTTGGCATCCGTCGCCTCTGCGCCGAGCGCCTGCGCGAGGAATATGCGGGCGACTGGTTCGACCGGATGCGCTGCCGCATCCATGAATTGCGCCAGAGTCCGATCGCGATTCACACCGACGCTGCCAATACCCAGCATTACGAAGTGCCGGCGGCGTTTTTTGAACTGGCACTCGGCAAGCGCCTGAAGTATTCGAGCTGCTACTACCCGACCGGCAACGAGTCGCTCGACGAAGCCGAAGTCGCCATGCTTGATCGCTACTTCGATTGTGCCGAGCTGCGCGACGGTCAGGACATCCTCGAACTCGGCTGCGGCTGGGGTTCGTTGACGCTGACCATGGCTGAGCGCCTGCCCAATGCCCGCATCACGGCGGTGTCCAACTCGCAGCCGCAACGCGACTTTATCGAAGCTGCCTGCCGGGCGCGCGGGCTGGCCAATGTACGCGTGATCACCCTGGATGTGAATCGGCTCGAACTCGACGCGACGACGTTCGACCGCGTCGTCTCGATCGAGATGTTCGAGCACATGCGCAACTACGAACATCTGCTCGCCCGCATTGCTTCGTGGCTGCGCCCCGGCGGCAAGCTCTTCGTGCATATCTTCTGTCACCGTGAACTCTGCTATCCCTTCGATACCGATGGCAACAATGACTGGATGGCGCGCCACTTCTTCACCGGCGGCCTGATGCCCGCGGCCGATACCCTGTTCTGGTTCCAACGCGACTTGCGCATCGAAGAACACTGGCGACTCGACGGCCGTCACTACCAGCGCACCGCCAATCACTGGCTGGCCAACCAGGACCGCCATCGCGAGGCCGTGGTCGGCATTTTCGCCGAGGCCTATGGGCCCGAGCGGGCCCAGCTCTGGCACCAGCGCTGGCGCATATTCTGGATGTCCTGTGCGGAGTTGTTCGGCTATCGCGACGGCAGTGAGTGGATCGTCGGTCACTACCGCTTCTGCAAGCCCTGACCGCGCCTAGCCGCACGACTGACTTGCGCACTCCGCCGTAACCGCTCGCACGGCAGCCGTGGCATGCTTGCGCGATGATCTGTCCGCTATCCGCCGCCCTCAGCGCCTTCCTGCTCGGCCATCCCTGTGGCGAACAGGGGAGGCTGATCGTAGCCTTCAGTGGGGGAATGGATTCGACGGTGCTGCTGCATGCGCTGACGCGTCACGACCTGGTGCAGCGCCAGCGCCTGCTCGCTGTCCATATTGATCATCAACTGCAAGCAGCCAGCGGGCAATGGGCCGAGCATTGTGCGCGCGTCGCCGAAGATCTCGGCGTGCGCTTCGTCGCGCAGAGCGTTCGTGTCACCGAGGTGGCGCGCTACGGCCCAGAGGGTGCCGCACGCCGCGCGCGCCACGCCGCGCTGGAATCACTGTCGGCCAGCGGCGATCTGGTGCTGACCGCACACCATGCCGACGATCAGGCGGAGACCTTTCTGCTACGTGCGCTGAGGTCTGCTGGCCACGAGGGCTTGGCATCGATGCGGCCGCTGCGCGCGTTCGGCCCGGCCCAACTCGGGCGGCCACTGCTGGAGCTTCCGCGGTCCAGCCTGCATGCGTATGCGCGCCGACATGAACTGCACTGGGTCGAGGATCCGAGCAATGCAGAGAGCGATGCCGATCGCAACTTTCTACGTTTGCAGGTCATGCCTGCTCTGGAGCGACGCTGGCCGCAGGCACGGCGCTCGCTTGCCGAAAGCGCCCGCCATCTGGCCGCCAGCCTGCCCAATCTCGAATCGGCGCTGGATCGTCAACTGATTGTGGCGCAGGCCGAACGTCCCGATTGCCTGCGACTCGATGCATTGGCTTCGGTGCCATCCGATCAGGTCTCTGGCCTGCTGCGGCATTGGCTGTCGCGTCTCGGCCTGCCACCTGCCCCACCCCGCGTGCTGGCTGATCTGCAGCAGCAGATACTGCGCGCTGCCGATGATCGCAATCTGCGCGTGCGCTGGACGGGTGCCGAGATCCGCCGCTATCGCAACTTGCTGTATGCCATGCCGCCACTGCACGATGCTCCACGGCTCGCGCTCGACTGGCCGATGGCGCGGGCGCAGCCACTGGGCGACGGTCGGGTGTTGCGCGTGATCGCGCGCACGCCCCTGCAGCGCACCCTGCAATTGCGCTCGCGGGTTGACGGCGAGCGGCTGAAGATTGCGGCCAATCGTCCACAACGCCCGCTGCGCCTGTTGTTCCAGGAACATGCGATCACCCCTTGGGATCGCGATCGGATGCCCTATCTCTATGAGGGCGGTGCCCTGCTCGCCGTTGGCACGCAATTTCTCCGCCACGACTTTCGCGACTGGCTGGAACAGCACGCTGCCCAGCTCAGCATCGAACCCCAAATCGAAGGAAAACTTCACATGGAACCTGTCGTCCAGCATCGCCCCGATCAGCATCGCTTCGAGGTCATTGTCGAGGGTGTCCGCTGCGTACTCGAGTACAGGCTCAATGACCAGGTGATGCGGATCACTCATACCGGCGTGCCCAGCGAGGTTGGCGGACGAGGCCTTGCGGGCGCCTTGACGCGGGCGGCCTTGGAACACGCACGCAGCGCCGGCTGGAAAGTGATCCCCGCTTGCAGCTATGCGGCGCAATTCATCGAGCGACATCCCGAGTACGGCGATTTGCTGGCACGCTGAGCGCAGACCGGCGCTCTGCGGTTGCCCCAGCGTAGCGCGACTTCGCCAAAAATTCCGGCCACACAATGGCATGCACGGCGATGAGAAGGCGCGATTACAGCATCGGCTTCAACACCGCCAACACATGCGCCATCAACACCGGCTGCGCCGCGGCGGCCGGGTGCAGATTGTCTTCGAGAAAGTTCTCGCGCTCGGCGGCAACCGGCGCCAGCAGGAAAGGCAGCAGCGTCGTCTTGTGGTGATCGGCAAGTTCACGGTACATCGCGACAAAGGCTTGCGTGTAGTCCGCGCCGTAATTGGGCGGAATTTGCATGCCGACCAGCAAAACCTGCGCGCCGGACTTCCGTGCGGCCAGGATCATTTTCTCGAGATTGGCACGCGCGATGTCGAGCGGCAGGCCACGCAGCCCATCATTGGCGCCAAGTTCGATGACCACGAGTTTGGGGCGATGAGTAGCCAACTCGGCCTCGATGCGCGCCGCTCCGCCGGCCGTAGTCTCACCACTGACGCTGGCATTCACCACAATCCAATCCGGGTGCTCGGACTTCAAGCGCTCCGAAAGCAGGCTGACCCAGCCCTCCTCACTGCGCAGGCCGTACGCTGCCGACAGGGAGTCACCCATGACCAACAGGCCATGCGCCTTGTCATTGGCCGCAAGCGGCCCCACGTAGAGCAGGGCGAGCAGCGCGAAGGCGAGCCAATGCAGCGTCTTGACGATTTCTTGTGGCACGAGACTACACACTATCTGGCGCAAAGTTTCCGCTCCACTGGTTGACACTCAAGGATAGGGTCGGATCTCGGCAGATCAAGGTCTGGCTGCGGACCATTAATGTTGCGGCCGATCAAGCGTCGGTCCGCGACGCTACAGGAGTGAGGCATGACCGAAGTTTCAGCTGAACCCGCAGACACCGATCTTTGCACCGACATCGTGCTGCGGGTCGATCGTCTGGGCAAGCGCGTGCCGCTGCCGGACCGGCAACTGACCATCCTCGAAGACATCAGCTTCGTCGTCCAGGCCGGCGAGGCCGTCGCCATTGTCGGCGCTTCGGGCTCGGGCAAATCCACCCTGCTCGGGCTGATGGCTGGGCTCGATCTGCCAAGCTCGGGCGGCGTCAGCCTTGCCGGTGAATCGCTCAACGCGCTCGACGAGGATGGTCGCGCCCGTCTGCGCGGACAAAAGGTCGGCTTTGTGTTCCAGAGTTTTCAGCTGCTGCCGTCGCTGACCGCGCTGGAGAATGTCATGCTGCCGCTGGAACTGGCCGACGTCGCCGATGCCGCCACACCTGCACTGGCTATCCTCGACAAGGTCGGACTGGGCGATCGCCTTGGTCACTATCCACGCCAACTTTCCGGCGGCGAACAGCAGCGCGTCGCGCTCGCGCGCGCCTTCGTGACCAAGCCCGCCGTGCTGTTTGCCGACGAACCCACCGGCAATCTCGATACCGTAACCGGGGCGCAGGTAATCGAATTGCTGTTCGATCTGAATCGACAGAACGGCACCACCCTCGTTCTGGTCACCCACGATGAAAAACTCGCGGTGCGCTGTGACCGCAGCCTGCGCCTCGATGGCGGACGCCTGGTGTCGGGCTGATGCGCGCCCTGCTGCAATCCTGGCGCCTGCTCCGTCGAGAACTGGTGGCGGGTGAAGTACGCGTACTGCTGGCCGCATTGATCCTTGCGGTGACCGCCGTCACCGCCGTCGGATTCATCACCGATCGCGCCGAACGCGCGCTCGCGCTCGAGGCCAACCGCCTGCTCGGCGGCGATGCCGTGCTGCGCGCCGATCAACCCATCGGTGATGCACCGCGTCAACTCGCTGCCAAGGAGGGACTCGCGATTGCAGAGACGCTGTCGTTTCCGAGCATGCTCCGCCGTGGCGATCAGTTCCGGCTTGCCGATCTGCGTGCCCTGGGCAGCGGTTTTCCGCTGCGTGGCAGTTACCGCCTGCTCGCCGACGATGGCCAATCCGATCGGGTCAGCGCGGGCATTCCGGGACGCGGCGAACTCTGGCTGTCGCGCGCCGGTGCCGATGCCATCGGCGCGAAGATTGGCGATCGTCTATCGATCGGCGACAGCGAACTGGTGCTCGCGGCCCTGGTGACCCAGGAACCCGATGCTGCACTCGACTACTTCAATGTGGCACCGCGCGCGTTCATGAATCTCGCCGATCTTCCCGCCACCGGCCTGGTGCAGGAGGGCAGCCGGATCAGTTATCGCGTGGCGGTGGCTGGCGACGTTGCCGCGGTATCGCGTTTCAGCAGCGCGGTGAAGGCTTCGCTCGGTCGCGGCCAGCGCCTGGAGACCATCAGCGACGCCCGTCCCGAAATTCGTTCGGCTCTGGAACGCGCCGATCGATTCCTCGGACTCTCGGCCCTGCTCAGCGTTGTGCTGGCGGCCATTGCGGTGGCTATGGCCTCGCGTCGACATTGCGCGCGCCATCTGGATGGTTGCGCGGTGATGCGTTGCCTCGGCGCCAGCCAGGCCCGCATCACCACGATCTATGTCGGCGAAATCGCCTGGCTCGGCTTGATCGGCAGCAGTGTCGGCGTTTTGCTCGGACTGTTGATCCAGGCTGCACTCGGCAGCTGGCTGGCACGGGTGATGGGACTGGCAATTCCGCCTCCCGGCCTGTGGCCCGCAGCAGAAGGCTATCTGGTTGGGTTCACAGTGCTGCTGGCTTTTGCCGTGCCGCCGATCCTTGGCCTGCGCGGCGTATCGGCGCTGCGCGTGTTGCGCCGTGACCTCGCCGTCGCCGAGCGCGGCGCGGTGTTGAGCAGCATCGCCGGACTCGCCGGATTGGCCGGGCTGCTGTGGTTGAAAGCTGGTTCAGCGAGCCTGGCCTTCAGCATGCTCGCTGGTATCGTGCTGACGCTGCTGGTCTTGGGTCTGCTGGCTGCCGCGCTGATCGCTGTGCTGCGTCGCCTGCGTGGGCAGCTGCGCGGCCCCTGGCGCTATGGCCTGGCCAATGTCGGGCGACGGCCGCTCTCGAGTGCCGCACAGATTTCCGCGCTGGGTCTCGGTCTGATGGTGATCCTCTTGCTGACCCTGGTGCGCACCGATCTGCTCGATCGTTGGCAGCGCTCGTTCCCTGCCGATGCGCCCAACCGCTTCATCATCAATGTGCAATCCGATCAGGTTCTGCCAGTACAAAAGTTTCTGCGCGCGGGCGGCGTCGACTCGGTCGAGCTTTATCCGATGGTGCGCGGCCGATTGATCGAAATGAATGGGCAAGCGGTGACCGCGGCTGACTTCGCCGCCAATGGCGATCGCGCCCGACGCCTGGCGGAGCGCGAATTCAACCTCAGCTCCAGCGCTGAATACCGCAGCAGCGACAACAAGATCGTCGCAGGACGCTGGTGGCCGCAGGACGGCCCGGACGAGACCGAGATATCGGTCGAACAGGGACTCGCCACTGCGTTGGGCTGGAAGCTTGATGACCGCGTCGCCTTCGATATCGCCGGACGTCGATTGGAGGCGCGGATCAGCAGTCTGCGTGCGATCGATTGGGAGAGTTTTCGCCCCAACTTTTTTGTCGTGGCATCGCCGGGGGCATTGCAGGGCTATGCCAGCAGCCACATCACCGCGATCCGGCTACCCGAGGAGCGCCCCGCGCTGGCCAACGAGCTGGTCAGACAGTTTCCGAATCTCTCGGTCATCGATATCGACGCGGTCCTGGCCCAGGTCCGGAATACCGCAAATCAGGTGACTACGGCGGTCGAATATGTTTTCTATTTCACCCTGCTCGCCGGCATCCTGGTGTTGCTGGCAGCGGTCACCGCCAGCCAGGACGAACGCCTGCGCGAGGGCTCGGTCATGCGCGTACTCGGCGCACGCCATCGGCAACTGCGCATGGCGCATGCCTCTGAATTCCTCACCATTGGTCTGCTCGCCGGGCTCACTGCGGCGACCGCAGCGACCCTGCTTTCCGGCGTGATCGCCGAGCAGGTGTTCGATCTGCCCTGGTCGGCCAATTGGCCGGTTGCGCTCGCCGGGGCCCTGGCGGCGACGCTGGCCGTCACGGTATCGGGCCTGCTGGCAACGAGACGCGTGCTGCGTGCGCCGCCCGATCAGACCCTGCGTGCCCTCGCCTAGCCGCAACCTCGGAAACGCAAACGCTGCGGCCAGACTGAATCGGCGGCGCTTGCGGCCGACACTGTGACAAATTTTGCCTCGGACTGCGCTTTCAGTAAATCTACGTATGGAGTGAGACGGTCGGACGCGCAATACTCAGGGTAAGCTCAGACCATCCCTGGCAGCAGCAACGAGGATTCTCGGATGCGGGAAAGCACAAAATTGCGTGTGTTGTTGGTTGACGATGATCCGGACGATCGCTTCCTCGTCGCGGACCTGTTCGATTCGATGACACGCGCTGCCGACTACGTTGTGGAGACCGCCGCCTCGTACGAGGAGGCCATTGCCCTGCTGGCCCAGTCGGCCTATGACGTTGTACTGGTGGATTATCTGCTCGGCGCGCACACTGGCGCCGATCTGCTCGCCGTGGTCGCGGATGACCCGCAGCGCCCGGCGATGATCGTGCTGACCGGACACAGCTCCGCGGAAGTCGATCAGCTTTGTCTCGATGCAGGCGCCTCGGATCTTCTGGTCAAGGATCGCCTCGATGCGGTCTCCTTGGAACGCAGCGTGCGCTACGCCGCTGAGCGCCAGCGACTGGCGAGGCTGGTCGCTGAACGCGAGCTCGAGTACCGCACCCTGTTCGACGCCAGCCCCATGCCGATGTGGGTCTACGATCCCGAATCGCTGCACATCCTCGAAGTGAACGCCGCCGCCAGCCGTCAGTACGGCTACAGCCGCGAGGAATTCAGCGAACTGCGGGTGTCTGATCTCGGCGCTGATGAAGGTCAGCAGCCATCGGCCGCGCATGAGGTCGGCACCGTAAGCGCCGCGGTCTGGCAGCACCGCCGCAAGGACGGTCGTGCGATCGATGTCGAGGTCGTGCGCAATGACATCCGACTCGGCACGACACCTGCGCGCATGATGCTTGCGCTTGATGTCTCCGCGCGTATGCGTGCCGAGGAAGCCCTGCGCGCCAGTGAATCCACCTTGCGCCAGGTCCTGCACGATGTGGCCGATGGCCTGTTGGTCATCGATGGCAATGACAAAATCCTGTTTGCCAATCCGGCCGCCGACGGCCTGCTCGGTGGGCCAGGACGCGAACTGGTCGGGACAACAGCATCAAATCTTCTGGCCCTGGTCGAGACTCGCAGTGTCAAGTTCAAGGACCCGAGCGGGGCAACCCGGATCGCCGATCTTCGAATCAGCGACACCGAGTGGAACGGCGCCGACGCCCGCGTGCTGGTCCTGCATGACGTAACCGAGCAACGCGCTTACGAGCATCAGCTGCAATTGCTGCAACGCGCGGTGGAGTCCTCCAACGATGCGGTGCTGATCTCCGATGCGCACCGCCCCGACATGCCGCTGATCTATGTCAACTCGGCGTTCGAAAGGCTCACCGGATACCCGCCGGAAGAAGTCCTCGGTCGCAACTGCCGATTCCTGCAGGGCGGGGATACTAGCCAGGCCGAACGCGAAGAATTGCGTTTGGCCATCGCTGAATCGCGCAGTTGCGTGGTCGTCATGCGCAATTATCGCAAGGACGGCAGCATGTTCTGGAACCGTCTGACCATTTCGCCGGTGCTTGATGACGAGGGTCAGGTCAGCCAATACGTCGGCGTGATGTCAGACATCACCGACCAGAAAAAGATCGAAGCCGAGCGGCAGTTTCATGCAACTTATGACAGCGTTACCGGGCTGCCGCGCTACGGCGGCGCCGAGGCGCGCATCGAGGAGATGCTGGTGCGCATGCGCGACGCTGGCACACATCCGCTCCAGCGGCTGGTGCTGCTGTTCGTTGACATCGACAACTTCAATTCGATCAATGACACGATGGGATTTGCCGCTGGCGACATCGCGCTGCGACTGATTGCCGAGCGCCTGCGCGAAGCTGCCGGCGTCGATGCCGAAGTCATGCGCTATGCCGGCGACGAGTTTGTCGTGGCCCTTGATGGGGTACCTGCCAGCGAGGACCTGCTCCAGCTGGCCACCCGCTTCTGCGATTGCATTGCCGAACCGATGGCGGTTTCCCCGGTTGCCACCCTGTATCTGACTGCATCGGTCGGGGCCTCGGCCTACCCGGATACCGGCAACAGCGTGCTCGATCTGACCCGGCAGGCCGAAATCGCCACCAATCGCGCCAAGCGCGGAGGCCGCAATGGCGCCTTCGTGTTCGGTGTCGAACTGCACGAGATGCTCGATGATCGTATGGCGCTCGGCGGTCGCATGCGCGATGCCCTGACCCGTGGCGAGTTTCTGTTGCACTACCAACCCCAGGTCAGTGCACAGGATGGCGCCCTGGTCGCACTGGAGGCGCTGGTACGCTGGAACAGTCCGGAATTTGGCCTGCTGCCGCCGCGTCGCTTTGTGCCAATCGCCGAAGACAACGGCATGATCCTGCAGCTCGGCGCCTGGGTGCTGCAGAGCGCCTGCAAGCAGGTGCGCGTCTGGCTGGACCAGGGATTCAGCAATTTTCTGGTCAGTGTCAATGTGTCGGCAGCGCAGATGCAAAGGCCGAACTTCGTCGCCGACGTCCGCCGCGTGCTCAGCGAGACCGGCGTTCCGGCCAGCATGCTCGAACTGGAGTTGACCGAGAGCGTGCTGATGGATCATGCCGACCGCGCCGTCCGCCAGATGCAGGAACTGAAAGCGCTTGGCTTGCGATTGGCGCTGGATGATTTCGGCATCGGCTATTCCAGCCTGAGCTACCTGCGTCGTTTCCCCCTCGATAAACTCAAGATCGATCAGAGTTTCATCAGCGATATCGCCCAGGATGGCAGCAGCGCGGCCCTGGTCCGCGCCATCATTGCGATGGGCCATCACCTGGGCATGCGCGTGGTCGCCGAGGGCGTCGAAACGGCCGCACAGTATGGGTATCTGAGGCGCAACAACTGCGATGAGTTCCAGGGCCACTACTTTGCTGCAGCGATGGCGGCCGAGCACATTCCCGATCTGCTGCGTCGCCGCTATCTGCTGCCAGCCGGACTCGGCCAGGAAACCCACGCGCGCACCCTGCTGATCCTCGACGACGAAGAGAACATCCGCCGCTCCTTGATGCGATTGTTGCGCCGGGATGGCTACCATATTCTCGAGGCCGGTTCGGCGACCGAGGCATTCGAGTTGCTGGCGACCAATCCGGTGCAGGTGATCGTGTCGGACCAGCGCATGCCCGGCATGAATGGCACCGAATTCCTCAACCAGGTCAAGGAAATGTACCCGGACACGGTGCGCATGGTGCTCAGCGGTTTCACTGATCTGGCCAGCGTTACCGATGCGATCAACAAGGGTGCGATCTACAAGTTCCTGACCAAGCCCTGGGACGACGAAGCCCTGCGTGCCCAGGTACTCGAAGCGTTTCGCCGGTATGAGCAACCGGCCACGGCGCGCTGAGCCCGCCATGACCGGACCCCGCACAGCTTGCTCAGCTCGTCTCGGTCTCGGTGTCGGTTCACGTCGCGCAAGCGAGCGCGTTGCGCCACCTACCTGCGCATGCAGTGAGGGCGCCGGGACCAGCGGGTTCCCAACGGCGGCCCACGTTGCTGGGAGCAGCAAGTGAATTGGCAACAGCCCGCAGTCGCGGCGACCTTGCTTACGCTCTGGTTGATTGGCACGGTTCTGAGCCTGCTCGGT
Organism: Lysobacterales bacterium; assembly: GCA_043738015.1. GTDB lineage: Bacteria > Pseudomonadota > Gammaproteobacteria > Xanthomonadales > Ahniellaceae > 0-14-3-00-62-12. The sequence goes on from JAYSZM010000012.1 coordinate 64,236, forward strand.
AATCCGCTGCTTCCGGTGCCCGGCCTCGATGGCGCAGCGCATTGGCTGGTGCTGACGCCGGCCCTGATCATCGGGCTTGAGTTGATCCTGCCGTCCGAACGGATGCTTGCAGGCCTGGGTATTGCGACTGTGCTACTCGTGGGCCTGGCCCTGAGCTGGGGCGCTCCCTTCGATGCGAGCGTTTTGAAGGCAAGCATGGTCGCCGTTCTGCTGGCTGCCGGCGGCATGTCGTTGCACGCGCTTGGAGCAGGAGCGGGGCGCGATCTCCTCCGACGGGCGGCCGCGCTGTCGATGCTGATGCTTTTGCTGCTCAGCATTGGCGTGGTCAGCGCAGAGCCGCAATTCGAAAGCAGCACGCAACTGCACCCGCTGGGCCGGCTGGCCTTGCTCTGCGCCAGCATTTACTGGCTGTCGAGGCCGACCGCCAGAACCGCGGTCCACCGGGCAACTCAACTGAGCGCTGCAACCGTCCTTGGCATCGCCCTGCTGGCGCTCTGCGGCTGGGCTGTCGGCGATGAGCAGATCGCCCGCGGAATTCCAGAATCGCTGCCGATGCAGACCAGCACGGCGATCGCGATGATCGTTACCGCAGTGGCGATGCATCTGTTCGCCGAGGATCGGCGAATGCACGCCCTCTGGTGCTTTAGCCCTGTCGCGGCGCTTGCCCTGAGCGTTGTGGTCTTGGATCTGGCTGGCTGGTCGCTGCCTTTTCAGAACTGGCTGAGCGCCATTGCCGCGGCCGATTTCGTCACGTGGCGTCCGTGGATGGCGCCCAACACCGCCGTTGCGCTCCTGCTCGGTGGCCTGGCAGTGTTCTCCGCTCCCCCCGACCCCAAGGCGACATCGCTACGCTGGTCGATCACCTGGGTCCTGGCCTTCCTGCTCAGCGTAATCCCCGCCCTCGCGCTCGGCGGCTACCTGTTCGATGTCCCAACGCTCAAGAGTTGGGGGCCACATCCTCCGATGGCGCTGCCGGACGCGCTCTGCCTGGCTGGCCTGGCCTTCGGGTTGGGTTTCGCCGGCATCCGACACCTGCCGACCTCCAAGCACCGGACCCTCCTGTTGCCAATCCTGGTCGCAGTCGTCAGCGCCATGGCCAGCACCGCGACCTGGATCGCGATCAAGCAGGAACAGCAGCGTCAGCACCAGAAGGTCGGGGTGATGCGGCTGGACAGTCTCATCCGCACCATGGAACTCGGCACCCAGCTTCGGCAGTCTGCGATCACGCGACTGGCCTTGCGCATGGGCGAGGTCCCGACGGCCGACGAGCCCGCCGCGTTCGCGCGTCAGGCGCACCAGCTGTTGCTCGACTTCCCGGCCATAGAGCGGATCGCGCTGGTCGATGTCGATGGCCGCGTGCGCGTCGCGGACGCGCGCGAAGGCCCTCAGCAGGCCTGTGTCGCCGAGGCCTTTGCAACGGGGCAGACAATGCTTCGGTCCAGTCCAGAAGATCGCCCGAGCGCCTACGCGGCAGCGATGTGCGGCGAACAGTTCGGCCACCTGCTTAAGTATCCGGTTCGTGACGGTGCCGCCGTGTCCGGCGCGATCCTCGTGCTCTCCGACCTTGGCCTTCTGCTGAGGAAGATGCTGGCCGGCGTCCCCGACGACGTCGGCCTGCGCGTCTCCGGCAATGGCCAGCGCATCCTTGAACTGGGCATTCGTGAGGCCACAGCCGCGGTCGTAGCGACCTATCCCGCGCCGGGGATCGACCTGCGCGTCGAACTCTGGTGGCAGGACTCGAAACGACCCGCCCAGTTGGCCAAGGCCCTGTTGCTGGTCGGCCTGTTGACCGGTGGCTTGTTGGCGCTTGCCTTGCGCTTGGCCGCGCTGGCACGTGAGCGCGCGGACCTCGCCGAACTCAGCGGTCAGCAACTGCGCGCACAGATGGCCGAGGCGGAACGCCTTCAGTCGGCGCTGAGTGCAGCCGAGCGCGAACTCGGCGAGGTCGTCACCACGATCAGCGATGCACTGATCGCGGTCGATCGCGACTGGCGCATCCAGATCGTCAATCCGCAGGCGGAGCGCCTGATCGGGCGCGCACAGTCCGATCTGCTTGGCAAGGATTTGTGGGATGAGTTCCCGCTCGCAGGCGCGTCGGAATTGCCGCAACGATTCCAGCACGCTCTGGATCACGGCACCATGCTGACACTTGAGCATTGGAGCCAGGCGCTCGGCATCTGGGTGGAAATCCGCGTCTTCCCGCATAGCAAGGGGCTGGCGATCTACTTCCAGGACATCAGTGAGCGCAAGCGCGCGGAGCTGGCATTACGTCAGGCACAGGATTCCTCCGAGCGTGCCCAGCGTCTGGCCCAGCTCGGCAGTTGGCAGGTCGACCTGGTTACCGGCGAGCGCCTGTGGTCCGAGCAGGCGATGCAACTGTTTGGCGTGAGCGCCGAGGAAGTCGCCCTGGGTCTGCCGGCGATAGTCAGCCATGTGCATCCGGATGACCGCCAGCTGGCGATCGATGCTTCCACCACCTTGCAGGCGGGCACCTCCGATATCGATATCGAGTACCGCGTCAGCCGTGCCGATGGATCGGTGATCCATGTGCACGAGCTCGGCACCGTGTTCCGCGATGATGCCGGCAAACCCGTCCTCGCTGCGGGTTCGCTGCAGGACATCAGCGATCGCCGCCGCGTCGAGGATCAGCTGCGCGATTTGACCAAGCAGCTTGAACTCTCGCTGACCTTGAATCGACTGGTCATGCAGCACTCGCTGGACGTGATCTGTGTGATCGATGGCAACGGCCGCTTTGCCCTGATCAGCGATGGCTGCGCGCGACTCTGGGGCCATGCACCGGCCGAACTACTGGGCAGTGCAATGGCCGACCTGGTCTTGCCCGAGGATCGAGCCC
>JAYSZM010000013.1:0-2131 GCA_043738015.1 Lysobacterales bacterium
CCTGTGGCTCTAGAAAACACTGGTATTCGATGAAACTGGGACGCCAGTCCGTTTTGCCAATCTGCGCGAACACATCTAAGCGCCCTGTTCTCCCGGCCCACGCATCCACCTCCTGGACGAGGCGATTGAATGGAAGCTCAGTGCCGACAGTGACAAAAATCATCCGGCAACGGGGCTTGGTTGATCTAAATTAGAGAACATTTCCTAAATACTTTGGACCGTTCTCGCGTTCCAAGTGCGCCCACTGAGTCAGCCAAAGATCTGCATGCCTGGCTGCCATTGTGCCGGAAAGTGAGAGTTTTTCAGCATTCGCAATGCTGTCCACCCAAATAGTTCGCGCTCTGAATAAATGTCCAAAACGTACGGCGAAGTAACCGGGAGCAGCACCTGTGGATATAATTACCTGCGGTCTAAGCCGGAGAAGGAGCAGAAGCACGGAGAATGCAGATGGGAGCAATGTCGACTTGTCCGAGCGATTGGCATCCCGGACGACGCAAAACTCCGTGCCATCGACCTGCGATCGATAGCTCAGACTCACGGTCGCGTAGGTGATGTCGCAACCTTCCAAGGCTGGAGCAAGGCGTAGGAGTTGCACCCAATGCCCCCCGCCTGAAGAAATGGCTAGCACCGTTGGTTTCCGATCGGAAAACTGTATGGGTACAGAGATCGGGGTGCTTGCTCCTCCGCTCGAAAGCGTCGTGAATTCATAGTGTCGCACCATCGAGGACCTGCCTGAAGAAGGCGGCGTCAGAGTTAGTATGAGGTAGCCAGTTGCGCTATCGGTTTGGCGTTTGGCGACGTTGCTGAATTGGTTAGCTCTGGATCCATTTCGGTCCTTGATCGCGTGTTTTATTGACTACTGCAACCACATCGGCTTTGGCAGCTACAAGTTCATCGTAGGCACGTTTAAGTGCATTTCGGTTATTCTTTTCCGCCTCGACGACGAGGAGCACTTTGTCCATGGAGCCGGATACTGCGAGTGTCGCACCACTCTGGTCAACCGGGGGTAGATCGAAAATGATGTAGTCGAACTGGCTGGCGCGCAAAACGGGCATGAGCTCGTAGAAGCGACGCGGGGCGATGGAGGTCGAGCCCCGACCGTCCATTTCTCCGGTCGCTAGAAAAAGGTTGTCGGCTGCAGTAGTCGGCTCACCACTACCTTGCAGGGCTTCAACCAGGGATCCGCTGGCGCGGCCCTCAAAGAATGGGCGCAACTCGGGATTGCCGGCACTCATATCGACAAGGAGTACTTTGCCGTCTCCGGTCTCGGAGAGGGAAGCAGCCAGGCCCGCAGCGAGGGTCGAGGTTCCTTCACCTCCAGAAAGACTGGTGACCGCGACTAGCTTCGGCTTGTGAGTGATGCGCCTTAGTTCGAAACCTAATATGATGCGATCACGAATAATTTCGGCGTACGGCCGGATGAAGTGACCTTCCTCCCAAGGGGCGGACTTGGGTGAGAGGGACTGTTCGGTTTTGGCGAGTTGACTTCCCCCTCCGCGGGAATCAGGAAGCGCGCGGCGTGAACGGTTCGGCGCAACGTTGGGGATGTTGAGCAGCATCGGGATTCCCAGGCGCCTCTCGAGTTCGGCTGGGCGTTTGACAGTCCGATCGAAAATGAGGTCCATCGCGAGCGCGAGAGCGACGCCGAGAGGAAAGCCACCAATGGCAAGGCCGAGTGCAATCTTTGCACTCTGGCCAGCCACGCTCATCGGAGGCGATGGTTTCTGCACCACGCTGATGTTAGGCATCTTGGAGGGATCCAGAGCTTCATCCACACGCGCTGTTTCCAGCTTTGATTGAAAATTTGCGTAGCTTTTTGTTTCGACTTCCTTTTGGCGCTCCAAGTCCTCGATCTGTCCGGAAACTGCGTGGATTTTTGCGGCTGATGTTTCCAATTCAGCCAACTGCAACCTGAGCGTCGCAACACGTGCATCCGCGGCTGCGAGGTTTGCATGTTCTGTAAGCGAATCGAAGCTTGTTCCACGCGCAACCGCACCGACGGCGAGCGCCGTGAGTTGTGGAAACTTTAGTTCCAGAGTGCGGCGCCGCTCTTCCAACGCTCGGATCTGGGCCTGATTGACCTTTACGACTGTGTTATCCGAAGTGAATTGGGCAAGTAACTGCAGTTCTG
>JAYSZM010000014.1:0-23520 GCA_043738015.1 Lysobacterales bacterium
GATCTTGCGCATCTGGTCGGACATTTCGTCCGCCAGCGAGACGTTTCCGTCTCAGCGAGCCGCGCACTATACAGCAGATTTTTACTTCGTCAACAGTCCCGATCGACACATTTCTGTGCGACCGGACCCCCACCTGAGCGGGCCGCGCACTCTAGCGGAACCGAATCGAGGTTGAAAGGGGGGTGTCGTCAGGTCATAGACTGTGTGTATGAAAAATTCTTCCGTCCCGGATGTTTCCGCACCGGCGCGCATCCGTGAAATCGCCGAACAGTGCGTGCAGTGCGGCCTTTGCTTGCCGGCCTGCCCGACTTACCAGGTGAGTCGCAGCGAGTCGGAGTCGCCGCGCGGCCGTATTGCGATAGCGCGATCACTGTCAGCGCAAGGACCGGTCGAGCATAGCGCGCGTCAGCATCTCGATTCCTGCCTGGCCTGCGGCGCCTGCGAGCGCGCATGCCCATCGCACGTTCCCTACCTTGACCTGTTGGCGACAGCACGGGCGCGCATGCAGTCTTATCGGCACGAATCAGGCACGCGCAGGATCATGCGCGCGGCACTGGAGCGGCCCAACCTGATGGGCTGGTTCTGGCCGCTGGCGCGTCGTATTCATCCTGCATTGCGAAAACTGCGTCGCGCACGAGCAGTCACGCAAATAACGCCAGTGACGCCAACAAGTGAAGCGCAACGCCACTCGCTCGCCTTGCTCAGTGGCTGCAGCGGAAACCAACTCGAAGCAGCGACCTTGACTGCCGCGGCTGCCTTGCTGGCGCGCTGCGATGTCGAGTATGTGGCTATTCCGCCGCAGTGCTGCGGTGCATTGGCTTACCATTCCGGCGATCTGCAGCGGGCGCGCCAGCTAGGTGATCAACTCAACACCCAATTGCGCAGCTCGGGCGCGCGGGCGTGCACAGGGATTGTGAGTGGCTGTGCGCGCCATTGCGCACAGGTCGTCGACGGCAACACGCCCTATCAGGATCTGATGGAGATGCTGTGGTCGCGTCGCGACCGGCTCAGATTCCGCGCCAGCGGGCAGGTCGTGGCACTGCATACGCCGTGCACCGAACGGCTGGGCGAAGGCGGACGCAGCGCCGCAGAGCGCCTGCTCGCACTGGTTCCGGAGCTGAGTGTGGTTGTCCTGCCGAGCCGTGGTCGCTGCTGCGGCAGTGCTGGCACGCACTTTATCGACCATCCCGCTGCAGCGGCTGAGCTCGCAAGGCTGGCCCGCGATGAGATCAAAACCAGTCGCGCTACGATGATTCTAAGCTCCAACATCGGCTGCCGGGTGCAATTGTTGCGCGATCACACGAATGTGCAGCATCCTCTTGAATTCCTGCACGCTCAGTTGGAGTCGCCGCCATGAGTTTTCGTCGCATCGGTACGCTGGATCAGCTGGCCGCCCTCATGGAAACTGCCCTGCTTGGCAGTCAGGCCACGCTAGAGGACGGCCATCGACCTTCCCCCGCCGGCGGGATCGCCGACAGCCGACTGAGCACGCACGAGCGCATTGATGCGGCTGGGATGATGCGGGTGAACCATACCGGCGAAGTCTGCGCGCAGGCGCTTTACCTCGGACAGGCCGCGGTGGCCCGCAACGAGGACACCCGACAACATCTGCTCTCGGCAGCAGCCGAAGAACGCGATCACCTGGACTGGTGCCAGCAACGGCTCGACGAGTTGGAAGCGCGGCCCAGCCTGCTGAATCCGGTCTGGTATGCAGGAAGTTTCGCCATTGGCGCGGCGGCCGCGTTTTTTGGTGATCGGGTGAGCCTGGGCTTTGTCGTCGAGACCGAACGTCAGGTCGAGGCACATCTGGGCGAGCACCTCGAACGGCTGCCGACCCAGGACCAGCGCAGCCGGGCCATTGTTGCCACTATGCAGGGCGAGGAAGCCGAGCACGGTGCGCGTGCCCAGGCTCAGGGTGGTGTGGAGCTTCCGCAGCCGGTCCGAAAGCTGATGGCGCTCAGTGCGAGCGTGATGAAAACCATCGCCTACAAAATCTAAGGCCGAAACGGAGTGCCGCAGCGGCGCTCAGCTCCGGCCGATTCGCGCAGCCTTCAGACCAGGTTGCGGCCGTGGAACAGTTCTTCGACTTCGCGCTTGACCATGGCCTCAATTGTCTTGCGCTCCTTGAAGCTCAGGTCACTCGCCTGCGCCTCAAAAAGGTAGGTATCGAGGTCAAATTCCTTCACATGCATCTTGGTGTGGAACATGTTCTCTTGATACACATTGACATCGAACATCTCGTACTTCTGGCGGATATGCTTGGCGAGGTAGTCCTGGATCGAGTTGATCCGATGATCGATGTAGTGCTTCTTTCCGCGCACATCACGGGTGAATCCGCGGACACGGTAATCCATCACCACGATGTCGGATTCGAAGCTGTCGATCAGGTAGTTCAGCGCCTTCAGCGGTGAAATCACGCCACAGGTTGCTACGTCGATGTCGGCGCGGAACGTCGAGATGCCGGTATGCGGATGGCTCTCGGGATAGGTATGGACCGTGATGTGGCTCTTGTCCAGATGAGCCACCACGGCATCCGACAGGATGTCCTTGCCGGCCGCCTTCTTGTCGATCACCGGCTGTTCCGAGATCAGGATGGTTACCGATGCGCCCTGCGGATCGTAGTCCTGGCGTGCGATGTTGAGGATGTTGGCGCCGATGATGTCGGAGACATCGGTCAGGATCTTGGTCAGTCGCTCGGCATTGTAGGCTTCATCGATGTAGTCGATGTAGCGCTCGCGTTGCTCCGGGGTGACGGCGTAGCAAACATCGTAGATGTTGAAGCTGAGCGCCTTGGTCAGGTTGTTGAAGCCCTGGAGTTTGAGACGGGGAAGCGGCTTGACCACTGCAAAAACCTCGTTGGATCGACGAATCAGACGGGGGATTATGCGGCAATTCGGTGACGGGGGTAAGTCAACCGGCGGGCCCAGCCGTTCACAATGTTTGAATTGCGACCAAATGCGTCATATAACTCATCGCAGGATTGGTTCCTCAGAGGCTCACATGCGCGTGGAAGCGACTGACCGTTTGGCCCCCCTGTCGGAGGTGGTACCCAAGAGCGTTACGCCACGATCGCTGGCGTTCGAGGGGGCAGCGTTGGATCGGTTTTTGCAAAACTGTCATCGGCGACGCTACCCCTCCCGCACGGCGATCTTCATGCCCGGGGATCGCGCCGACGTGCTGTACTACGTGGTCGACGGCTCGCTGAGCGTCGTGGCTGAAGACGACGATGGGCGTGAACTGATTCTCGCCTACATCAACAAGGGCGAATTCATCGGTGAGCTCGGCCTCTATGTCGAAACCCCGAAACGCGAAGTGCTGATGCGTACCCGGTCCAGTTGCGAACTGGCGGAAATCAGCTATGAGCGATTGCTTAGCCTGTTCGAATCGAGCATGCGCGACGATTGTCCGCGCATCCTGTTTGCCATCGGCCAGCAACTGACCAAGCGCCTGCTGCACACCAGCCGCAAGGTCAGCCGACTGGCCTTCCTGGATGTTACCGGCCGCATTTCGCGCACCCTGCTGGACCTTTGCAGCGAGCCCGATGCGTTGTCGCACCCGAAGGGCACCCAGATCCGGGTCTCGCGCCAGGAGCTATCGCGAATCGTCGGCTGCTCGCGAGAGATGGCCGGTCGCGTGCTCAAGCAGCTGGAAGAATCGGGAAAGATCGCGGTTTCTGGCAAGACGATTGTGATCTTCGGAACGCGCTGAGTGGCCTCGACGCGACCCCGCGGCGATGCCGGGGCATCCGGCACGTCACATATGCGCGATGTGAAGCTGGCCGATGCGGCCGCCGTATCGCGGCTGCTCGAAGCCCTGGGCTACCCCTGTGACGAGATCGATGCCGAGCGCCGGATCCGTCGCGTCAACGCCAGCCCCCGGCAGTCGCTGATCGTTGCCGAACTGCAGAATCAGGTCGTTGGCATGGTTAGCCTGGATTTCATGTTCTATCTGCCACTCGGACGCGAAACCTGCCGGATTACGGCGCTCGTTGTCGACGAGCGCTGGCGCAAGATGCAGGTTGGGCGGGAACTGCTGCGCTTTGCCGAGGGGCTCGCCCGACGCGAGGGCTCGGTGCGCATCGAACTGACCACCGCCGCGCAGCGCACGGACGCGCATCGGTTCTATGCCGCCAGCGGGTACATCCAGAGCTCGCTGCGCTTCGTCAAGAATCTTGGCGAAGGCTGAGGCGATCGGTCGCCAGCGGCTGGCGCCTGCTCAGCCGAACAACTCACGCAGGGCCAAGCCCGGGTCCGCCGCACGCATGAATGCCTCGCCGACAAGGAAGGCGTTCACTCCGGCACCGCGCATCCGCTCGACATCCACGCGCAGATGGATGCCGCTCTCGGTCACCAGGATGCGGTCGCCGTCGACCAGCGACTGCAGCCTCAACGTGGTTTCCAGCGATGTCTCAAAACTGCGCAGATCGCGATTGTTGATGCCGATCAAGGTGGCCGAAGTCTGCAACGCGCGCTCGAGCTCCGCTGCATCGTGGGCCTCGACGAGGACATCCATGCCGAGGTCCATGGCCAGATCCGCGAGTTCGGCCAGCATCGGATCGCCGAGCGCCGCCACGATCAGCAGGACGCAGTCGGCGCCGAGCGCACGCGCCTCGTACACCTGATACGGATCGATCACGAAATCCTTGCGCAGTACCGGGAGCGTGCAGGCGGCACGCGCCTGCTGCAGATACAAATCGCTGCCCTGAAAGAAATCAATGTCGGTGAGCACCGAAAGGCAGCAGGCGCCGCCGGCCTCGTAGCTGCGCGCAATCGCCGACGGATCAAAATCGGCGCGAATGACCCCCTTGCTCGGTGATGCCTTCTTGACCTCGGCGATCACCGCGGGCCGGCCTTGCTGCAGGAATTTCTCCACCGCCTCGCCAAAACCACGCGGCGCATCGGCATCGGCCGCTACTGCCTTGACCCGATTGAGGCTGATCGTGCTGGCCCGGGCCTCGACCTCTTCGGCCTTGCGACGCAGGATTTGCTGAAGGATGTCACTCACTGCTGGAACCTCCCGTTCGCGCGCCGTAGGCGCGCTCGACACGTGCGACGCGTACTTCGAAATGCTGGTACCACTCGGATCGACCACGCGCCCGCGCCGCGGCATGCTCGAGCTGATTACGCCAGGCGAGAATCGATGCCTCATCCCGCCAATAGGCGACGGTGATCCCGAAGCCCTGTGCGTCACGGGTCGATTCGACGCCGAGGTAACCCGGTTGCTGCGCAGCCAGTTCGGCCATCCGCTGCGCCGTCGCGTCGTAGCCATCGTCGGGCTCGACGCGACGCTGCGATGAAAAAATCACCGCGTAGTACGGCGGCTTGGGGGTTTTTGCGAACAGCTCGGGGCTCATCGCCGGACTCCAGATCAGGTGATGCTTGGGAACGAGCGCGTCAGCGCCACGAAGCGCTCGAAGCAGCGAGTGGCCAGCCCCTGCTGCATCACCTCGACAGCACGACGGACACCCGCAGCCATCGAATCCGATACGCCAGCCACGTAGAGCGCAGCGCCAGCATTGAGCGCGACGATCGCGGCGGCGGGCCCGGCCGCACCTGAAAGCGCCTCGCGTACCAGGATCAGACTCTCGCCGGCATCCGCCACGCGCAGGCCGTCGAGGCTCGCGCGATCGAGATCAAAGTCTTCGGGCTCGACCGAGTATTCGCTGATGGCGCCGTCACGCAATTCAACAACCGAGGTCGGCGCAGCGATCGAGAACTCATCCAGGCCATCGTCCGCGTGCACGACCAGCACATGCATGCTGCCCAATTCGTGCATGACCTCGGCCACTGGCCGCAACCAGCGCCGATCGAACACACCAAGCACCTGACACGGCGCCTGCGCCGGATTGGTCAATGGCCCAAGCAGATTGAACATCGTGCGCAAGCCCAGCTCGCGGCGCGGTGCAACCGCATGGCGCATCGCGCCGTGATGGCGCGGTGCGAACATGAAACCGACACCCAGCTCATTGACACACTGCGCGACCTGGTCCGGCGTGATTGCCAGATTGACGCCGGCGGCCTCCAGCACATCGGCACTACCGGACTTGGATGACACCGAACGATTGCCGTGCTTGGCCACACGCGCACCCGCTGCCGCGGCCACAAAGCTGGCCGCAGTGGAAACATTGAAAGTCGAGGCGCCATCGCCGCCGGTGCCGACGATATCGATCAGGCGCTCGCGCGGCAGTTGCACCGGCTCGGCGAGCGCGCGCATTACGCGGGCGCTGGCAGCGATCTCGGTGACCGTCTCGCCCTTGATTCGCAGCGCAACCAGATAGGCGCCGATCTGCGCCGACGTCGCCTCGCCGGCCATGATCTGGCGCATCACGGCCTCAGCTTCAGCCGCATCCAGGTCGTGACCCTCGACCACCCGCTTCAAGGCAGCGACGATGCTCATCGATTTCGACTCAGGCTGCGCGCGCGACGGGCGCGACAAAGTTGCGCAACAGATCCATGCCGCTGCGGGTCAGGATCGATTCCGGATGGAACTGCACGCCCTCGATCGAGTGCTGACGATGGCGCAGCCCCATGATCTCATCGATGCTGCCATCGACCAGTTCGGTCCATGCGGTCAGCTCGAGACAATCCGGCAGCGAATGCTGCTCGACGACCAGGGAGTGGTAACGAGTCGCCTCGAACGGATTGGGCAGACCGGCGAACACGCCCTGCCCGCGGTGATGGATCATCGAGGTCTTGCCATGCATGATGGTCTTTGCGCGAATGACCCTGCCGCCGAAGGCCTGACCGAGACTCTGATGGCCAAGACAGACACCGAGGATCGGGATGCTGTCAGCAAGTTCGGCAATCACCTGCAGCGACACGCCGGCGTCATCAGGCGTGCCCGGCCCCGGCGAGATGACAATACGCTCGGGTCGCAGCGCGCGGATGTCCGCAATGCTGAGTGCATCGTTGCGAAAGACCCGGACATCTTCACCCAGCTCACCCAGATATTGCACCAGGTTGTAGGTAAAGCTGTCGTAGTTGTCGATCATCAGCAGCATTGCGGTTCCACAGGGCGCCGGCTCGGGCCCGCAATCGTAACGGCTTCGCCTGTCCTGCGCAGGCCGCCGGCAGGGCGCGCGGCGCGCTTGCCCGCAACCTGCCACTGATCCTGCGCGATTCGGATTGCAGGCGGGCCGAGCGGGCGGTTACCGTTGGCGGATGCAGAACAATCCGTATTTTCAGGTCGATGTCTTCACCGATCGCGCCGGCGCCGGCAATCCGCTCGGCGTGGTGATTGCCGATCCCGACTGGACGAGCGCCGATATGCAGGCGTTCGCCGGGTGGACCGACCTGGTTGAAACCACCTTTGTGCTCCCGCCCATTGCGCCTGAGGCGAGTTACCGCCTGCGCATCTTCACGCCGAAGCGCGAGATCGCCTTCGCCGGCCACCCCAGCATCGGCAGTGCCCATGTCGTGCTGGACAGCGGCTTTGCCCGACCGGTGGATGGTCGATTGCTGCAGGAATGCCAAGCCGGCCTGTTGCCGATCCTGGTCGAGCACGAAACCCGATCGCGGACGCTCTTCGTCGGTGTACCCGGTGCCCGTGTGCTGGCGACCGATGTGGCGCATGCGCTCCTGCTCGAAGCCGCCCTTGCCGGCAGCGAGCTCGGCCGGCTTCAACCCGCCTTTGTCGAAGGCGGTCGCCGCTGGTGGTTGGCCGAGCTACGCGACGAGGCCAATGTGCGTGGCTGGCAGCCCGATCATGCGCGGATCAGGGCGCTGGCCGATGCCAGCGACAGTCTGGGTCTGTGCGTGTTTGCGCGCTGTCAGGATCAGCGCTATGACCTCGTCGTGCGCGCGTTTCCAGCCGGCGTCGGCATCATCGAGGATCCCGCCTCGGGCGCAGCCAATGGCCTGATCGCCGCGTATCTGCACGGCATCGAACCTGCCGGCGAACTTGCCCATGGCTATGTGGTCAGCCAGGGACGCGAGCTCGGCCGCGATGCCCGTCTGATCGCGCGGGTGGATGAAGATGCCCAGGTCTGGATCGGCGGCGGTGCAGTGACGGTGATTGCCGGTCGCTTGGGTTGGCCTGGCGCCAGCGCCGCCTGATCGCCGGCTCAGTGCGTCTCGCCGCCGGCGACACGCAGGTCCGCCCTGGTATCCAGCGCGCAGGCAATGGCAAGCTCGGTCGCCGCGACCATGGTGTCGAGCGCCATACTGGCTGCGCCCGGATGCACCGCGGCCTGGGCCGGAAGATAGGGCACGTGGATAAAGCCGGCACGCGCTGATGAACGCAGCTGGTCGAGCACATGCATCAACAGGTAGAACACCTGATTGCAGACATAGCTGCCGGCGCTAAAGGATATGTGTGCAGGAATGCCGGCTTCGGTCAGGGCGGTCAGCATCGCCTTGATCGGAAGCGTGGCGAAGTAAGCTGCTGGCCCCGCCGCGATGACCGGTTCCTCGATCGGCTGGGCCCCGGTATTGTCGGCGATGCGTGCATCGATCAGATTGATCGCGATGCGCTCGAGCGAAATACTGCTGCGACCTCCGGCCTGGCCGAGCCCGACCACAAGCGCGAAATCTTCACCTACCAATCTTCGTTGCAGCGGTTCGCGTGTATGCGCGAAGGCCACCGGCAGAATATGTATCTCAATGAGATGATCAGCGATCATTCGATGCTCGAGCCGGAGCGCGATCTCGAGCGAGGGATTGAGTGCCTCACCGCCGAAGGGCTCGAATGCCGTCAACAGCACGCGTGGCGTGCTCATCGAAATACCAGCCAATACATCAGGGCCAGGTTGCAGGCCATCAGGATCAATGCCGTCGGCCATTGCGCGCGGATCACGTCGTGCTGATCGCGAAGTTCGAGCAAGACCGCCGGCACGATGTTGAAGTTTGCTGCCATCGGGGTCAGCAAGGTGCCGCAGTAGCCGGTCAACATACCGAGCGCGCCGACAATGGCGGGATTGGCGCCATGCTCGAGCACGAGGAAAGGCAATCCGATTCCTGCGGTGATCACCGGAAATGCCGCGAACGCATTGCCCATCACCACGGTGAACAGGACCATGCCGAGGCCATAGGCGAGCACGCAGGCCAGCCGGTTGTCGACCGGAATCACGCCGCCCATCAACACCGAAATGCTGTCGCCGACGCCGGTGACAGTAAACACCGTGCCCAGCGTGGCCAGGACCATTGGCAGCAGCACGGCCCAGCTCAGGGTATCGAGCAGGCGACGGCCTTCAACCACGCTCTGTTGTGGCCGCGCGCGGGTGATCCATGTGGCGACGCCAAGCGCGATGGCGCAGGCGAGTCCAAGCGCGATCAACTTGTGATCGCGGGGATCGAGCGCATACGTCGAACCCCAGTGCATCCAACGCTCCCCGAGCACCAGAACCAGGGTCGCCAGCGGAATTATCAACGCGGCCGTAAACAGGCTGCCGCCCAATCGCGACGCCGAGGCTTCGCGTTCTGCCGCCGTCCCGGACTCGGCTGGCGCCGCTGAACGACGCAGGCTGGCCAGCACACCGAGCGCGATCACGCCGACACCCATCAGCTGTGCCGGCAGCTGCTCGCCAGCCGCGGCCAGCTCATTGATGCGGCGACCGAACAGAAAGGCGCAGGCAAGGATCGCCCAGAACAGGCTCATCGGATAGCGGCGCTCGCGCAGATTGAGCCAGGCGGTGATGACGAGAAAGATGCCAATCGCGATGAAGACATGCTCAAGACGGAGCATTTGATTTCTCCGCAGCCGCTTTGAGCCGGGCCTGCAGCAACAGGATACGGATCGAATGGATGATGAAGGCGAGGATTGCGGTCGGCAGTGCCCAGAGCGCGATCTGCGCCGGATCGAGCTCGATACCGTTTCCTCGGAAAAACCCATGGATCAGCAACACCGCACCGAAAGCGATGAAGACGTCCTCGCCGAAGAAAAGGCCGACATTGTCGGTCGCCGAAGCCATCGCGCGGACCTGATTGCGCTCGTCGGCGCTCAGCTCCTGGTCGCGCATCTTGCTCGCAGCTGCCTCGCTCATCGGCGCGACCAGAGGCCGCACCGTCTGGGCATGCCCGGCCACATGCAGCAGACCGAGCATGCTGAGCACCTGGCGTATGCCGAGATAGCTGATCAGCAGCATGGCGAGGTTGAGGCCGCGAATCCGTTCGATGAAACGCCGTGCCTGTTCGCGCAGGCCGTAGCGCTCGAGCAGACCGATCACCGGCAGCGTAAGAACAAACAGGAACAAGCCGCGATTGCTGACGAAGGCGGTACCCAGCAAGGCCAGCAGATCGGCTAAGGATTTGCCGGCGGCGATGCCGCTGCTGAGCCCAGCGGTGACCACCACCAGGACCGGATTGAGCCGCAGCACAAAACCGAGCACGACGACTGCGACACCGATCAGGGGCCAGTGATTCATCGGCTATCTGCTCCTCGGAATATGCCATCGACAGATGCTGGAACCCGCTCGCCCGTCATGCGCTCAATCCTGGATGCTGCGATCAATCGGTGCAATCCGCACCAGGGCTGCCAGCAGGCCAGCCTTGAGGTGTTCAGCAAATTCGGCAGCATCCGCGCGATCGCCGTGTACGCATAAGGTGTCGGCCGAGAGACTCAGCGTACTGCCGTCCTCAGCAGTGACGCTGCCATCACGCGCGATGCCAATCGCC
Source organism: Lysobacterales bacterium (assembly GCA_043738015.1). GTDB lineage: Bacteria > Pseudomonadota > Gammaproteobacteria > Xanthomonadales > Ahniellaceae > 0-14-3-00-62-12. The sequence goes on from JAYSZM010000014.1 coordinate 10,611, forward strand.
TGGGCCAGCGCCGTATCCATATCCTCGATTACAGCTCCGGGTTCGCCCCGCGGAACCAGACTGCCGTCGCGGCGATAGCGGCGATCGGCGAAGGCCTCGTGGGCAACAGCGAGACCCGCCCGCAGGCCGGCCCGAGGCAATTCGCTACCGGCCAATCCAACCAGGAGCAACTTGTCGTCAAAGACCCGCACTGCATCGGCAATCGCGTCGGCCAGGGCCTGATCACGTGCCGCCATATTGTACAAGGCGCCATGCGGCTTGACGTGATTGAGTCGACTGCCGGCAGCGCGGACGAAGGCCGCCAGCGCGCCGATCTGGTAGAGCACGATGCCATGAATTTCCCGCGCGCTGATCTGCATTTCGCGACGGCCGAATCCCTGCAAATCAGGGAACGAGGGATGCGCGCCGATGGCGACGCTGTGATCGAGCGCGGCGCGCACCGTGCGCTGCATCGTCATCGGATCACCGGCATGAAAACCGCAGGCGATATTGGCCGAACTGACAAAGGGAAGCACGCCTGAATCCTGGCCCAAGGTCCAGGCGCCGAAAGACTCACCAAGATCGGCGTTGAGGTCGATGCTGCGCATAGTCTCTACTCTTCGAAGGATCTGATGGTCAGCGATCAGCACGGTGGGTGCAAGGGCCGCTGTCGGTGCAATGGGCAGCGCGGGTTTCATCGCTGCAGCAGTCTTCGTTGCACTTCAGCGCTTAGTTCCTGCAGACACTGGTCGCGGCGGATCAGCAGATGTTCGGCGGATGCCTGATCGATGCGCTCAAAGCGCAGCAAGGCGCCTGGTCGATGTTGCGCCAGCAGCGGGAGATCGACGGCCGCCACGCGCGCGATCCGCGGATAACCGCCCGTGCTCGGATGCTCACACATCAGGATGATTGGCGCGCCTGCCGGCGGCAACTGCACGCTGCCCATCGCCAGCGGTTCGGAGATCAGTTCGAGTGATCGATCCAGTTGCAGGCGTTGACCGGATAGGCGGATGCCAACACGATTGGAATCTGCGGAAATGGAGAACTCCGATTCGAACAAGGCGCGCTGCGCGTTGCCATCAAGCGCTTCGAAGTGGGGGCCGGCAACCAGGCGAATGGGACGCTGCTCCAGGTCGAACCAGGGCGCTGGATTCAGCGACCACGACGCGGAGGCGCGCGCCTCTTCTCGCCAGCCATCAAGTGCCGGGCCGCTGTCGTATTGCAGTTCATCTCCTGCGGCCAGCGCGCGGCCGATTCCGGCGTGCAGATCGACACTGGCACTGTCCATCCAGACTGGAGAGCGCAGACCTCCGGCGACGGCAAGATAGCTGCGCACCCCACTCGCCATGCCGGCCATCCGCAGCACACTGCCGGCACGCAGAAACACCGGTCGCCACGGCGGCAGATCGAGTGAACCCGCTTCGTGCTCGACCCGCGCCGCAACGGCGGCACCGGTCAGCGCAACCAGGGCATCCTCGCCGAAGCGCAACACGGGTCCCAGCAAGGTGATCTCCAGCGCCGCCATGCCGGAGCGATTACCGACCAGGGTATTGGCCAGCTCGAAGCACGGCCGGTCCATGGCACCGCTGGCACCGATTCCGAAGCGCGCCAATCCGAGCCGGCCGCGATCCTGCACCGTGGTCAACAGTCCAGGCTTGAGCACCTGCAGGCTCATTCGGGCAGGGCCTTCAACTCGGCAAACTCGGCCTCGGAAATTCTACGGAAGTGCACCTGGTCGCCCGGCGCGAGCAAGCAAGGATCGCGCGCGTCGGCATTGAACAGACGCACTGGTGTGGTGCCGATCAAGTGCCAGCCGCCGGGCAGGGCGCGCGGATAGATGCCGGTCTGCGCACCACCCATCGCGACCGATCCGGCCGGCACCTGTAGCCGCGGATCGGCGCGGCGGGCCAAATGCAGACGCGGGTCGAGCCCGATCAGATAGGGAAAACCCGGTGCGAATCCGAGCATCGCCACGGTGTACCGCGCCTCGCTATGGCAGCGAATCACGGCCTCGGTTTCCATCTCGCAGGCGCGTGCCACGTATGGGAGATCGACACCCAGCGCCCCGCCGTAGCAGACCGGAATCTCGATCTGGCGTGCGCTGCTCCGCGCGACAGCGTCCTGGTTGTCATCGGATTCCTGCAGCAGTCCCTGCAGCGCGCCGACGATCGCCTCGAACGCTGTGTGACCCCGCCCCGCCCAATGCAGCACGTCGTAGCGCAGGCCCAGGCTGGCGTAGGCCGGCACCAGCTCAATCAATCCCGGCAAATCTGCCGCACCGATGCGATCGGCCAGGGCGTGCACGCGCGCATTGCAGGCGGCGTCGATCGCGCTGCCGCCCCGGATCAGCAACATCGATTCGCTCAGTGCTTCGAACTGATATGCGCTGCCTTGCACCCTGACCTCGGAATGATGGTGGAAGTACGTTGTCTCCAGGCGGAGGACCGCGGCAACGGCCTCGTACCTTTGTACAGCTGACGCGCAGCCGAGACCGGGCTAGTTTGCCCTGCGCCGCATCTGCGGTCATCTGCACAGACTCTGGGAGGGGATCATGCGCAAGATCATTGGCCATCTGTTGGGCGGCATTCTGTTGGGCGGTCTGCTGCTGCCCTGCGCGGCCCAGTCCGCCTGCGTCGACAACGTCGTTATGGTCCACGGCAACGCCGGCCAACCTTCGGACTTCGACAATGCCTACAGCACCTTGATTGCGCGCGGATACAGCGCCGCGCAGATCTACCGGCCGAACTGGGGCAGCAAGACCTGCCCCGCCTGCAACGACCACAACGGCGATGAAGAGACACCGGTCGAGAACGCACTGATCGACGCCATCGCCACTTCCTGCACTGGCAAGATCGATGTGATCGGACATTCAATGGGGGTTACCCTGGCCGCGCGTCAGATCGATCGGCTGGCTCTGAAGCCCTATATCGAAGCCTTTGTCGGCATCGCTGGCGCCTATCGCGGGCTGTGGTCCTGCGGCAGCTACCCGTTCAATGTGTTCACCAGCACCTGCGGCTACTGGGGGCTATCCGTCGGCAGTCCGCTACTGAACAGCCTGGCCGGCAAGAAGCCCGCAGCGCGAGCGTACTCGATCAAGTCCTACGCCGATCAGATTGTATGTAGCACCGGCGTCTGCACGGTTGGCGGCATACACTCTTCGACGGTTCCTGGCGAAAACGCCAGCTACACGTATACCTATGGGCATTTCGGCCTGCTCAGCTACACCGCGACCCGTCAAGCCGAGCTGATCCGCTAAACCAGGGCACCCCAGCGCTGCGGAGTCTCGATGCGATCCGCTCCGGATCGCGTCGTTCACCTGCCATTGCCAGAGGCATGGGTAATTGCGGTTAGGCTCCCGGGCTTCGCGATTCATCGCTGCCCGAGCCGCCGCCTATGCGCTTCCCCGTCTTTTTTTGCGTGCTCACCGTTTTCCTTGTTTTGAGTAGTCCAGCATCGACCCGAGCGGATACACCGGTCGTCGAAACCACCGTCCTGGAGGAAATCCTGGTCAGTGGCGATCAGCCCGGCCCTGGTCTGTGGAAAGTGAGTCGCGATGAGCGCGTGATGTGGGTGCTCGGCACTCTGACGCCGGTCCCCAAGCGGATGGTTTGGCAATCCGATGAGGTCGAGGCGGTGATCGCCACGGCACAGGAAATTTTGCTCGATGGCGGTGTCGCCGTCACCAGCGGCAAGGGCTTCTTCGGATCGATGTTGCTGCTGCCCTCCTTGCTCGGCGCGCGCAAGAATCCGGAGAAGGAATCCCTGCAGGAAATGCTGCCGGCTGAACTCTACGCACGCTGGCTGGTGCTCAAGCAGAAATACATGGGGCGCGACCGGGCAGTGGAAAAGCGACGGCCCATCTTTGCCGCCTATGAGCTCTACAACAAGGCGATTGCAAAGTCCGGGCTCAGCAATCAGGGGCCGGTGACCAAGCTGGTGCGGCGCACCGCAAAACTTCACAAGATCACCGTGACTCAGCCCTTGGTGTCGATCAAGCTCGAAGATCCCAAAGGCATGATCAAGGCCTTCAAGCAGAACGCGCTCGATGATGTCGAATGCTTCGCCAAGACCCTCCAACATATCGAGCAGGATCTCGAAACCATGAAGGACCGCGCCAATGCCTGGGCCACCGGAGATATCGAGTTGTTGCAGCAACTGACCTATACGAATCAGGGCCGTGCCTGCATCGACGCCATGCTCGATGCCAGCGCCCTGCAGGAAGGCGGCATGAAAAACCTGCCGGCCCGCGTCGAGGCCGAATGGATGACCGCTGCCGAAGCGGCATTGAGCAAGAACACCATCACCTTTGCCGTGCTACCGATGCGCGAGTTGGTCGACGCCGATGGTTATCTTGCCAAGTTGGCAGCGAAGGGATATCAGGTCAGCGCTCCGACAACACGCTGAGGCGTTCGTGGAACCCGGTCACCTGGTCAACCTGCTGTTCCACATCGGTGCCGGAGCGATCGGCATGCTGGTCGGCCTGTAATCCGGGCCGCAGATCGCGCCCTCGCTGCTGGGCGTGCTGCTGATCGTCTATTTTTTTGCTCAGACCGCACGCAGAGAGCGCGTCTGAGCGCGCGGCTACTGCCGTCCACGTGAACAATCGGCGCAGAAGACGCCGTCATGCGGAACTCTCGGTTATTGCGGCGGTCCAATCCATTCAATCCTTCAGCACATCAGCGCAGTCACGCCCGTTTTATCGGCGTCGTCTTGCCCGAGACCGCGGCCAGCCTGCCACTGGCGGCTGCCGACTCCAGAATCCAAGGAAACTCCAGCATGACCAATTTTGTGCCGCATTGGGCCGAGCCCCTGCTCAGCAATTCGCCACTCGAAACACTGATTGCAGCGGGGATCTTCGCGGTGAGCGTGCTCGCGCTGATTCTTGTTCGGCGCCTGGTCCGGCGTCAGCTCAAACGCATGCTGGCCACCGAGACGACCGAGTTGCTCGAGATTCCGTTGGAGGTCCTGAGCCGCACCAACCTCGCGTTCTTCATTGTGTTCGGTCTGTTCCTCGGCCTGCAGCCGTTGACCATCGGCGACAAATTGGAACGGCTCCTCTCGACCCTGATGACCATCGCCTTGTTCTGGCAATTCGCGGTCTGGGCGATGGCCACCGTTGCGGCTTTTATCGATCGCAAACGGCGCTAGGCCATGGTCAGCGATCGTGCAGCCGTCGGCTCACTCGGCATCATCGCCTTCCTCGCCAATGTAGCCATCTGGTCGATTGTCGTCCTGCTGACGCTGGACAACTTCGGCGTTGACATCACCGCCCTGATCGCAGGCCTCGGGATCGGTGGTATCGCCGTAGCACTGGCCCTGCAGAATGTACTGGGCGATCTCTTTGCCTCACTGTCGATCACGCTCGATCAACCCTTCGTGGTCGGCGATTTTCTGATAGTCGGTGAGTTCATCGGCACAGTCGAGTACATCGGCGTCAAGAGCACCCGGCTGCGCAGCATCAGCGGCGAGCAGATCATCATTTCCAATGGCGACCTGCTCGGCAGCCGCATCCGCAACAACGGGCGGATGAGCCAGCGCCGCATCGTGTTCGCCACCAATATCGCCTACGAGACACCGGTCGAACTGGTTGAACAGATTCCGGCCCTGATCCGCGAGATCGTCGAAAAACAGCCGAATACCCAATTCGACCGTTCGCATTTCCGAATGCACGGCGCCTCGTCGCTGGATTTTGAGACGGTCTACTTCGTCCTGTCCTCTGACTTCAACGAATACGTGGACATCCAGCAGGTGATCAATCTAAGTCTGCACCGCAAGTTCGCCGAACTCGGCATCGAATTTGCGTATCCGACCCAGAAACTGTTCCTGTCGATGCTGGGCGGCAAGGATTCCGAGCCTGCAAACGGAGCAGGCGACTTGGCTGTGCGGGAGCCCTGAAGCGGCGCCGGTTCTGCACTCCATCGCGATTACCGGGAACGCAGCGCTTTTGCCCAGAAACCTCGACCAGCGGAACTGACGGGTGCGCGCTGGCATGCTGAGCCAGTATGCTCAGCCTGCAGCGCCGGCACAGCCCTGCACTGCCAACCGAGGAATCGTCGATGCCCGTCTGCCGCCACATGATCGTATCGAGCAGAGCGACTCAGGCCGATGGGCGTGCGCGAGCACCCGTGCTGCTGAACCGGTTACGACGATGAGCGTCGATGCCGGCTTCATCGCCCATCTGCAGGAGCTGCTCGAGCCGCTCGGCCAGATCAGCATGCGCCGCATGTTTGGCGGGCATGGCGTCTACTGCAACGATGTCTTCTTCGCGATCGTCATCGATGACCAGCTGTACGTAAAGGTGGACGCCGAATCGCGGCCCGACTTCATCGCCGCTGGCTGCGCGGCCTTTGTCTACACCGGCAAAAACAATCCGGTCGAAATGAGTTACTGGAGCGTGCCCGGAGAAGCCCTGGATTCAGCCGCCGAGATGCGGCCCTGGGCACAACGTGCGCTGGCGGCAGCGCTGCGCAAGCCAGCAGCGGTGCAACGTCCTGGGCGTCGACGAGGCAAAACCGCTCGCTGATGATCAAGCTGGAGTGGGCTTGTCACGACAAGCCGGCAAGGCAGCAGGAGACCCGCTGCCCTGCGCTTCAGACTCAGTCGAACTCAAGCACCAGGTCTTCTTCGCAGAAGTCGAAATCAACTTCTTCGGAGACCGAGCCATCCGAGAACGTGGCACGGAATGCCCACTCACAATTGCCATCATCGGTGCTGGAATCCCAGACCAGTTTGGCCGTCGTCCCGGCCGCAATGCCACGCCCGATATCGAAGTCACCCCAGCTGTCGCCGTCTTCCGATGCTTCGATTCCGACAATCTTGCTGTCGGTGTTGTTGTGTACCTCGAACGAATATTCGGCGAACGCCGAGCCCGACAGCAAGGCCAATGCAGCCGCGATCATCATTTTTTTCATTGCGCTATTTCCTGTGCGATCCATTCGCCCTGCGAGCATAGGCAGTGCTTGCGCGCTTCGATAGCGGGACAATGGCAAAGAATGATGGCGACGAACTCCTAGGCTTCCGACTGTTGCTTCCCCGCACCATAGGGGTGTTGCCAGTCCTGGCGCAAGGCGTTTGACCGCGGCGCGCTGGTCGCGATGTGCGGCCGTGCCATGGGCCAACCAGACTTCGGCCATGCCGCCCCGAGCGAGCCATTGCACGAGCTTCCAATCGCCCAGCATTTCATCGCTGGCTGGAAGTGCGGCAAGTGCCGCAGTTGCCGCTGCCTCTCCAATACTCTGTCGAAGCACGAAGCAGTATCTGAATCGGCGGCGGCCAGCAGTCGTTAGAGCAGCTTGGCCTCTTCGGGACGCCGTTCGCGCCATTGCGCAATGATGGGAGTACGTTCGTCGGCGCTAAGTGTGAGCAATTCGTCCAATGCGCGATTGAGTGCTTCAAACTGCTTCCAGTCAGGCCACGAATTCATCAGGCGCTCCTCTCACGCCGTCGCGTGCGCATACGATCGATGATAGTTTGCAATGGCGCAATAGGCTGAGGCTCAAGGCGGGGATTCAAATCCATTGTCGAACAGCAGCGTGCTGGGTGGCGGAGCTGGTCGATCCAGCTGCAACAGAAAGGCGTGCAGCGCGTCGCGGTCAGCGGCCGCGGTGGTCAGCGCAATCCGGTGCGGCGCTGCGGCGGCGAGGTCGGCGGCATTGCTGACCAGGATCTCGTCGACGGCTACGTACCATGCGGCTGACTCCAGAGCGATGGTATTGCCAGCGCCAGGATTCAGCGGCACATTTTCGAGCCTGGCGACGTTCCAATTGGTGCTGCGGAACGCAGGATCGTTGCCGACCGGAGACAAAGGCAGAGTGCGCGATACACCATTGACGATCACATTCACCTGCGCAACGGGAGGCGAGGTGCTGTAGCGAAGTTCGATGGCACCGATGCCTCCGCCGGCGCCGTCGACATTGCTAAACGTCACGCGTCCTCCAACAGTGAGTTGTACGAAAGCTTCCCCGCGCGCGCTGTTGTCATGGTTGAGATCGACATAGCTGTCTATCAAAAATGCGTTACCGGATAGCGCTCCGGATTCAGCGGTAAGGCGTGTGCCTGCCGTGACGCGAAACACTTCGTCGAGGGTAGCGGCTGAGCCATCATGGAAGTACGGCGCGGTCTGCCAGAGGCCGAGTAGCGTTGGCGTGTCGATGCCATTGAGTGCGCCACCGAGCCGACCGCCCGAAGTCGCTCGCAGCGTGCCGACGTTGTGCAAAACGCCCGCGCCTAGGCTGCTGTCGGTGAATAGCGGTGCGCTATGGCAGCCGCTACATCCCAAGTTGGCGAATACCGAGGCACCTGTAATGGCCGCCGAGGTCATGCTGCCATCGCTGTTGCGATGCGGGCTACGCGGCACGCTGCTGGAATCCAGGGAACTCACGTACGCCGCAAGCGCATCCAACGGCGCACTGCGCCCGGCCTTGGCGGCACCCAGTGGCGCTGCGGTTGCGACGTAATCGTTGTCGCTCATGAAGCCAGTGCCGCCGAAAAACAAGCGTATATCGCCTTCGAAGTCTTGGATCTCATCGAAATTGGCGCTCCAGTGCACATTGCCGTGGGCGATGCCGCCACGACCGTGCAGTGTGTTGGTATTGCGCAACCCTTCGCCGCGGCCGGTGAAATCCCAGACACGTCCATCGTGGCTGCCATCGAGATGACAGGTGGCGCAGCTGATATAGCCTTCAGTGCTCATGCGTGGATCGGAGGCGCCGTAAAAAATCGTCTTGCCGAGTAGCACCTGTGGCGTTAACGGCTCAACCGCAACCGTATCCAGGGTTGCGGCGCTGACCGAGACATTGCCTAGTCGGAACAGCGCATCGGTTTCGAGCACGCTGACGCTTCTACCCATCAGGTTTTGCACGAAGCTGCGGCGCGTGGTTGGGTCTGTGCAGATGCCCTGCGGCGCCGCACCGGTTTGCAGTCGTGTCACCAGGCTGCCGAGGCCAGTGCTCTGTGCGCCAACCAGCGCATCGAGCACCAGCACTTCATCATTGCCCTGTAGTGCGATCAGCAGATAATCGCCGAGCGGCGAAAACGCGAGCGCGGATGCCGAGTCGCTATTGTCTAGATCGATGCCGCGACGGAAGCGTTCGGCATCGCTCGCGCCCGCCGGGTCGATCTCGACGGCGAGATTGCGCACCGTGTTGTCGGTGTCAAGGTCAAACGTGGGTGTGATCAATTCGCCACGCTCGTTGTTGGGCTTGTTGGCGGCGATCCAGGCGTGCGCATCCAGCGGTGCGATGGCGATACCGGTGAGTTGGTTGGCGACGCCCCTGCCTGAAGCCGTCGTATCACGGTTGGCGTCATCACCAAATTTAGGAATCGCGATCGTACGCGTCAGCGTCATCGCGCCTGCTGGGTTCACGTCCCAGACCTCACCGCGATGCATAGGCGAAAGAAAGCGCGTCACCAATACGCGCGCACCGTTCGCGGCTACGGCAACAGCGCGCGGTCCTGGGCCGAGTGCGAGTTGCCCGGTTTGCGTGCGCGTCGCGGTCGCGTAGCGACGCAATGCGCCGGTGCCATTCAGGCTCACGTAAGCACTCTGGCCGTCCGGCGCGATCGCGACGCCGATCGGCGCGCTGCCGTATCCCGTGGGCAGGGTTGCTGTGATGGCACCGGTGCTTTCATTAACGATCACGATCTCATCTGCGTCGTGGCAGGTCACCCAGATCTCGCCCTGCGCCGAACGCGCCAGTGTGCGTGGGTCGTTGCACACCGCTATCTCGCGCACGACGGCGAGCGTATCGGTGTTGATCTCGGTGATCGTGTTGGCATCGGGATTGACCGACCACACTCGACGTCCGGTTGCGTGGCAGGCAATCGAAGACGACTGCGTGGGTGACGTGGCGGCTGGCGTTAGCACCGTGATCACTTCGCTGCGGCTGGCGATCACGTTCGAGGGATCACGTACCTGCACCGTGACGCGATAGTGCCCGGCGCTGGCATAGGCATGCTGCGCATCGGTTTCGGCGCTCCACGATGTCTTGGGTGTGCCGTCACCGAAATCAAACCGGAACTGCAGTGTGTCGCCGGCATCGGGATCGTTGGCGCTCGCGCTCAACGTAGCGTTCGCTGCCGGTGCCACGGGGTAAGGCGCGGCCGTGAAGGCGGTGACCGTCGGCGGCAAGTTGCCGACGACGCTGGCGCCGGTCGAGAAGGTGAACGCGTAGGGTTCCATCGCATTGCCGGCGGCATCGCGAATGTTCTCAAGGCGCACTTCGTAGCTGGTGTTGTTCGCCAATGGCGCCGTTGGCGTGAAGGTCAGGATGTCGTCGAAGGCATAGGTCATCGAACCGGCAAGCGGCGTGCCGCCGGGAACGCCTGAGCTGATCACCCGCACTCGAAACGTCGAGCCGTTGGCCAAGGTCAGCATGTCCAGCGTTTCGTGAATCAGCACGCTGATCGGTGCGCCCACTGGATAGTTGATTTGCCCGGCCCGCGGCACATGATAGGCAACCGTCGGTGCGCGCGTGTCCGGTGCCGCTTGATGCGCCCAGATCGCCATGCCCTGGCCCGCCCCGACGCCGCCGGTCACCAGTAAATTACCGAGTGGCAATGCGAATTGGCTGACATCCAGCACCGTTGCGTTCGGCGGTTCAAACTGTTGCACCGATTGACGGGTGCGCATATCGATCTTGTGTTGGCCGATGAATCCAAACTCATCCTGGAATTGCGCATACATCGCGCTGTCGCCGGGCAGCGCAACATCATCTAGAAAACGCAGATCGGTCGGGTCGGTGATGTCGGCCACGCGCACGCCATTGCCGTTGTTGTTGTAGGGCATCACCGCGAGCAATCGGCCCTCGCCGGCCCACAGTTCAGGCCAGTAGCCGCCAGGACCACCGACGTTGAGTACATCGAGCAGCAGTGGATTGGCCGGATCGCTGATGTCGTAGGCAGCAATTCCAGTTCGGCTCTGGTCAGAGACGTAATACAAGAGATTGCCGAGCAGAAACGGTTGCCCGATCACGCCGGTGAGCCCGAGATGATCGAAGCTACCGAGTACGATGCCGTTCGGACCGCCGCGACGGATCACGACGTCGCCGCCGATCGCGTTGTAGCTCCAGTACGTCGGATTGACGAACCAGGGCTGGAACAGGTCGCCGCGCACGCCAGCGGAGAGCGAACCCGAGGCTTGGCGCGTCACGCCTGGAATGCCAGGCTGCGCGAGAAACGACCAGGGCGATCCTGCCTGGAATGCGTCGGATCCCATGACCAGAAATGGCCCAGCGGGCTGCATCACAAAAAAGTAGCCGTGCGCCATCACCGGCTGCGGGGTGACACCGAGCGTCGGCCCACCGATCTGGTTGATGCCCGAAGGCGCGGCAGGATTGCTGATGTTCCAGATACGTACCTGCAGATCGGAGCCCGGTTGGCTCGAGGGAGATTCAGGGATCGTGAACAGTACCCCGTTGTGATAAGCGATGATCGCAGTGCGGCCCTGGCTCGGCGCATTCGGCCCTGAGAGCAAGCTGCCGGCGACTTGCGGCACGTTAGGGAAGCCCGGGTTTGCGGGCCAGGGTTGCGCTGGGGTGCCGAGCGCGTACATCAAGATGAGCGTAGCGAACACGATCCGGAATAACCGGGAGCTTTTGGCTATCGTGTCGACGCGCTTGGGGGCGACCAGAGTGAGGCGTGCTGCGACGATCAAGCCGATGACGTGCATGTATGCGATTTCCTGTCCAGGTGAAGTGCTATACGCAAAAGGCCAAAGGGAACGACACGCGTGCCCCATGGAACCTATGAATATGTCGCCGTCACGTCTTCGCTGGTGTAGTGCGTCATTTAGAAGTGATCTTATGAAGCACGCGTCGTGCGCGCATGACTTTGGCAAGGATGCCGTTGGCGCTGGCGGTCCAGATGAATGGCTTTGGATTGGCGTTGTGGGCGTCGATGCATTCGGCGATGGCGGCTTGGAGTTCGACGACACTGGTGAATACACCGCGGCGGATGCGTTTGTCGGTGATGTCGCGGAAGAAGCGTTCGACCATGTTGAGCCAGGAAGCGCTGGTTGGGGTGAAGTGCATGTGGAAGCGGGGATGTTTATCCAGCCATGCCTTGACCTCGGGGTGCTTGTGGGTGGCGTAGTTGTCCACGATCAGATGCAGCTCTTGATGTTTGGGCGAACTGCGGTTGATCATTTTGAGGAAGCGCAGCTACTCCTGGTGGCGGTGCCGCGGCTGTGTCATGGACAGGACTCTCGCGGTCAGCATGTCGAGTGCGGCGAACAAGTTTGTGGTGCCGCCTTGATCCAGTAGTTCGTGTTCACCCTGATCATTGCCACCGCAGCCGCCGCCCTCGCAGTGCAGACCTATGGCATCGACGGCAATCCGAAGCACGCCGCCCACCTGATCGGCGTGATCAGCCTGCTGGGCTACGCCGGCGCCAGCGTCCCCGAAGGCATCTGGATGGCGCGTCCGTGGAAGAGCGTGCTCAAGCACGGCAACGACGGCCTCATCTACGCCACCATCAGCGCGCTGACCTTCATGTGGTTGTGGCCATAGCAAATCCGCCCGCCCGCTTTCGTAGGAGCACCCATGCAGCGACCGCGGTCTCGCTCAGCACCACGGTCGGCCCGCTTCGGGCCTCCTACATTCGCCGCGTGTCGGGCTCTGCAGGATGTGCGCGGATCTCACGAAGCAAGGCGCGGAACAGCATGAGCCACAGCGACAGGGTGAGGCCCGCCACGAGCGCCAGATGCACCTCCGGCGCCGCGCCCTCCGACCAATCTCGAATCAATGGAACACGATCAAGCAGCGACAACAACGACACTACGACGCTGAAGGGCAGCAGGAAGCAAGCGATGAAAAGCGCGGTGCGACAACACCAGCGCCACAGCCGCGATGGATGATCAATCCAGCGAACTGGCGGCGTGCGGCCTGGCTTGACGACATAGAACACGATCAAGCCCGCCAACAGCGAGCCGGCC
>JAYSZM010000015.1:0-23310 GCA_043738015.1 Lysobacterales bacterium
CATCCAGATGCACGTTGTGGATGCCGTCGATCTCACCAGCGAGCGCGGTCAATTCAAAATAATGCGTGGCAAAAAGGGTATAGGCGCGATTGTGCCGGGCCAGCTGGATGGCCGCCGCTTGGGCCAACGCCAGGCCGTCGTACGTCGAAGTGCCGCGGCCGATTTCATCCATCAACACCAGGCTCTGGCTGGTCGCGTTGTGCAGAATGTTGGCCGTCTCGGTCATCTCGACCATGAAAGTCGATTGGCCGGCGGCGAGATCGTCGCCCGAGCCAATGCGGGTAAAAATCCGGTCGATCGGGCCGATCCGCACCGCATCGGCGGGCACAAAACTGCCGATGTGGGCGAGCAGCACGATCAATGCCGTCTGTCGCATATAGGTGGATTTTCCGCCCATGTTCGGGCCGGTGATGATCAGCATGCGTCGATCCGGATCGAGCCGGGTGTCGTTGGGCTCGAATGGATCCTTGCGCACCGCCTCGACGACCGGATGGCGACCGCGCACGATTTCGATTCCGGCTTGTTGATCGAGCACCGGTTGCACCCAGTTGAGTGCGAGCGCGCGCTCGGCGAGTGCGCCCAGTACATCAAGTTCGGCAAGCGCGGCCGCCAGCGATTTGAGTCCATCGAGCTCGGCCAGCAGGGCGTCCAGCAGGGATTCGTACAGCGCCTTTTCGCGCATCAGCGATCGCTCGCGTGCCGACAGGACCTTGTCCTCGAACTGTTTCAGTTCCTCGGTGATGTAGCGCTCCGCGCCCTTGATGGTTTGCCGCCGCGTGTAGTGCGTGGGGGCCTTCGCCGACTGCGCATGACTGATCTCGATGTAGTAGCCATGCACGCGGTTGTAACCAACCTTGAGTGTGGCAATACCGCTCAATTCGCGTTCGCGCAGTTCAAGATCGATCAGAAACTGATCGGCATTGGTGGCCAGCATGCGCAATTCATCGAGCTCGGCATCAAAGCCCGCTCTGATGACTCCGCCATCGCGCGCCAGCGCCGGTGGTGCATCGACCAGACTGCGATTCAGCAGATCGGTCAAGGTGCCTTGCTCGCCCAATTCTATCAGCAGCTCGGTGACCCGCGGGCTGTCGACTGGGGCAAGCACCTCGCGCAGCTGCGGCAGCAATTGCAAGGCATTGCGGATCGTCGCCAGATCACGTGGCCTTGCCGAGCGCAGCGCGATGCGGGCGTTGATCCGCTCACAGTCGCCGACGCCGCGCAGCAGCTCGAGCAGATCGAGATGGCGATTGGTATCGATCAGCGCTGCGAGCGCCTGATGACGCAGGCGCAGTGCCTGTTGCGCACGCAACGGTCGATGCAGCCATCGGCGCAGCTGTCGCGAACCCATCGGGCTGACGCAGGCATCGAGTACGCCGAACAAGGTGTGTTCGATACGCCCGCTGGCATGCGCATCAAGCTCCAGATTGCGTCGTGTCGCTGCGTCCATAGCCACGGTTTCATCGGCCTCTTCGACGCTGATCCGGCTGATATGCGGCAGCGCCGTCTTCTGCGTATCCTTCAGGTAGGCGAGCAGGGCGCCCGCCGCTGACAATGCCAGGCGTTTATGCGCACAGCCAAAACCACTGAGATCACGCGTACCAAAAAACTCTGCGAGTTCGCGTGTCGCGCTGTCGGCATCAAAGTGCCAGGGCGGTCGGCGGCGCTGGCCGGCCAGCTGCTGCGCGCTGCGCGGCAGTGCCTGTGATTCATCGAACAGGGTTTCGGCCGGCTGCAGTCGTGCCAGTTCGGCGGCGAGCGCGTCTTCGCCGTCGGCTTCGAGTAGAACAAATCGACCTGCTGCCAGATCGGCGTAGGCAAGGCCGAAGCGCGTGCCTTGCACGGCGAGCGCGAGCAGCAGATTGTCGCGCCGATCTTCGAGCAGGGCTTCATCGGTCAGCGTGCCGGGCGTGATCACCCGCACCACGCGACGCTCGACCAGACCCTTGGCCTGGGCGGGATCGCCGATCTGTTCGCAGATCGCAGCGGATTCACCGAGCCGCACCAGCTTGGCCAGATAAGCTTCGACCGCATGGTAGGGCACGCCCGCCATCGGGATCGGTGCGCCCGCCGATTGGCCGCGCTGGGTCAGCGTCACATCGAGCAGTCGTGCCGCCTTGCGCGCGTCGTCGTAGAACAACTCGTAGAAGTCGCCCATCCGGAAAAACACCAGGGTGTCCGGATAATCCGCTTTGGCGCGGAAGAACTGCTTCATCAATGGCGTGTGTTCGGCGACGGTCGCGGTGCTCATCCGGGCATTGTCGCAGAGGCGTACGGATGATGCGATGCGCCGGCCCGCGCTGGCGCTGCGCCTGGACGCCTGAACGCCAATTGATCGATCCGCATGCGATTATTGTGATCAGGTGTCGCAAAGTTCTGCCGACAATCGCCTGCTATAGAGCGCGACTGTTCTTGTGCTTGGGTTCCCGGGCTGCCGTCGACGCGCACTGGAGAGGATTCGCTGCCGATGAAAACTACGCCGCTGCTTTTGGCCTCACTGATTTCGGCTGCCCTGGTCGTCAGCCGACCCGCAGAGGCCGTGCATATCAACCCCCATGGACTCGGGCAGGTGTTGATCTTTCCCTATTACACGGTACGCGGCGGCAATCAGACCTTGGTCAGTGTGGTCAACACCAGCGAGCAAGGCAAGGCGGTCCGCGTCGCTTTTCGCGAGGGTCGCAACGGTCGCATAGGCTTGCATTTCAACCTCTACCTCGGTCCATTCGATACTTGGACCGCAGCGGTCTTCGAGTCCCCCGAGTCGGTGGCCGGCCAGCGGCCCGCGGCCTTGCTTACCCATGACAACAGTTGCACCGTTCCCCAGATCAAGGGCAACTCTCTTCTGCCCGTGCTGAGCAATGGCACCCGCTATGCCCCGTTCCTGAACTACCAGTACACCGGAACTCAAAACGATGGCGGCCCGGGCGATCTGGGCAGAACCGCCGAAGGCTATTTCGAGCTGATCGAGATGGGCGAGGTGGTCGATCGTGAGCGGAGTTCATTGAGCGATATTTCGATTCACCCCTCTCCCTCATCGGCAGGTGTGTTGCCGCAAAACTGCCAGCGCATCGTGGATGCATGGTCTCGGGCCGGCAATGCAGGTTACTGGGTGCAGCAGGCCGACATTGACATAACCGCGCCCGGCGGCGGTCTCTATGGCGCCGTGGCAATTGTCGATGCCCTGAATGGCACGATGCTGAGCTATGCAGCCGAAGCGCTGGATGCTTTCCGCACGGTGCACCTGCATCGACATCCTGAGCTTACAACACCGGATCTCGCCGATGCGCTCAGCGATGCACAGACCGACTCGGCACGGGCACAATTATGGGTGGACGGGGCCTGGCTTGAGCTCGACTATCCGGCGAGCACCCAGGGCGTTGACGCCGTCTCGGCCCTGTTCGCCGCAGAAGCGCTGTACAACGATTTTGTGACATCAGCGTCGGCGGGCGCGCAGTCGGAATGGGTGCTGACGTTTCCGACCAAGCGCGACTATGCCGACCGGACGAGCAATGGATTGCCCGCGCCGGCACTTCCGCCTTTTGTACGGCGGTACAGTGCCGGCACGGCATCTGCCGATACCACGTTCGATGCCTGGGATCGCGAGGGAGCGCCGCCTGAGCCTGGTGACTTCTACGGGGGTTCGCCGCTGACGCCGCGCTATGACGCATTGATCAATTGTGGGTTTCTGTGCCCGCCGTTCCCGGAGGTGACGCCGCAAGCGTTGCCGTGGGCGACGACTGTGCTGCGCTTCAATCAGCCGACGCCCGATGGCACGGGCACAGCCATCCTCGGATCTGAACTTTCAATCATGGTGGCCGCAGGGGTGGACAATCCTGCCTATCCCGGAGAATGGCACCTTGGCATTCATGATGGCCGCCTGCGGGTCAATCTCTACAGCGCCGAGGGTACGACCCGATATGGGCAGGGCGGGAGCATCGGCCAGCACATCATGCGCCCGGATCGCTCCGGTCGACGCCTGCTGGGTCTTCCCGTCATGGGCTTCTGGGCGGCGAGCTATACCAACAGCGCGGTGACACCCGGTGTCCTCGCCAACTACTCGGGTGCTACGCGGCATCGGTTGCGGCAACGCCTCGCGCCGTCGCAGTGACGTTGCTGAATTGCGCCATCGCGCGCTCTGCGGAGCGCGCAGAGAGAGACCGGCCCGGCGTGGCAGCTCGCACTATCGCGCCAGCCAGCCGCCATCAACGGCGAGCACGCTGCCATGCACATAGTTGGATGCGGCCGAGGCCAGATACACCGCGGCGCCGCCAAGTTCTTCGGGCTGTCCCCAATGGCCAGCAGGGATGCGTGCCAGGATGTCGCGATTGCGTTGTTCATCGGCGCGCAGGGCCGTCGTGTTGTTGGTAACAAAATAACCCGGCGCGATCGCATTGACATTGATGCCATGCGCAGCCCATTCGTTGGCGAGCAGGCGAGTCAGGCCGAGCAGGCCGGATTTGCTGGCGGTGTAACTCGCCACCCTGACGCCACCCTGAAAGCTCAGCATCGAAGCGATATTGATGATCTTGCCGGGTCGAGCAGTTGCCAGCAGATGACGCGCGAATGCCTGTGACAGAAAAAACGCACTCTTGAGATTGACGCCCATCACCGCATCCCAGTCTTCCTCGCTGAAATCCACGGCCGCATTACGCCGTATCGTGCCCGCGTTGTTGACCAGAATGTCCAGCTTGCCGAACTTCGCGACAGCAGCTTCCAGCGCGACTGGAATGATGGCGTTCGAATCGAGACTGCCCTCGACCCAATGACAGGTTCGACCGCTCGCCTGGACCGCCGCCATCGTCTCATCGGGTGCGCTGCGCCCCAAGGCCACGATGTCGGCTCCGGCCTCGGCCAGCGCCAGCGCAATTGCCTGGCCGAGCCCGGTATTGGCGCCAGTGACAAGGGCGACGCGACCGTTGAGTTTGAACTGATCGAGAATCATCCGGAACCTCTAATTGAGCTGACAGATATCCAGAACCTTCATATCGGTGTAATCGAGATTCTCACCGCCCATTGCCCAGATGAATCCGTAGTTGCGGGTGCCCGAACCCATATGGATGGACCAGGGCGGTGAGACCACCGCCTGCTCATTGGCGACGACCAGATGGCGCGCTGCATCTGGCTCACCCATGAAATGAAAGATGCGTTCGTCAGCACCCAGGCCAAAATAGAAATAGATTTCAGAACGGCGATCATGCAGATGCGGCGGCATCGTGTTCCAGACACTGCCGGTCTTGAGTAGTGTCATTCCGAGCAGCAACTGGCAGGACTTGCAGGTGGCCGGAACAATGTATTGATAGATCGTGCGCTCGTTCGAAGTTTCCAGCGCGCCGCGCTCCAAGGGCACCGCCTTGTCGATCGAAATATGCACTGTCTCGTGGCGCGCATGCGCCGGTGTTGAGGCGAGATAGAATCGTGCCGGCGCGGAAGCATCGTCCGAGGAGAACTCGACCTTGTCACTGCCCATGGGTATGTACAGTCCATCGCGTTGCTTCAACGCGTAGGCCTTGCCGTCAACGGTGACCGTGCCGGGGCCGTCGCCGACATTGACCACGCCCAGTTCGCGGCGGACCAGGAAGGGCTGACCGGCGGCGCTGGCCGGCTCGGTCTGTACGGGCAGGCTGACGCTTGTGTTGACCGGTGCCGCTCCGCCGATGACGAAGCGCTCATTGTGGCTGTAGTTCAGACGCACGCTGTCGGCGACAAACAGCTCAGTCACCAGATAGCGCTCGCGCAACTGATCATTGCTGGCGCCGGCCATCATGTCGGGGTGGGTGGCATGGAAAGTTTTCTGGAACACGGTCTACTCCTTGCGTCGATCTGGACAGGTCTGGTCGATATTCGTTGACGTTATGGTAACCGGTGTCAATTGCTTCGCGCCAATGCGAGTAGCCGGTGCTGATTCAGCCCTTCGGCGGTTGGCAGGAATCGCGCACGCTCAGATGCGGGGTGACCGCCATGCTGGGTGCCGGTCGCGGTCCACGCAGTGCCGGCTCGCCGGCAAGCAGGATTTGCGCGGCCTGGCGACCCAGATCGCGAATCGGCAAGTGGATCGTCGACAACGCCGGCCACAGCTGCGAAGCGAGCGGACTGTCGTCATACCCGACCACCGAAAGGTCGCCGGGAATAGAAAGGCCCATGCGCAATGCCGCCTTGTAGACGCCGGCTGCCATCTCATCGTTACAGGCAAATATCGCCGTGGGGCGCGGCGTTCTCTGCAGCAGGCGTTCGGCACCGGCGACGCCGGACTCGAAGGTATAGCCGCCCTCATAGACGCAATCGGTCGCCAGTTGAATTCCGCGCTTGGCCAGCCCGTCGATGAATCCGCCGCCGCGTTCGATGGACGAACGGTAGCGATGCGGACCGGTGATCAGAGCGAGATGCCGGTGACCCAATGATTCGAGGTAATTGGCGACCTCGACGCCGGCGAGGCGGTCGTGGGTCTGAAGCATCCGCGAGGGTTCGTCCAGCGCGATCGAGGCGATGCGCACGTAGCGGACCTCCATGTCGCGCAGGGCATCGGCGAGATCCTGGTCTTCCGATACGCGTGGGATGAGGATCACGCCGAATAGTTTCTGCCGTTGCACGAAGGCGCGGATGCCCTGGATATAGCCTTCGCTCTTGCTGTCACAGGGATGCACGACTAATTCGAATCCGGTATTGCGCAGCGCATCGAGCGCGCCGTATTGCATGTTGACGATGTATTGCGCGGTCGGATTATCGTAGACCAGGCCAATCAGGAACGAGCGGCGAAAGGCCAATCCACGCGCCTGCGGGTCGGGCGCGTAGCCAATCTGCTGCATCAGTGCCTGCACACGCTCGCGCGTATCCGGGCGCACCAGGGGCGAATCATTGATCACCCGCGATACCGTTTTTTTGGAAACGCCGGCCAGACGCGCTACATCATTGATTGTGCTTTTTCCGACTGCAGGCATCGCTGAGCCAACCGATTTCTGAACTACGGTCGCCGTTGCCGGCGGCGGCGTTGGCTTGATGGCTTTGCGGCTTGCTTTGCGCGGACTATTCATTTGACGAGTGTAATCTGCCTGGACTGGGCTGCGTGCACTCCTGACGCGGAACTCATCGCAGCACCGCAGGCAGCCACAGCGAGAGGCCGGGTATAAACGACACCAGAAGCAGCACGGCGAGTGCAGCCAGCCAGAATGGCCAGATCGTCTTCAGGGTCTTGGCAACGTCGATCTGGCCGATCGCTGCGCCGACGAACAGCACCGATCCGACCGGCGGCGTGACCAGTCCGATGCCCCCGGCCAGGATCAGCACCACGCCGAAATGCAGCGGATCGATGCCGTAGGCGCGCGCCACCGGCAGAAAGATCGGCGTGCAGATCAGGATCATCGGCGCCAGATCCATGAAGGTGCCGAGCGCGAGCAGGATGATGACAATGAGCAACAGCACGGTTGCTTGAGAATGTGCGATGCCCTGGAGGGCTTCGACCGCCGCCGTGGGCACCTGCAGAAAGGCCAGCAACCAGCCGAACACACTCGCCGCCGCAATCACGAACAGGATCATGCCCGTGGTTTGCGTCGCCGAAAGTACAGCGTCGAGAAAGGCACGCAAGGCGAGGCTACGGTAGGCCAATGCGGTCAGCAGCAGCGCATAGGCGACGGCCACCGCAGCGCTTTCGATGGCGGTGAAAATGCCGGCGCGTATGCCAAGAAAAATCATCGCCACCAGCAGCAGTCCCGGCAGCGCCGAGACCAGGCGGAGCAGGACGATCCGCATTCCGGGGAAGACTTCCACGACGTAGCCGCGGCGACGCGCGACCAGCCAGCCGGCGATCATCAAGGCGAGCGTCATCAACAGCGCCGGAACAACTCCCGCAGCAAACAGATCGGCAATCGACAAGCCCCCACCGGCCGCCGCCGAGTACAGGATGAGATTGTGCGAGGGCGGTACCAGCAGGGCGACCAGGGCCGCAGTCACGCTGACATTGACGGCAAAGTCTCGATCAAAGCCGCGCTTGACCATCTGCGGAATCATCGCGCCACCGACCGCCGACACGTCGGCGATTGCCGAGCCGGATACGCCGCCAAAGAACAGCGAAGACAGCACACTGACCTGACCGAGTCCGCCGCGCACATGACCAACCAGGGCCGAAGCCAGCGCAATCAGGCGTTCCGACAGTCCACCGCGGAGCATGATTTCTCCGGCGAAAATGAACAGTGGAATGGCGATCAGGGTCGCGCTGCCAGCACCCGCTGCGGTCTGTTGAGCTAGCACGATGCCGGGAATATCCAGGTACAGCAAAGTCGCCAGACTGGCCGCGGCCAGAGCGAACGCGACCGGCAATCCAATCGCGAGCAGAACCGCAAAGACCAGGAAGAGCAGGGCAATGGCCATGCTTACGCACTCCCCGAATCTGTGCGCCACAGCGCCCAGACATGATCGAGTGCGAACACCAGCATCAACAGCCCACCGAGGGAGAGCGGTGCATACGCGGCGCTCTGCGGCAACGCGATGCCGGCCTGGTCGATCGCCCAGCCATCCACCAGCAATTGCCAGGACCAGTTCGCCAGGCAGGCGCCGAGCGCAGCAACCAGCAGGTTCCGCAGGCCCTGGACTACGCGCTGAATTCGCGCGGGTAGCGCTTCGGCCAGCAATTGGAAGCTGAAGTGGCTCTGGCTGTGCACGCCCGCGGCAGCGGCGAGGCTCATCGTCGTGCACAGCAAGAGCAGTGACAGCGGCTCGGACCAAGCCGGCGAATCATTGCGCACATAGCGCGCGTAGACCTGCCAGGACTGCACGAGTACCAGGCCGATCAGGGCGGCGCCGGCCGCCATCAGCGTCCATCTTGCGAGCCGGTGCGACCATCGCCGGGAAGCGGCAGTCGTTTGGTCCGATGTCATCACTGTCATGACGGGGATTGCTCCCTGATTGATCGATACAAGCGATCGATGTCCGAGTCTTGCCGATAGCTTGTAACCACGGGCTGCGCCGCTGCTCTGAACGCGGCGACATCAACACCAACCTGTTCAACTCCGGCAGCGGTGATGGCGGCACGCGCTTGGGCTTCACCTTCGTCCCATAGCCGGCGCATGACGGCGACAGATTCCTTGGCCAGTTGACGCAACAACTGTTGATCGTCGGGTTCGAGGGCAAGCAGGCGGCGCTTTGAGATCACCAGCATGTCCGGTGCGTAGCTGTGCTCGCTCTGCGACCAGTAGCGCGCCGCTTCGAAGTGGCGGCTGGCATGGAAGCTGCGAAGGTTGTTCTCCGCCCCGTCGATCAATCGGGTTTCCAGCGCGGAATAGACTGCGCCATAGGCAAGTGGTGTTGGGTTCGCACCGAACCCACGCAGCAGGTTCAGGAACATATCCGAGGCCGGCACCCGCAGCTTCATGCCATGCAGATCCTGCGGTTGGCGCACCGGTCGGCGCGCATTGTAGAAACAGCGCGCTCCGCTGTCGTAGATCGCCAGGCCGATCAGATCGCGGCGTTCAAAATCAGCCAGCACCTCGGCACCGACCGGACCATCGAGTACACCACGCAAATGCGCGACGGAATCGAAAGCAAACGGCAGGCAGAGCGCGGCGGTCAATGGAAAGGTGTTGTTGAGCGCGCCGGAATAGACACGGGTCAGATCGAGAACGCCGAGCCGCACCATATCGATGGCGTCGGACTCGCGTCCCAATTGCCCCGAGTGATATTGGCGAAGGATGATGCGACCTTGGGTTTTCAATTGGAGCTGCTCGCCGATCCAGCGCACGGCCAGCACGGTCGGATACTGCGCGGGATGCACATCGCTTGCCGTCAATGCGAGTGCCGCATCCGTTTCGAGCGAACGCTGACAACCCAGTTGCGTGCTCAGCGCAGCCATGCCCAACATCAGGTCGCGACGCCTCATCGTGCCGGCTCCAGCGATACGTCAGCGACGGCTGCGATCGCGCGACAATCGATGTCGCCCCAGGGCCCAAAACTGATCCGCGCCGACTCACCGGGAACGATGTCGTGGATGCCGGTAGCTGCGCCGGTCGTAATCAGCATGCCGCTTCGCATGGGAAGGCCGCGTCGTGCGCAACGGCCGAGTGCGAACGCCAGTGCCGCACGCAGGCCACCTGGAATGCTGCTGGCACCACCGAGCGCAGCCTCACGTCCTTCAATTCTGCATGAGCAGCGGAGGTCGGCTTCGGACAGATTTTTCCAGTCAGGAATTTCGCGACCGAGGATGAGTCCGGCGTTGTTGCCGAAGTCAGCTGCTACGGCGCAGGGGCCAAGTTCGTTGATCATCGCCATCGGACTCCCTGCGGTTTCTACGCCGATGTGCAAAGCGGCAACAAGATCGGCGGCTTCGTCCGGTTCCCAATGCAGTCTGCCCGCCGGTGCGTCGGCGCCCAGGCGAAACACGTATTCCGCTTCGACCGCGCAGAACCCACCGACAAAGGCAGGGAAATCGAGACACTGGCCTGGCTGGTCGATCCAGACGGCGCGTCGAAAGATCGGTCCGGTGACACGGTCATCGCCGTCGGAATCGCGACGCGCCGGGCTGATGTAGCCCACTTTCCAGCCGGCAATATGATCGGGCCAGAGCGCGATGGCTGCATCCTGGCAGGCGTAAGCCGCTTGCAGTGACGTGGGCAGCACGCCGGGGAAGCCCGGCAGGGCACGCGCCTCGCGACGGGCACGCACCAGACGCGCTGCAATCTCGGCGTTCGGTCCCGAAGATGTGGGGATGGATGGCGCGCTGGCGTTCACTTGCTGCTCCCTTTGCAGGCCGCGCTGCAATCAGTTCGGCCTACCGGATCCGGCCGTGACATGGTATCAAGGAAACCGGTGTCATTTACATCGGGTATGACCATGCTGCAAGCTTGGTTTCTGCAACGAATGGCAAACAGGAGGGCGTCATGAGCAAGTACGGCAGGGGATTGACAGTGGAGTTCGGCGCTCGAGATTCGCGCGATCACGGATCGATTCAACGCGGTCTTCGCGTCATTGCACGATGGCTTCCGGCCGGATTGCTGCTGATTGTAAATGTCGTTGCGCTGGCCCAGCCATCGCCCTCGGCGGACCCGATCGCGTTTCCTGGCGCACAGGGTTGGGCCGCGCATACGCCCGGCGGTCGCGCTGGAAAAATCATTCGTGTCACCACGCTCGCGGCGAATGGACCGGGATCGCTGCTGGCTGCACTGCAGGCCAAGGGGCCTCGAACCGTGGTCTTCGAAGTGGCCGGTGTAATCGATCTGGACCGCCGTGAAGTGCGCATCGAAGAGCCCTTCGTGACGGTGGCCGGCCAGACCGCGCCGATGCCCGGCATCACGCTCATTCGCGGCGGATTGATCGTCGCCACCCATGATGTGGTGATTCGACATATCCGGGTGCGTCCGGGTGAGGCGGGGGCCGGCAAGCGCAGCGGGGTGGATTTCGATGCGATCACCACGGTCCGCGGCGCGCGTGATGTGATCATCGATCATTGCTCGTTGACCTGGGCAACCGATGAGAATCTTTCTGCATCGAGCACGCGTTTTGTCGGCGAAGACGAGGCCAGCTGGATGGCCGAAGCCTCGCGGCGCATCACCTTCAGCAACAATCTGATTGCCGAGGGTCTGGCGCATTCGAGCCACGGCAAAGGCGAACATTCCAAGGGATCGCTGATCCACGATCACGTCAGCGATATCCTGATCGTCGGCAATCTGTATGCGCACAACTACGAGCGAAATCCCATGTTCAAGGGCGGTGCCCGTGGCCAGGTCATCAACAATCTGATCTACAACCCGGGCCAGCGGGGCATGCACTACAACCTGATCGCTGAGGAATGGCAGGGCCGCGTATACAGCCAGGGCGAGATGGTGGTGCGCGGCAATGTCCTGCGTGCCGGCCCGTCGACCGAGCCGCTGGCGATGATGATGGTCGGCGGCTCCGGGCCACTGCGCTATTACGCGGACGATAATATTGCGGTCGATCGCCTCGGCGAGAAGCTGCCGCAGTTCGGTCGTTACAGTACTGCGCCGCTCGGCCTGAGCACGTTCAACGTCGCGCCGGCCTTGCCGTTCGGAGTCACCCTGATTGCGGCGCTGTCGGTGCAGGACGCTGTCGTTGCCCAAGCGGGTGCGCGCCCCTGGGATCGCGACGATATCGATCGTCGAATTGTTGCAGACACGATCGAAGGTCGTGGCAGCATCATCGACAGTGAACAGGAGGTCGGTGGCTACCCACAACATGCCGAAACCCGTCAGGCGTTTGTTCCCGCCGCCTGGAATCTCGACAACATGGAACCGCTCAAGCCCTTGCCGCGGCGTGAGCCCCTGCGCTGAGGGTTGACTGCGCGCCCTCATGATTCCGGCTGCCAGTCGGCGAACAAGTCTTCGGCATCGTGCAAGGCGGGGTCGCGCTCGGGCAACCAACGCCGCTGCTCCGACTGCAGGGCGCCGGGGCCGCGACTGTGATGTTCGTACAGTCGCGCACCGGCGGGTTCGAGCAATTGTCGGCTGCCATCGCGGGTGGTGTAGGCCATAGCGTCCCATCCCTGTTTGTCGATGTGGGCATCCATCCAGCAGCGGCTGAACAGGACACTGCCGATTGCATCCGGATCACCATAGTTGCCGTCGGCGAATCGGTGCGTTGGACGCCAGGCGCGGCCGAGCGACACGCTGCCATCGGGAACCTCGGATTCGCGCTGCAGGCGACAGCGATCGAACAGCAGACCGCCGCTGTGCCGGCGCTGGGTACTCGGTGCTGCGATGTACCCCTGCCTCGGTTTGCCAGGGCGATACCGCGACAGCAGCGTGCAGTGCGAGAACAGCGCGCGTCCGCCACCGAAGATGAAGTCGACGCTGCCACTGATCCGCCAATTGCGGAACAGGCTGCGGCCTTGATCGACGAACAGCGTGTCCTGATGGCCGACAAAATCAACTTCGGAGACCACGCTGCGATCGGCACCGTGATCAAGCATCAGGGCGACAGCCTGCAGGCCATTGCCGCCAATCGGTTGAAACGCGGGATCGTAGAGGTGTTTGATGTAGTCGAAGCGATTTTCGATCGTCAGGTTCTCTGCTCGAAAGCCCTCGGCGCGCACGATGACGCTGGCACAGCCGCTGGTACCCCAAGGCAGGCCGTCCGACCCGGGCATCCCGGCCGCGGCATCAAAGCTCAGCACGCTGCGGCGACGGTCATGACCGATCAGATGGATATCGGGTTTGTTGATCACGAGCTTCTCGTGCCAACGACCGGCCTCGATGCTGATTCGGTAGGGACCGCGCGATTGTGCCGGAGCGGCATCGATTGCCGCCCCGACACTGTTGTAGTGATTGCGCGCCTGCGGTCGCGCGGTGACCAGTGCATCACCGCTTGCGCGCGCCTGCAGCGAAACAGTTTTTGCGGCGAGCCACAACGCGCCGAGGGAGTGTGCGATGCGCAGCACCTGTCGCCGTTGCACTTAGCACCTCAGTCTTTGTCGGGTTGAATAGGCGGCGTGTCGCGCCCTGGACGTCCCGGCTGAGGAGACGCAGCCGTGCGCGTGCCTGCTTGCATGCGAGCTGAAAAGCACCGCGCTCGTTCTGGCATGCCTTGCGGAGCGACTCATCCAGTTTCTCCAACACAAGGCGCTCCGAGGGCGCAGCTCTTGTGCGCCCAGCGGCTTGCCAGGGTGACGATGCAGAGCGCCGTGGTGGCCGGGGTCGGGGAGGCGATCCCGACCACCGCGGCGCCTGCTGGGCTAGAACTTGTAGCGGAAGCCTGCCAGGTACTGACGTCCGGTGAAGTGATACACCGAGGCGCGGTCACCGACCGAATCCACGTACTGATCGTTGGCCTCGTCGGTGAGGTTGATCCCTTCGAAGGTCAGATCCATATTGTCGGTCAGCCTCCAGGTGGCCGAGACATCGAAATTGCGCGTACCGATCGTGCCTTCCATGTCATTGTTGTTGCGTCCCGGCACGTTCGTCAGATAGTCGTCGCGATAGGTCGAGGATGCCCTGATGCTGAAGCGCTCACGTTCGTAGTACAGAGTCACGCTGTACGCATTGTTGGAGAGGCCAACCAGATCGGTGCGCAGCGAAGCGACACCGGCCGAGGTTACGTACTGGATCTTCGAATCGACATAGGTGTAGTTGAAGATCGCACCGAATCCATCGAAGGGCTGTGGTAGAAAGTTAAACGGCTGCTGCCAGCTGAGCTCCAGACCTTCAAGTTTTCCGCCAGGCGTGTTGACCGGAACGTTGAACTGGAAGTCGTCATTGACCGACGCGCCGGTGCCTTCAAGCAAACTGGCTGGAAGACCCGAGCTGCTGTACGGACGGGTTTCGCGTGAGGTCTGAACGAAGCTGTCGATGTCCTTGTAGAACAGGGCCAGACCGAGCAGAGATTGCTCGGCGAAATACCACTCGAAGCTGAGATCCGCGGTCGTCGCACGGAAGGGATCGAGCAGTGGGTCGCCGCCGGTCACAGTGCGCGAGCCACCACTGACTGAAACCGAAACGCCGGGTGTCAGATTGCCCAGACCCGGTCGCGCTACCACCTTGGCGGCGCCGAATCGGATCAGAAAATCGTCGCCGGCTTCCCAGACCAGATTCAATGACGGCAGCGTATCGGTGTAGTCGCGATCAACTGTCAATCCAACCTGTTGGCCGCCAACCAGGGCGAAACCGGTCGAGGATTGATCGGTGCGCACGTAGCGGACACCAAAGTCACCGCGCAAGGGCCGACCGAACATTTCACTGTCGAATTCTCCTTGAATCCACAGGCCGTTGTCTTTCTCGGTCACCGACCGATTGTTGCCGCGCACGCTTGCTACCGAATCTGACAGCGCAAAAGTACCGGTGTTGCTGTAGATGCCGAACACTTCGTTGAAGGCATCGATGTCGGGTATCAACCAGCGATTGATGCCGCCACCCAGCGAGCTGGTATTGAACACCTGGGTCAGCATGGCCAGCGTGGTGCCAGCGGGCAGTGTCGGTACTGCGGTTTCGGAGGCACGTCGGCGCTCCGTCGTAGCGAATTCATACTGTTTCCAGTCGACACCGCCGCGCACCCGGAACGCGTCGTTGACCTGCCAGCTCAGGTCGAACTCGACTGTCGTGAAATCGTTGTCTGTGGTCTGCGGGCGCAGCCGTATTTCCGACAAGCCTGGCGCGAAGGTCCAGTTGTTCGGATCGGTGACGTCGAAGCCATAGTTGATGATCGGCTGACGATTATTGCCACGATAATCCCAGCTGTAGCCATCGGCGTCGGCATGGTCCAGTGTGACCGTGGTCTGGATGGGATTGTCAAAGGACGAACGTGCGCTGCCGACGAGGGCGTTTAGCTCTACGTTGTCGCCAATTTCCTGGGCGAAGTCCAGACTGACTTGGGTGAAGCTGGTTTCGAGCACGTCGAATCGCGTCTCCGAGCGGACATCGACATTGTCGAACAGTCCGTACTCCAGATTGCCGTTGGCCGAAATCGATCCGTCCAGCACGATGGTCTGCGGCTTGCCGGCGCCGGTGCGGCTGAACGAAACGGCTTCGAGGAAATTCTCGGTGCGCTCGGCATCGAACTTGGCATACAGTCCATCAAAGGTGAACAGCGTGCCCGGGTTGGGTTCGAACTGCAGCGCAGTGGTGATACCGAGGCGTTGCTGATCGTGTTCGAGGTCGCCGTAGCGCGGAATTCGCGGGTGGTACACATCGGCGCCCAAGGCCGCTGTGTATGGTGATGCGGCAGCGAATCCGCCGCTACTGTTGCCGCGGTCCCAACGCACGGTGCTATGACCCTGTTCGATCAGTGAACGATCGGTATAGGCCATCGACAATAGTGCGCCGACTGTGCCGTCAGCAAAAGTATTGCTGATCAGCATCGCGCCGCGCGGATCGGAATCGTTGGAGAGATCGTTGTAGCCAACCTGGCCGGATGTCACGAAGGTGAATCCGTCGTAGTCGAACGGGTGCGCGGTCTGCAAGTCCACCGTGGCACCAAGCGAGCCTTCGTCGACATCGGCGGAGGCGGTTTTGCGCACCGTCACACTGTTGAACAGATCGGAGGCAAACACGTTGAAGTCAAATCCACGACCGCGGTTGGCGCCGCCGGAACTGTCAGTGCCGCCGGTCGTGGTCAGCGCTTCCATGCCATTGATGCGCACGCGCGCAAAGTCCGGACCGAGACCGCGCACCGAAATATTGCGACCTTCACCAGCGTCGCGGGTAATCGACACGCCGGGAATTCGTTGCAGCGACTCCGCAAGATTGAGGTCGGGAAACTTGCCGATGTCCTCGGCGACGATGGAATCGATCTGGCCGCGCTCTTCGCGCTTGTTGTCCAGCGCCACCTGCAGGCTCGCCTTGTAGGTCACCACGACAGTCGATAGTTCGGTGGCGTCCTCGGCGTCCTTCGATGACGGCTCGGTGGCTTCGGCTTCCGGGCTGTCCGCCTGATTCGGGGATTGCGCCCGTAGCGCTGGGCTGAAGCCATAGAGCGCAATCAGGATGGCGGCGGACAAGGCCGCACGAGTGGGCGCATTTGTTGTACTTGCTGAGTGACTCACGAGGAACCCTCCTGTAGTCCATGATCGGGACGTGCGATTCGTGTCGGTGTGGGGCCAATTTTGACACCGGTAGCAATTGGCGTAAAACTCGATCTATGACACCGGTGGACAAAAGGCTAACAAACAGCGCAGCGCAGCAGCAAGAGGCAATTCTGGCGCGGTTTGTCCGAGCGTCCGGGACATTCAATCATTTGCCAGTCAAGGCTGCACGCAGGTTCGGGACATCAATGGCTGTCTCCATAAGTGCATTGTGCAGCGCAGCATCGCAAAATGAAGCGCACAAAACGCACCGCAGTCTGGCGCCAAAGCGGCATCATCAGCACTACGGCAGGCCAGTGGCGAAAAAATTCTTGATCGGGATTGAGGAGTCGTGATGAGCAAATCGATCATCTGTTTTGGTGAATTGCTGCTGCGCCTCAGCGCGCCGGGCCGGCAGTTTCTGCTGCAATCTCCCACGCTGGAGGTGCATATCGGCGGCGCCGAGGCCAACGTCGCGGTTTCGCTGGCGCGGTTCGGTCATCTTGTACGCATGCTCAGCGTCGTGCCAGACAACCCACTCGGCGCGGCCGCAGTTGGCGAACTTCGCCGTCATGGGGTGGATACCTCAGCTGTCATCACAGCGCCGGGCCGCATGGGTCTGTATTTTCTTGTGCCCGGTGCCATTCATCGGCCCAGTGAGGTGCTCTACGATCGAGCCGATTCCGCATTTTCGCGGATCGAGTCCACACAACTTCCATCGACGTTTGATGGCGCCAAATGGTTGCATCTATCCGGCGTGACGCCGGCGCTGGGGGCGGGCGCTGCCGAAGCTGCCATCGAGCTGGCGCGTCGCGCGCGCGCGGCCGGCTTGTCCATATCATTTGACGGAAATTTCCGCGCCAAGCTTTGGCAAACCTGGAATGGCGATGCGGCGCATTGGCTGCGTCGCTTGATTGAGCAGGCCGATATCATCTTCGCCGATCACCGCGACATGCAAGTTGTGCTCGGCACCCGCACCGACGAAGGGACAGCGCAGCAGCAATTCGCCCACGCCGCAGCGGCGGCATTCGCCGCGTTCCCGAATCTCCGCCGCTTCTGCGCGACCGCGCGCGTGCAGCACAGTGTTGACCATCACGCGCTGTCGGCGTTGATGGCGACGCGTGAAGGAAATTTGCACGCGACGTCATCGTATGAGATATCGCCGATCGTCGATCGGATCGGCGCCGGGGATGCCTTCGCCGCTGGTGTACTACATGGCTTGATCACAGGAATGAACGACCCTGATTGTCTTCACTTCGGACTCGGTGCGGCCTG
Source organism: Lysobacterales bacterium (assembly GCA_043738015.1). Taxonomy (GTDB): domain Bacteria; phylum Pseudomonadota; class Gammaproteobacteria; order Xanthomonadales; family Ahniellaceae; genus 0-14-3-00-62-12. The sequence continues at coordinate 17,762 of JAYSZM010000015.1, forward strand.
TCTGAAGCACTCGGTCCCCGGTGATTTCAATCTGGTTTCGGCGACCGACGTCGCCGCATTCGTCGGTCGTGGTCATTTCGATGTGCGACGCTGAGGCGCGCCCGTTCGGGCGCTCGTGCGCTGACAAATCCGCCTTGAATCACAGCCATTGGCGCCACGCCGAACGCAGCAGACTTCAATAATTCAGTTCGGGGTTGCCATGTTTCACCGTTCTCGCCGCCGACCACAGGTATTGCGCACCGTAGCTGCCCGGCGGGATCGCGCAGCTGATTTCCAGGTCGGACTGGCCCGGTGGGGTGGTCTGGCCAATCTGGAATGGCCCGCGAGCAATCGGGCAGTCGCACTGCACAATCGATCCATCGGCCGGCGCATCCGTGCCCGCCGCGAATCTGCAGGGCGCGGTCATGCAGCCCAGATAGTCGCCGTCGCAGGGCGTGACCGCGCTCATGTCGTAGTCCTTTGCCATGGCCAGGCTGAAGGTCGAGATAACGTCGTAGCCAGGCACCAGAGATTGCGCGGCTTGATCCGCGTTCTGATCGCGGACATAGGCGCAGACCTTGGCTTCGGGTAGCCCGCAGGCCGAGGGTGATGCGCCCGGGCCGCTGCCGCAGGCCGCCATATTTGCGCAGCCTGCGCCATCATGGCCACATTGCTGCACGGTCTCGTACCAGGCGTTCTGGTTGATGATCCCGTTGATATCGACGTAGGAGATTCCCGAGCCGTAGTACTGGCACGAACAGCTTGCAGTGTCGCCCGATTCATCCACCACACAGGGCAGGGCCTGATTGTCAGCATTGATCCCGGTTGCCATCGGTGGGCCCGAATAGAAGCACAGGGCGTAGGGGCCGGAATCACACATCAGCATATTGCTGGATTTCTGCGGATCTCCGCTGGGACTGACCACGATGTTGGCGGCGGCGACGCCATGTGCCGTGGTCCAGCAGTCGTTGTCCACATAGGGTTGATTTGAGCAACTGTCGCCACAGGGTGCTTGCGCCGGGCACAGTCGCTTCGTCACTGCGTCGGCCGGATCATTCGTTGCAGCGACGGCGCTGTCGACGGCCGCTGCCGGCGTTGGATTTGCCGTCTGGTCCGGCGCCTTTGAGCATCCGGTGAGGATTCCCGCGAGCAATACGGCGAACATCCAGCGGCGCCGATCGATCGTGTGCATGGGTAACTCCTTGCGAAGCGCGTCGATGGCCGGGGTCGGTCGAAGCGCGCGCGCAGTACGATTCGGCCTACGCCAGTATTGGCCCGACCGAATCAATGCGCACCTGCGCATTCTTACAGTTGCGTCTATAGCCCTGCGTGTGGTGCGCGTGCTGGCCCAGAATCAGCGCCGGCGCAGCAGCGCATAGACAAAGGACTGGCTGGCGCCGGCTGGGGTCAGATGTTGTTCACGGCGCTGATCGAGCAGTTCGAATTCTGATCCCAGGGTCCGTGCGATGTCCTCTGCGCTGCGCCGCGCCACTGGGAGCCCACTGCAGCGTTCGGGCCCATCCGTCCCAAAGCCGCCGATCACCGCGTGACCACCGGGGCGGAGGGCCAGCCGCACCTGAGCAGCATAATCATGCAGATCTTCCGGCGCATGGAGAAAATGCAGCACGGCACGGTCGTGCCAGAAATCGTATTGACCGCCATCGAGTTTGGCAGTCCGCACATCAGCAACCTGCCAGTGCACGCGTTCGCCAGTATCGCCCAGGCGTGTGCGGGCCAGCGCCAGCGCATGTTCGGAGAGATCGAGGATCAGGATATCGTCCAGACCCAGGGCGAGCAGGTCATCGACCAAATGCGACGCGCCGCCCCCGACATCGATCAGCCTGCTGCGCGCAGTCAGGCCAGCCGACTTGAGCAGAGCGAGCGAACATTCCAGGTGCTGAGAAAACCAGCTGACCTGGTGCGCGCCCTTTTGCAGGTAGGCGTGGTTCCAGTGTTGCTGCAACTCGGCGTCGGTGCGCTCTGGCGGTGTTTTTTCGGGATTCACGGCAGCCAGCATAGTCTGCAACGCGCGTTTTTGTCACCGCCGGGAATCTGACGTCACTGCCCGGCTCAGGAACGGGCTTGTGGATAGAGCGCCGGCCCCGCCGCCCGAAACCGCATCTGCTGCGAACTCAGTACAGCAGAGGCTGATGGGTGAACAGCGCAACCGTCGCCAGTCCGCTGGCATTGACCGTGATCAGCAGGCCTTCTCCGCTGCGACTGCTGCCGCCATACCAAGTGCCATTCATGAAGTCGCTGCCGCTGACCTGGTCGAACGGCAGCAGTTTGCAGGCATCGGTGAACGCCGTGCCGACCAGCAATTGCAAAACGTAGCCACCGACGCCGAAACCTGCTGACTCAGCGCCGCTCGAACTCCAGCTGAAGTCAGCGCGCTCGCAACTGGTGAATGCGATGCGGATGCTTCCCCAACGCTTGCGCACGACATCGGCCGGACGAAAGGCATCGCCGAACTGGGTGCCGGTGGCCGAAAGCAGATCGAATTCGATGGTTCGACCATTGACCTGGCCAGCACCAATCAGCCAGTACTGGGTGCCGACCTGGCTGAGCTCGACCTTGGGCTGCATGGTCGCGACATAGGTTGAACCCTGCAGGCCACCGCCCGCACTGATCGGGAAAAGAAATCCCTGGACCGCGCCCGTGCTGGCATTGACCACCTGCACGACGGTGCTATTGGTCGCGACCAGGAGCCGACCATCCCCGGTGTAGTTCATGCCAGCGGGCGAGGGCAGGGAGGCGAAGGTACCCATGAGGGCGCCGCTGCCGGCATTGAAACGCAGGATCTGGCTGCTGCCTTCGCTGCTCACCAATACGCTGGCGTTGCCGGGCTCGAACAGAATGGCGCGGGTGTGACGCAGGCCACCACTGCCGGCCGCGACGAAGGTGCTGAGGTTATTCGTTGCCGGGTCATAGCGCAGCACATTGTTGCTGTAGTAACCGGGGATATAGAGCTTGCCGTCCGGACCGAAGGTCATGCCATTGTCGGGGCCGTCCAAGCCGCCCGCGCGGGCAGCGACCGGAGTGGATTTCAGCGCGCCGGTCTGGCCGTCGTAGCGGCGCACTTCATCGGCATCGAAGCCGGCAACGTAAATATCTCCATCGGGTCCGAAGGCAATGCCGGTCGGCTTGAATCCAGCGCCGGTGTCGATAAAGGTATCAAGGTAGGCAAGGCTGCTGGATTGATAGCGCAGAATGCGACCATTGTTTTCGCTGACCACATAGACGCGGCCGTCCGGCCGTGGCCACACGGCCTGTGCGCCACTGATCCGCCCGTTGTTGTCGAGCACACGTTCGAACGCGCCGGTGCAGGCATCGTAGACGTGGACATTGCTGTAGTAGCCACTGACCAGGGCGCGCCCGGCATTGCAACCGGACTGTGCCGTGGACTCCAGACTTGCAAGCAACAACAGGCCAATCAAAATCAGGATGCGCATTGTGGGTCTCCTCAGGGAGCTCCAGATTGCGGCTCCTGCCGGCTCCAGTACACGGATCAAAACATCCATTCTTTCTCCGTTCGACGGATTGAACGGATGCATCGAGCGGGCTTGCAGACGACGCGCACTGGAGGGAAGCGCGCCGTGCCACTGGTGTCCGAAGCTGGTGCCGTGCGCAGCAGCACGCGCGATGCGGCAATTGGCAGGAACGCTCGGTACTCGGCGGCGGTGGGCAGAGCCGTGAAGGCATTCCGCTTGCCGCATCCAGCCGGCCGAACTGCAGTCGTCCGCCATGAGGCGGTACGATGGAGCGGGATCCACTATGCGTGAGCGCTGATGCCGGCGAGTACCGAGCTTTCACCTGTGCTGATTGGCGACTGCCGTTTCGACCCGCGCAGCCATGAACTCTGGCGCGAGGGCGAGTGCCAGCGATTGCCGCGCCGTTTGTCGCAACTGCTTTGGCGTCTGGCCCAGGCCGCGCCGGATGTGCTTAGCCGGCAACAGCTGATTGACGAGGTCTGGCAGCGTCGCATGGTCGAGGATGATGTGCTGTCGCGTGCCATCGCCGAACTTCGCCGCGCGCTCGGGGATGATCCGAAATCTCCCCGCTTCATCGAAACCATTCCCAAGGCCGGGTATCGGTTATGCGCGGCGGTCAGTCTCGATCCGACTCCTGCCGACGCGGCGTTTGCGACCGCGGCACCGCCATTGTCTGCGGCACCAGCGCAGCCGGCTGCCGCAGCATCATTGGGGTCCCGTAGACATCGTATGCCGATTGCTCTGCTGCTGATCCTGATCGTCGTCGCCGTCGTGCTGGCCTGGCGTGGTCGCGATCCTTCCGTGCCGACACTCTCGGCCGCCGATATGACGCGCACACGGCCGTTGACCAGTGGACCTGGCTGGGAATTTCGCCCGGACATCAGTGCGGATGGACGCTGGGTGGCGTATTCGGAAAACGTGCCCGGCAGCGATCGTAGTGCCTTGGTGCTGCAGGATGTCGGCGGCGATCATCGCGAAGTGCTGGAAGCCGACGACGCGGCCAATACCCGGCCTGCGTTCTCGCCGGATGGAACGCAGCTGGTATTCCTGCGCGTGCGCGACACCGGTTGCGAACTGGCCCTGCGTTCCTTGCCTGGGTCGACGGCGCGCAAGCTGGCAACCTGCTCGTCCGAGTTGGCCAGTTCGCCTGCGTGGTCGGCGGATCAGAAATGGGTGGCGTACTCGGCGCTTGCGGCTTCGGGCGAAATGCCAGGCATTGCCGTAGTTGAAGTGGCCAGCGGGACCGTTAGCGTGCTGACCCGACCGACTGCATTGCAGGGCCCAGATCGCGATCCCGAATTCATCCCCGGGCGCGGCATGATCAGCTTTGCTCGTGGCCATGACGGCGAGCAGCACCTGATGACAATTTCATTGGATGCGGCATCGAGCGAGCCACAGACGTTATGGAACGCAGGTCGACTTCAGGGCCATGCCTGGCGCGCCGATGGCCGCCAGTTGATTGTTGCCAGTGATCAACCGGGTTACCGAGCGCTGGTCCTGCTCGATGCCAGCGGTCAACTGATCGAAGTGCTCGGCGCCCGCGGTGGTCGTTATCCTGCATGGTCGGCCAGCGGTGCCCTGGTATTCGAGCTCGCCCAATTCGATGCGAATATCTGGCGACTCGATCTGGCGACGCCGGGCGCGACTCCGACCCAGGTCGTTGGCTCCACCCGATACGATGCTTCTCCCACTTTGAGCGCTGACGGGAGACGCTTGGCCTTCGTCTCCAACCGCAACGATTTCGAACAGATCTTCATCGCAAACCCCGATGGCAGCGATCCCTTGCGACTACCGATGCCCGATGGCCAACGCTGGTCGCGGCCGGCATTCGGCCCGGATGGCCAGCAGCTGCTGGTCACCGGCTACGACGAAAGCAATCAGCACTGGATATATCGCCACGACCTGGCGACTGGCCGCAACGAACAGTTGCAGCATCTGGGTGCCGATTCCGGCGGCGGTCAGTATTGCGCCGATGGCGCGCACATCATCTATCTGCGGCGCGCCGCTGAGGGTGGTCGGAGTCTTTGGCGGGCAGGATTCGCTGGCGACGAACAGCCCGTTGAGTTGAGACACAGCGCG
>JAYSZM010000016.1:0-2097 GCA_043738015.1 Lysobacterales bacterium
ATCATCAGCTCGGCACTGGTCACCGGCGTGGTGATCAGCAGCTCCATATTGCCGCGCTCACGTTCGCGGACAATCGCGATCGAGGTGAAGAGCACCATGGTCAAGGTAAGAATCACGCCAATCAAGCCGGGCACGATATTGACTGGCGAGCGTCGCTCAGGATTGTAGAAGCTGAGCACACTGATCGGCGGCTGCGCCTGCGGCAGATTCGCCGCGCCCTGCAGCACCGGCAACTGCGCCAGCTGGCGCGCCGCGCTCTGCACCACGCTGTCGCTGCCATCGACCATCACCTGGAGCAGCTCGCGGCCCTCGTCACGGCGCCGCACAAAATCACGGGGTATCGCAATGCCCACGCTGATGCGGCCCCGGCGCAGCATCTCGACCAGTTCGTCGGCACTACGCGCCGACGCCACCTGCTCAATGACCCCGGTCGCCAACAAGTCCTGCACCACAGCGCGCGACGCCGAGGTATTGGATTCGTCGGCGATCGCAGCGGGCAGCCGGCGCACATCCATATTGATCGCGAAACCGAACAGCAGAAGTTGCAGTACGGGAATGCCGATCACCATGCCGAGCGTCATTCGATCACGGCGCAGCTGGCGTAGTTCCTTGCTGACAATGGCACCGAGTCGACGCAGATTCATGCAGCGCGCTCCCGCGGGTCCGCCAGGCGACCCTGGGTTGCGGCGACAAAGACATCTTCGAGCGAGGGCTTGACCACGGCAACTTCAGCGTCTGGATCGATGGCGCGCAGACTTTCTGTCAGCGCCGCCAGCTCGGAGAAATTCGGAACGGTGAGGACGCGCAATTCATTGCCGATCTGGGCCACGCTGACGACACCCGGCTCCGCGCTGATCAAGGCGCGCAGGCGCCGTGGGGCAGCGCTGCTGACCAGCAAGGCACGTCCCTCGAGCGCAGCGGACAGTTCAGCCGGCGTACCGTCAGCAACCAGCCGTCCATGATCAAGAATAGCCAAGCGGTGACAGCGCTCGGCCTCATCCATGTAATGACTCGACACCAGGATGGTCGTTCCGGCATCGGCAAGATCGAACAGCTTTTCCCAGAAATCGCGCCGCGATTCCGGATCGACCGCGCTGGTCGGCTCATCGAGCAATAACAGCTCGGGCTCGTGCACTACGGCACAGGCCAGGGCCAGGCGCTGGCGTTGACCACCGCTCATCGTGCCGGCCAACTGCTCGGCACCGTCGGTGAAGTGATACTGATCGAGCAAGGCATTCACGCGACTGTGCGCCGCGGCGCGGCTCAGCCCCTGCACCGTGGCCATGAACTGCAGATTCTCGCGTACGCTCAAATCCTCGAACAACGAGAAACGTTGGGTCATATAGCCCATGCGCTGTTTGAGTTGCTCGGCCTGTTCGGGCACACGCAAACCGAGCACCTCAATCGTGCCGGCACTCGGCGTCAGCAGGCCACACAGCATGCGGATCGTGGTCGACTTGCCCGAGCCGTTAGGACCCAGAAATCCATAGACCGCCGCGCGCGGCACGTCCAGATCCACTCGATCAACTGCGAGCAGACTGCCGAACTGGCGACTGATTCCACGCGCGCGGATCGCGAGTTCGCCTGCACCCTTGCGACTGTCGCTCACTCAGCGCTCCTGCGCGGTCGCGACCAGCACGGCAGACACTGGCACACCCAAGGCCAGGCGCGCATCCGCTTCCAGCAGTTCCACCTCGGACAAATACGAGAGCCGGGTGGAATCCTTGCCGCTCAAGGCGTAGTAGGGCGTGAACACCGGCTCGCTGCGGATTGTCCGCACCGTGCCCGCACGCGGCGTGGTCTCACCGGCGATCTGTACCTCGACCGCCGCGCCAATCTGCCAAGCGCCGCGCAGCACCTGCGGAACATACACGCGCGCATGCGCCCGTTCGCCGACCAGCAAAACAACCAGCACCGCACCGGCCGCCGGTTGATCGCCGACCTTGTAGGGCAGACTTTCAATCACACCATCGCGCGGCGCACGGATCTGGATACGCTGCATCTCGAGTTCGGCACTTTCGACCTGTGCCTGGGCGGCCTGCACCGCGGCCTCGCTTTGCGCGATCTGTTCGCTCCGCGTACCCCTGCGCAATGCAT
>JAYSZM010000017.1:0-4666 GCA_043738015.1 Lysobacterales bacterium
GCGTCGTTGCGCATCTTGCCAAGGCCGCCAGCCTTGGCGGCGATGCGCGCCTAGCCACAGCGCCGAATCCATCGATTTCATTTGTGCCGAGTAGTGTGCAACGCCACACTAGATCACGCGGCCGCCTCCGGGCGGCTGCGCACTTTTCGCTTCCAGAAGTCCACAGCCCATGTTCAACAAATTGCTAACCACCCTCTTTGGCAGCCGCAACGAGCGCTTGCTGCGACAGATGAGCAAGCACGTAATTGCCATCAACGCACTGGAACCGAAGATGCAGGCACTCAGTGACGACGCACTGCGCGCCAACACGGCCCTGTTCAAGGAGCGCATTGCCAAGGGCGAAACGCTCGATAGCCTGCTCCCTGAAGCGTTTGCCACCATGCGCGAAGCGGCGCAGCGCGTATTCGGCATGCGCCATTATGATGTCCAGCTGATTGGTGGCATGGTGCTGCACCAGGGCAAGATCGCCGAGATGCGCACCGGCGAGGGCAAGACCCTGATGGCGACGCTCCCGGTGTACCTCAACGCCCTCGCCGGCGAGGGCGTACACGTGGTCACCGTCAACGACTACCTGGCGCGACGTGACGCGGCCTGGATGGGCAAGGTCTACAATTTCCTCGGACTCGAGGTCGGTGTTGTCGTGCCTGGTATGCGATCGGATGCCAAACGCGCGGCCTATGCCTGCGATATCACCTACGGGACCAACAACGAATACGGATTCGACTATCTGCGCGACAACATGGCGCTGTCCAAGGATGACCGCTATCAGCGCGGTGCGTACTTCGGCATCGTTGACGAAGTCGACTCGATCCTGATCGACGAGGCGCGCACGCCGCTGATCATTTCCGGCCCGGCCGATGAGTCGCCCCAGCTCTACGTAAAGATCAATCAGCTGGTGCCGAAACTCGATCGTCAGGCGACCGAAGAGGGCGAAGGCGATTTCTTCGTCGAGGAGAAGCAGAAGCAGGTCCACCTCTCCGAGCAGGGCATGGAGCGCGCCGAGCAACTGCTGCGTCAAGCTGGCGTCATCGGCAGCGATGAAGGGCTCTATGATCCCAAGCACCTCGCCGCCGTGCATCATCTGAATGCCGCGCTGCGCGCGCATCAGCTGTACCAGCGCGATGTCGATTACATCGTGCGCGATGGCGAAGTCATCATCGTCGATGAATTCACCGGCCGCACGCTCGCGGGCCGGCGCTGGTCCGATGGCCTGCATCAGGCCGTCGAGGCCAAGGAAGGGGTGCCGATCCAGCGCGAGAACCATACCCTGGCCTCGATCACCTTCCAGAACTATTTCCGCATGTACAAGAAGCTGTCCGGCATGACCGGCACGGCCGATACCGAAGCCTATGAGTTCCAGCAGATCTACGGGCTGGAAGTGGTGGTCATTCCGACCAACCGGCCAATGATCCGCAAGGACAGTCCGGATCTGGTGTTCCTCAAGGCCAAGGCCAAGTGGAACGCCATCATCGACGACATTCGCGATTGCAACGCGCGCAAGCAACCGGTCCTGGTCGGTACGACCTCGATCGAAACCTCCGAGATGCTGTCGAACATGCTCAAGGAGAAAGGCATCGCCCACGAAGTCTTGAATGCCAAGCAGCATGAGCGCGAGGCACAGATCGTAGCCCAGGCCGGACGGCCGGGTGCGGTGACCATCGCAACCAACATGGCCGGCCGCGGCACCGATATCGTGCTGGGCGGCAATGTCGACGCCGAACTGGCCGAACTGGCCGAGGACGTTACCGAAGCAGACAAGGCGCGCGTGCGACACGACGCCAAGGCGCGCCAGCAGGTGGTCATCGGCGCGGGTGGCCTGCATATCATCGGCACCGAGCGCCATGAATCGCGCCGCATCGACAACCAGTTGCGCGGACGCTCCGGCCGTCAGGGTGATCCCGGCTCAAGCCGCTTCTTCCTCTCGCTTGAAGACACCCTGATGCGCATCTTTGCGCCGGATTGGGTGACCAAGTGGATGCAGGTGTTTGGTATGAAGGACGACGACGCCCTTGAAGACAAGCTGGTTTCGCGACAGATCGAGAAGGCACAGCGCAAGGTCGAGGCGCACAACTTCGACATCCGCAAGCATCTGCTCGAATACGATGATGTCGCCAATGATCAACGCAAGGTCATCTACCAACAGCGCAATGAACTGCTGGAGCCGGAGGACGTCCACGAAACCGTCGAAAACATCCGCCGGGATGTGATCGAGGCGGCCTGCCGCAAGCACATCGCACCGGAGAGCATCGCCGACCAGTGGGATTTTGCCGCGCTCGATCGCAGCATCCAGCAGGACTTCGGCATTTCGGTCAACAGCAAGGCGCATTTCGACAGCCATGAGGAACTCAGCGATTCCGATCTCGTCGGCAAGATCCAGGACGATGTCGATCGCTACTTCCGGGAGAAGGAAGCCCTGCTCGGCAGCGAGTTCATGCGCGCAGTCGAGAAGCACTTCCTGTTGCGCGTGCTCGACACGCAATGGCGCGATCACCTCGCCAACATGGATTATCTGCGCCAGGGCATCCATCTGCGAGGCTATGCGCAGAAGCAGCCCAAGCAGGAATACAAGCGCGAGGCCTTCGAGCTGTTCCAGCAGATGCTTGAGCGGGTCAAGCTTGAAACCGTCAATATCCTGGCGCGCGTCCGCGTTCAGAGCGAAGAGGACATCGCCGAGGCACAGCGACTGGAGCAGCAACGTCAGGCCACTGCGCCCGTGCAGTTTCAGCACGCCGATGCCGGTGACTATGGCGTCGAGGAAGAGGCCGAGATCGAAGCGCAACTCAGCGGTCGTCAGAGCGGATCGGTGCCCAAGGTCGGTCGCAATGACGCCTGTCCCTGCGGTTCCGGCAAAAAGTTCAAGCATTGCCACGGCCGCCTGGCCTGATCCATCGGTACTCCACGGCCCCTGCGGGTGGTCGCAGCCCTGATCGAAGATGATCAGGGTCGCTGGCTGCTCGCCCAGCGGCGACCCGAACAGCATCTTGCTGGTCTCTGGGAGTTCCCCGGCGGCAAATGCGAGCAGGAAGAGTCGGGTTTTTTGGCCTTGCGGCGTGAGCTGCATGAAGAACTCGGCATCGAGATCGATTCGGCGGCTGCGCTGATGACGGTCATCGAGCCGCGTGCCAGCGGCGATCTGCACCTGCAGGCCTGGCGCGTACTCGGCTATCGAGGCACCCCCGAACCGCGCGAAAAGCAGGCGATACGCTGGCTCAAACCCGGCGAGTGGCCATTGGCCGAGCTCGCCCCGGCGGACCTGCCAATCGCGCGCGCGCTGGCCCTGGGGTCTCGCTACCTGATCACACCCGACGCGGCCGAACTGACTGAATCGACCTTGCTTGCCGGCATCCGCACGGCGCTCGCAGCCGGGGTGCGCGCGGTACGGCTGCGCTGCGCCGATTACCGCACGCGACTGCCGTTGAACCGGATCCGCCATTGCGAGGACCTGGTGTCCCGCCACGGCGGCACCTTCATCGTCGATCTGGCCGACATTTCGCAATGCGCGCATCCCGGCACGGGCATCCATCTGCGTGCCCATGAGCTCGGCAACCTGTCCAGCCGTCCCTGCGCTGCCGGCACCTTGCTTCTGGCCAGTTGCCATAGCGCCGCCGAACTGGCCGCGGCCGAACGCCTCGGTGTCGATGTGGCCGTGCTTTCGCCGCTGCACGCGACCACGAGCCATCCCGGTACGGTGGCGCTAGGCTGGTCCGATTTTGGTCGCCTCCACCAAGGCACCCGGCTACCCCTTTTCGCATTGGGCGGCCTCGGGCCCGGAGACCTGGTCCCTGCACGCGTGGCCGGGGCACTTGGCATTGCTGGGATTTCGGGGCTCTGGCCGACCTCGGTAGATTGAGCTCGGGTAAGCGCGGCTTTTCACCGGCGGAGTTGATCCTCGCCAATAGTACGCGTGTGTCGATTGATCTAGCCGGGCCATTCAATGCCGATCCTCTACCGCTCTCACAGGATTTTGCTGTAGATTGTTGATCCGAATGGACCTTGAGCGGGATCGCGATGGCCACCCAGATCAATCCGGCGGCGTTGACAGGACTTCCAGGCATTGCCCGGCGGTTGGTGATCGATGGCGTGCTGAGCGAGGAAGACGCACGCAAGGCCGTCGATGCGTCCAACAAGCAGAAGATCGCCCTGGTCAGTTACCTGGTTCAACACAACCTCGCGCCGTCGATCCAGGTTGCCACGGCGGCATCCGCGGAGTTCGGTATTCCGCTGCTCGATATCCGCGCCCTCGATCTTCGGGTGGCACCGATCAAACTGGTCGAAGAAAAGCTGATCCAGCAACACAAGGCGCTGCCCCTGTTCAAGCGCGGCAGCCGACTGTTCGTCGGCATCACCGATCCGACCAATCTGCGCGCGCTCGACGAAATCAAGTTCCAGGCCAACCTGCCGGTCGAACCGGTCATCATTCCGGAGGACCAGCTCGACAAGGCCATCGAGACTGCGCTCGCCGGTGTTGACCAACTGAATCAGCAACTCGGTGGCGAAGACGACGAAGGTCTTGGCGATCTCAGCACTGAGGGCGGCGACGACATCGATGATTTCAATGCGCCGGGTGGCAATGACGCGACCGGTGCCGATGACACGCCCGTAGTGAAGTTCATCAACAAGGTGCTGCTCGATGCGATCAAGCGCGGCGCCTCTGACATCCACTTCG
>JAYSZM010000018.1:0-66106 GCA_043738015.1 Lysobacterales bacterium
GGCCGTATTTGATCGCGAGGCATTTCCACGGGAGCACGTGGGTGAGAGCCAACTGCCCCAGATCGGCTACATCATCAATGAGATGGGCTGCTGGGACGAGGTCGAGGCAGCGGGATTTCCGATCAAGATCGGTGCGACCTATCGCTGGGGCAACAACCCCAAACTCTGGGATTTCGAGTTCACCCCGGCAGATGACTATGTCTGCGAGACGCGGCCACGCGCCTTCACCGATCAGGCCCGGCAACTCGCCTTCCAGGTCGACCGCCGCGTCTATGATCTGATTCTGGCCGAGCGCGCCCGTGCACTGGGTGCCGAGGTTCATCTCGGCGTGGGGGTCAAACAGATCGTCTCGCATGAGGATGAGATCCAGGCGCTGCAGCTGAGCGATGGCCGCCGCATCAAGGCACGCTGGTATGTCGACGCGACCGGCAACAGCGGCCTGCTGCGGCGGGCCATGCAGGTGGGCATCAGTGCGCCCACCAAGTTGCAGAACATCGCGTTCTGGGATTACTGGGATGACGCTGACTGGGCCGTCCGCGCTACCGGCGACGCGACCCGGGTGCTGGTGCTGTCGATCGGATGCGGTTGGATCTGGTTCATTCCGGTCAGCCAAACCCGCACGAGTATCGGCTTCGTCTGTCCGGCGAGCTTCTATAAAGAAGGTCAACGCAGCGCCGAAGAACTCTACTCATGGGCACTGGCCCAGGAACCGCTGATCGGCAGCCTGATTACCAAGGCACGCCGCTCCGGCGCGGTACAGGCAACGAAGGACTGGTCGTTTCTCGCCGATAGGATCACCGGCAGCAATTGGATGCTGGTGGGTGAGTCAGCCGGGTTTGCCGATCCGATTCTCGCTGCCGGATTGACGCTGACGCAGAGCGGCGCGCGCGAGGCGGCGTACACACTGGTCGCCCTGCTCAAGCGCGACCACGACCGCACATGGTTGCTCAAGCACTACAACGACAACCAGCGCGCACGCATCACCCAGCACATCCGCTTCGCCGACTTCTGGTACTCGGCCAATGGCGCTTTCACCGATCTGCAGGAATACACCCGTGAAATTGCCCGCGATGCTGGACTCAATCTTGATCCGCAACAGGCATTCCAGTGGCTCGGAACCGGCGGATTCACCCACGACCAGCTCGGTCAGGCGGTGATCGGCGGATTTGACCTTGGTGGCGTGCGTCAACTTGCGCAGCGTCTGATCAATGCCGATGAGGACCTTTGGCAGATCAGCCGTTTCAACCGTTTCAAGCTCGATCTCGCCGATGCCGAGCAGGAGGATATTCCCGCCTATGTCGAGGGGCGCATCCATCCTGTGCCGAGCATGCGCCGGGGCGGCGCGCGGCTGCCCCTGGTCGGTGCGTTCCGTCTGGTGGTCGAAGCATTGCAGCAGGCGGAGCGTGCCGATCAACTGCTGCAACAGATGCGCATGCAGGCAGGAAAACAGGCCGCCGCAATGCATCCCGACCTGGCACTGCGGCAGATTCTCATGTGCCTGGAACTGATGCTCAATGAGTCATGGGTAAAGGCGGAACTGGTTGCAGATGAGCCCTGCATCGTGATGCGTACGCCCAAGGAGGGCGGCTGTATCCATAGCAATGTCGATCTGGTAACCCGCACCGGGCAGGTGATTGCCGATCAGGCGGTCCCGGCATGACGGCGCCGAACGAACATTTCGATGTGGCAATCATTGGCGGTGGTCCAGGCGGCAGCACTGCAGCCGGTATGCTGCGCAAGTACGCCCCGGAGTTGCGCGTTGCGGTATTCGAACGCGAACAGTTTCCGCGCGAGCATGTCGGCGAGAGCCAGCTCCCGCCGATCGGTCGCATACTCGAGGAGCTGGGTGTCTGGCCCGAGATCGAACGTGCCGGATTTCCAATCAAGATCGGGGCGACGTATCGCTGGGGCAATAGCAGCAAGCTCTGGGACTTTGAGTTTGTTCCGCCCGCGGATTATGTCGAGCAGGCGCGGCCGCGCGCGTATGAAGGTCAGGCGCGCTATCTGGCCTTGCAAGTAGAGCGTGCCCAGTACGATGAGATTCTGCTTCGTCATGCTCAGGCACTCGGCGCTGAGGTTCATCAGCGCACCGCGGTGCGATCAGTTCAACGCAGCGGTGATCGCGTCGACGCCTTGCTGCTTGATGATGGAAGCAGCATCACCGCCGACTGGTATCTGGATGCTTCCGGCAATGCCGCCGTGCTCCGGCGCGCCATGGGCGTCGGCATCGAGGCGCCGACTCGATTGCAGAATGTCGCGTTCTGGGACTACTGGGAAAACACCGAGTGGGCCTCCAAGTTCGATGGCGGCGCGACGCGCGTCCTGGTGATGTCGATTGGCTGCGGCTGGATCTGGTTCATTCCGCTCGGACCGACGCGCACCAGCATCGGCTTCGTCTGCCCGGCGAGTTACTACAAGCAAGGCGACAAATCCGCGAGCGAACTCTATGAGTGGGCACTGGCGCAGGAGCCGCTGATTGCCCAGCTGACTGCGAACGCAAGCCGCGATGGCGAGGTGCGTGCCACCAAGGACTGGTCGTTCCTCGCTGATCGCTGCTACGGCGAGAACTGGATGCTGGTCGGCGAGACGGCTGGCTTCGCGGATCCCATTCTTGCCGCAGGCTTGACGCTGACGCATACCGGCGCGCGCGAGGCTGCCTACACCGTGACCGCCTTGATCAAAGGTACGCACGAGGCCGCCTGGTTGCTCAAGCACTACGACGACAATCAGCGCAGCCGAATCCGTCAGCACATCCGCTTTGCCGATTTCTGGTATTCCGCCAATGGCGTGTTCACCGATCTGCAGGAATACACCAGCGAAATTGCACGCGATGCCGGCATTGATCTGGATCCCAAGCAGGCGTTCCAGTGGCTCGGAACCGGAGGCTTCACCCACGATGTACTGGGCCAGGCGGTGATCGGCGGCTCCGACCTCGGCAGCGTGCGTCAGATTGCCCAGCGCATGGTGGATCTCGATGAAAATCTCTGGCAACTCGTGCGCTACAACCGGTTCTGGCTCAATCTCGAAGGCGCGGAATGCATCGACATCCCAGCCTATGCCAACGGCCAGATCCATCGCGTTGCCTGCTATGTGCGCGCCGGCAAGCGTCTGCCCAATGTTGGCATCTTCGCCAGCGTGATCAAGGCGGTCCGCCAGTGCAATGACTTGCCCGCGCTGCTGCGCGCAATGACCGCGCAAACCGGAGAACTGAATGCCGCAGCACTCACCGGCGACCTGTTCTATCAGCAGGTGCAGGCGATGGAACTGATGCTCAACGACGGCTGGCTACGCGCGCGCTACGACCCGAAGTTCCCCACCCTCGATCTGAAAACGCCACGCGAGGGCAAGTTCATCCACAGCAATACCGGTGTGCATCCGGTGTCGGCGCCGGGGGCCAAATTCGATATCGGATAAAGGCGTGTGATTACGCCTTCCGCAACAAAAAGGGCGCCCGAAGGCGCCCTTTTCTATGGCAGCGTGGAACGATTACTGACGGCGGCTGTAGGCACCAAAGCCGAGCAGGCCAAGGCCCAGCATCGCCAGCAGCATCAGGCCGCGTGCACCTTCACCCAGAGCCGGAACCGGTGTCGCCGGTCCGCCGGTGGTGCCGCTCAGATCAAAGGTGAAGGTCTGAGCGCCCGCGGTGCAGTTCAAGGTACCCACAAAGGTGCCGCTGATGGCGCTGGAGTAGGTGACCGTGACCGAAGACGAGCCCATGGCCGGAACCGTGAACATCAGCGGCGCAACGGTGAACTCTGTCGCCGCCGGTGCGGTACAGGTAACGTCGACGCCAACAGCACCCGGGTTCTGGAAGCCGATCGGCGCTGTGGTTCCGGCGCCGCCCAGACTCTGCATCGGCAGCGTGATCAACGATCCGGATACCGGTGTCGACGTGATTGGCGTTGCCGTTCCAGCGGGGCAGTTGAGCTCGAACGTACGTGCGACCAGGGTGCCACCTTGATTCTCGGAACAGGTCAGGGTCTGTGTAGCTGCAGCGACGCCCAAGGTGCAGGTGCCCGATAGTGGGCTACCAGTGATCGCACCAGCACCTTCGGCGGTGACGGTCTGACCGAATCCTGCAAAGGGCGCGGTCGGCGCTGTACAGGTCGTGGTCGTGGTGTTGGCAGCGCCCGTACCCGTACCCGCGGTACCGATGGTCACGTCAATCGAACCAGTAGCGGTCGAACCGATCGCACCACCGCCCGCAAATGGCACCATCGCGCCCGGAGCAGGGTTATACGCAAAAACCGGGGGTGCAGTCCCAACACCTTCGACAAAGCTGAAGGTATCGATGCCGATGTAATTCGAGTTGGCACCAGTGGGTCCACCGTTGGTCACGAAGTAGCGGAACGCAATCCGGCCGCTGCCACTGAGTGGAATGCCTTGGGTGTTTGTGATGAGGTACTCGCACCAGGCATTGGGGTAGCCACCAGCATCCGGCGGGCCCGCCGGAGACGCGCAGGTGCCTGTTGCCAGGATCAGGCTGGGGTTGATCGTACCAAGCAGGATCGAGAAGTCGCCGGTGCTGACATTGGTACCGCCGGTGTTGGTGCCGCCGGTGCTGGCGCGGATTTCCAGGCGGTCGGCATAGTTGATCGGATCAACCGTGCGCGACCAGAAACGCAGTTCCGAGCCGCCGCCAAACTGCACGATCGGGCTGATCAGCCAGTTGCTGATCGTGTTGGCGCCGGTGACATTGTTGAAATTGGTGCCGATGTACGCAGTGGGCGCACCCGCTTGAGCCGGAAACACTGTGTCGTTGCCCTGGAACCAATTGGTGCTGCCCAGGGGCGTGCTGTTGTTGGTGCAAACCCAACCGGTGGGGCAGGGCGGAACACCGCCAACCACGTCAAATGCCTCGGTGATCGTTGCATTCGGCGCGAAAGGCGAATCCGTAGCCGGAGTGCCAGCCTCAGGGCTGCCGCCGCCGCGCGCCGTATTCTGTGCCATGGAAACCGCCGGCAGACTCAGGGCCACCGCGGTGGCCAGCAAACAAGATTTCGCGATCATTCCAAATACTCCTCGTGGATTCGATGCAACAGCAGCCGCAATAGGATTTATGGCTCGTACATGAATCGCGACGATAGTGACTCGGTGCGGCCGTGTAAATACCGGCAGCCAGCGCCATGGTCGGCGCAGCCCGCCCGACTTGCGATCCGGTCCAAGACTGCGCCAAGCTGGACGGATGAATCCTGATCGCTATCGGCACCGTTTTGCTCAGCAGACACGGGATGGTCAGTACATGGCTGCTGCCAAGACTCTGGCTGACTGGTGCCGACAAGCTCCCGCGGTGTTTGAGCCCCGCTTTCACCACATCCAACTCCATCTGCAAAACGGCGCGTACCGGGCCGCGCGTGACGCGGCAGCAGGATTGGCGGTTCAGTTGGACTGCCCGCCCGCGCTGGCGCTGGAGTTTGGGCTCTGTCTTCAGTCCTTTGCCCTGCACGACATCCTGATTTCCTGGGCCGGTCACTACAATCAGCGACCAGCCGTCCCGGCACGGGATATGGCGCGTGTCGCAACTACCCTGAGCGCGGTGGGTGCCCATCGACTTGCCCTCGAATGGGCCGACCACGCCGTGGCAAAGTCACCAGCTGACCCGGTCTGTCTGGTGAACCAGGCGCTGATTCTGAGCTATCTGGGAGAGTTCGATCGATCGCGCGCAAACCTGCAACGTGTCATCGCGAGCTCAAGACACAAAGCCATGGCACATTGGCTATTGGCGCGGCTGCCACGGCAAGGCGCGGAATCGCACCAGGTCGACGCGCTGAGACTTGCATTGTCTGCGCCCCACCTGGTGCCCGAAGACCGCTCATTTCTTTGCTACGCACTGTTCAAGGAACTGGACGATCTCGCTGATCATGCCAATGCCTGGCAGGCACTATGCGCAGCCAACGAGGCTGCGCGAATCACAGCCCCCTATCACGCCAGTGGGCAGGAGCATCTGTTCTCGGCAATAAAGCGGGTGCAGTGGAAGAGCTCGCGGCCTGATGCTCATCCGCCGCCAGCGGACCAGGTTCCGCTGTTCATTGTTGGTCTGCATCGATCCGGCACCAGTTTGATCGAGCGCATCCTGGGCGCGAGCCCCGATGTCCACAATCTGGGTGAGACCGAGCGGCTGGGTGCTGCCCTTCGCTACGGTGCAGGCATGCACACAGAACGCGTTCCGGACATTTCGCTGCTGACGCGCACGGGTCATATCGATTTCACCAGTGTTCGGACGGTATTCGAGGAGGCGGCGCGCGTGCAGAGCGGCGGTAAGCGCTTTGTCACCGAGAAATCACCTGCGAATTTCCTCAACATTGGCTTCATCCAGCAGGCGTTGCCACACGCCCGAATCCTACACATGCGACGCGATCCTATCGATATCTGCTTCGCCAACTATCGCGAACACTTTGCGGCGCAGGTTACGCATACGCATGCCTTGGATGACCTGATTCACTATCACGGCCTGTACGAAGATTTGATGCAGTACTGGCGAGACTGTCTACCTGGATTCGTCCTCGACGTGGACTACGAGCGGCTGGTCAGCGATCCCGAGACGGAATCCCGCCGTGTGTTCGCGTTTGTCGGCCTGGAGTGGCGGGCCGACGCCGTGGCAATCGAGCGGCGAGCCGCCGACCCCATCGCCACGCTGAGCTCGGTGCAAGTGCGCCAGCCGGTGAATAGGGCCAGCATCGGGCGTTGGCGGCCGTATGCGCCGTGGCTGGGAAAACTGATCGATGCGTTTCCCGATGAGGCACGGACCGTTTGATCGCCTGCGGCCGTGTCTGAGATGAACAGTAATTCGATCAACGCTGCAGCACTGCCTCTGTCTGAATCCGGCGGTAGCCAGATTTCTCCCGGGGACTGCGATCTTTTTACCGAATCTGGGCAAGTCGACGGCTACCAACTCATACCAGTTTCCACCGCCAGCGCAGCCACAGCGACAGCACGGTCATCACCAGCAGGAAGGGCGCGATCCAGCCACGCAGCCAGCCGGGGCCCCAGGGCAGGATTTCGAGCGGATAAAGGCCGAAGTGAATATGATCGATGGGGCTTCCGGCGGGCAGGTATCCCAGCGGATTGCCGAAGGCACGATTCCACCAACGGCGCTGATGGATCACTGCAGTCGGATGTTGCAGCGGCACGGCGACGAGCTTGTGATCGTTCTCAAGCAACACGCCGTGGGCATCGCCCTGTGGCCAGGTCAGCTGTCTGCAGCCAGCGTTGTCTGCCGCATCGATCCAGTTCAGCCCGGATGCTTTGAGCTCAGAAATGGCGGAGACCGGAATCACGCGGATGGCGACCGCTGCAGCCGGCACTGGCTGCACCGTGTCGAATCGATTGGACATCCACGACAGCAGGAACAACAGCGGGATCGCCACCAGCAGGGAGGGCCAGAGCGTCATCCAGACCTGGGCGCGGCCGAGACGCAGGCTATGTGTCGAACGCCGCAACAACTCGGTGAAGTCGATATCGTCGTCCAGCATGAGCCGTTGCGATGCACGCAGGCGTCGCCGCAGCGCTCGCAGTCCTGGCAGCATTACTTTCCGGCTCTGCATCAGGAGCTGCACAGCGACGTCCTCGGCGCCGATACGAGCAACCCGGCATTCGAGGTGTTTTTTCGCGCGCATCTGGCCAAATTGATGCATGTGCGCAGCGCTGGACGCTACGTCGCCAAGAGCAATTACGGTCTGCAGCGGCTGGGCTATCTGGGCCGATTGTTCCCCGATGCACGCTTTGTTGTTCCCTATCGCGAACCACGCGCGCATCTGGCGTCCTTGCTGAAACAGGAGCGCCTCTATGCCGAGGCGCCGGATCGTGTGCTGCAGCACATCGCGGGAATCGGCCATCACGAGTTCGGCCGGCACCGGCGCATCCTTCATCTCGGCGATGCAGGTCTGCTGGAACAGCTCCGTGCCGAATTCGCCGCGGGCAATCTGGCCCAGGCCTGGCTGCGCGTATGGATCCACGCGTACGAGCAGATGCTCGCCAGCGTGAACTGCGATCCAGCACTGGCGGAGCGGGTGCTGCGCTTGGATTACGATCGGCTCTGTGCCGATCCCGCGCAGGTGCTGGCGGAGTTGTTCGAGCATTGCGCGGTCGGAACGGCCGAACGGTCCAGACTGTGCGCATACTGGCAACCGCGATTGACCGCACCGGAGTACTACGATCCGCAACTCCCCGATTCGATCGATGATGAACTGCTGGCGCGAGCCGATGCGGTCCATGCCCGATTGCAGCAGTGAGCCGGGCAGGGCGCGCTCATTGCTGTGCGTCGACTTCGACACGGTTGCGGCCAGCGGCCTTTGCCCGGTACAGCGCCGCGTCGGCACGACGGATCAGGTCGTCAGGTAGCGCCTGCCCCGGGGCGACGTCCAGCAACGCAACCCCGATACTGACGGTGATTCCTTCTCCGGAGTCGGCAATACGCGCGCGCAGCTGCTCGGCCAGCGCGATGGCGGATTCGATCGCGTGGCCGCGGCAGAGTACGGCAAACTCTTCGCCGCCGAACCTTGCCACGACAATCGAATCCTGGGCGACCTCGGCCAGTTGCTGCGCGACATCGCGCAGCACGGCGTCGCCGGAAAGATGGCCGTGGCGGTCGTTGTATTCCTTGAAGTGATCGACATCGACAAACAGCAGTGCCAGCGGATAGGCCTCCGGCTGGCCCATCCAGTCGCCGATCACCTGGTCGAACCGACGCCGATTCGCCACGCCAGTCAGGCCATCGAGTTCGGCGAGGTCGCGCAGTAGTTGATTGGCATGGGCCAGTTCCCCGGTGCGCAGGGCGACCTGGGCATCCAGTTCGAGATGGCGATCGTCCATCGCGCGCATCTGACGGCGGTGCCTGATGCTCATCAATTGGGCGAGGCCGAGCAGGATCAGTGCGGCGATCAGCACCTGGATCCACCGCCGCTGGTACCAGTGCGGGAGGATATCGATGATGACCTCCGGCAGCACGAAGAGCGCACCCGGTCCGCGCTGGGCGCGGGCCTCGAAGCGATAGCGCCCGTGCGCCAGTTCGGCGTAGTGGAAACTGGACACCGTTGCCCACTCGCTCCAGCCGTCGGTCAAGCCCTGCATGCGCACCTGGAATGAAGGCCGCGGTCCCGGCCCATAATCGGTAAGCCCGAGTTCGAGATGCAGGCTGCCCATGCCTGCAGGCAGCACCAGCGGGCTGCTCAGCGGCATGTTCTGAGAGGCCTGGCCAGGTACTTCGACGCTGATCCGCGAGAGTTGCAAGGCGCCGCGCCTTCGCCCCGCCGCAATGGCTGTGCGCTGGTAGCGGACGAGCGCCGTGCTGGTGGCGACGAAGCCACCGTCAGCTTCGGCAAGGATGCCGTCGATCACGCCGCCATCGCTGGGTTCCAGCGGTACCAGGAACCAGTCACCACCCGCGGTGCGGCGATACACCGAGTCATATCCGAAGGCGAGCAGACCCGCATTGCCATCACTGACAATCCTAAGTGTGTCTCCCGCGCGCTTGAGTTCAGCCAGTCCCGACAGCGGCGTTTCGCTGAAGCGACCTTCCTGCCAAAGGTAGAAGCCGTCGGGCGTGCTCGCCAACCACTGTCCCTCGTGCGCGATCAAATGGGTCTCGCCGACATCGTGCGGGCCCAGCCCATCGGCGGGTCCAAGCGCACGCGCCTGTTGAAGCTGTCCGTGCTCGGGATCGATATCGATCCGCCACAGCCCGCGATCCGCGCTGCTGACCAGCAGGCTGCCAGCAGCGAGTTCGGCGATACCGGTGACGCGCAGGTTCAGATCATCGTGCTGGGCCAGCAACTGCCATCCATCAGACTTTTTTTCCACCAACGCCAGCCCAATCTCGGTGCCAATCCAGACGCGCGAGGAGTCGAAACGCGACCGCTGGAATTCACGGGGATACAGGTCGCTTGGGCCGATCTGCACCGCCTGGCCATCGCGATACGCATAGAGCGCATGAGCCTCGGCGAAAAGATAGGCGCCGTCGTCGGAAAAAAGATTCCAGACATCCTGGTTGGCACCGGGCAGGCGAGCGAAATCCGACAGAGCTCCGTCGCTGCCTCTGTGCGCGCGGAACACTCCGCTGTAACTGGCCGCGAGCAGGTCGTTGCCATCGACAATCAATTTGCGGACGCCGCGGAACCCGATCGAGTCGTCGGTCAGTTCCTCAAGCTCGGGCGGCCAATCCAGCCGGGTAACCGCCTGGTCACTGAGCACGAGCAAAGCGCCGTCGAGATCCGGCTTCAGACCAGATTGGAACGAAGTGTCGAGCGGGATCGGGCGGAGTGCTCCGCTGGTCGGATCGTAGATGCGCAGGGTGCCATCGTCGCTGGCAATGGCGATCTCGCCATTCGAAAGGCGTAACAGGCTCTGCAGCCGCGGATACAGCGCAGCATCAGCGAGAAAGGGCGCCTCACGGTGCTGACCATTTTCGACCAGGATCAGTCCGGGCCGACGATCAATGGCGAGGAATCGATCCGCGTCGAGTTCGATCGCGTCGATCAGCATGTTCTGACCGAAGAACGGATCGTCGCTGAACCGCTGCAATGCCCCCTCGGCCAGTCGATACAGCCCATCATCCCGACGCTGGACCAACAACTGCCCATTGAACATGAACACTGCGCCGAATCGGCCTTCGTGGCGAAAATGGCCGACCCGGCGTGCAGTCAGCGCATCAACCAGGAACAATTCGCGCAGCGAGCGAAACACCAGGCCCTGAGGGCTTTCAATGATGCCCCAGGTATCGGCGAATCGTCCGGCCGTGAGCACGTCATCGAACTGTTCGCTGATATCGGTGACGCGGTCGAGGCCATCAGTTTGCCGCTCGACATAGCCAAACCATCCGCTGCCACCTGCCCAGACCCGGCCCCGGGCATCGCGTTGCAACTGCCGCACCGGTCCGGGACGCGGCACCGTGGAGCGCGTCCAGCGCTGTCCGTCGTAGCGCAGGATGGCATTCTGGGCGCCGACATAGAGCTGGCGGTCTGCAGCTTGTTCCACCGAAAAAAACTGCGGGTAGGCCTGTCCATCATGGGCGATCCGCTGGGTCAGCGGCTGGCCGGCCCAGGCCACAGACGCGAACAGAACCAGCGCGGTGATCAGCGCGGCGAACGCAGGTCGCGGCCGACCTCGGCCGGCTGGGCCCCTGATACGGGCCATAAGGCTAGACAACGCACAATCCCCTGAGCGAAGCCCGATGCTACCGAGCCGGCGCCTGAACCTGCAATGCTGATCTCCGCGTTGCTGAACTGGAGCAGCAAGCCCATCGCAACCGTGGCAGACTCGCCGGTCTTGCCTCCGTCGCCACGCCCATGTCCCTGTCCGATCTTCGTCAACAACTCGATGTGCTCGACCAGCAATTGCTGGAATTGATCGGCCAGCGCCAGCACACCATCGCCGCCATTGGCGAGATCAAGCGTGGCATGGGCAAGCCCCTGCGCGACTTTGCCCGTGAGAAAGAAGTGCTTGAACTCGCCGGCGCCAATGCAGCGGCGCGCGGTCTTGATCCAAGCCTGGCGCATGAGTTGATGAAACTCTTGATCCAGCATTCGCTCACCACCCAGGAGAACGAACAGATCCGTGCCGAGGCGCGCGGCGATGGTCGTCGCGCCCTGGTCGTCGGCGGCGCGGGGCAGATGGGGCGCTGGTTTGCGCGCTTTCTTGATTCGCAGGGATTTCTCGTCGAAATCGTCGATCCCGCCGTGGCGTCTGGTGCCGGGCCAAGTGCCGAAGGTTTTGGCCAGCGTCAGCGACTTGAAGATGGCGCGCTGGATCACGACCTGATTCTGGTCGCCGCCGGAATCCGTGCCAGCAATCAGGTGCTCATCCAGTTGGCCGCATTGCAGCCTGCTGGGGTGGTCATTGATGTCGCCTCCATCAAGGCGCCACTGGCCGAAGGCCATGCCGCCCTGCGCGCCGCCGGCGTGGCGGTCGCTTCCATGCACCCGATGTTTGGACCCGGCGCGGTACTGCTGGCGGATCGGCATGTGGTGGTGATCGACCTCGGCTTTCCACGCGCGACTGAGCTTGCCCGGCAGATGTTTGTTGCCACCACGGCTGAAGTCGTCGAGATGTCGCTGCCCGAGCATGACCGCCTGATGGCGGAGGTGCTGGGACTTTCGCATGCCGTCAATATCGTGTTCGCTGCTGCACTGGCTGCGGGAGGGCAGGATGAAGGTCGGCTCGAACGCATCTCCAGCGCGACCTTCAACGCGCAGACCCGCGTCACCCGCGCTGTGGTCAATGAAAGCCCGCATCTTTACTATGAAATCCAGTCGTTCAATCCGAACAGCGGTGAGGCGCTGGAGCGGCTGGCCGCTGCCTTGGACAGGCTGCGTACCGCAGTGCGTGATGGCGACCACGCGGGATTCGCCGAGCTGATGCATGCCGGCCGTCGCCAGTTGCTGGCATCGCCCGGCTGAGCTGTACTGGCCGCGCACCGGACTGTCGAGCCGGTCGGGGCGACACAAACAGCCGACGAACGCGATCACGAGAGTGTCTTGCCCAGGGCTAGACTGCCTGGCAACGGGCGCGACTGTCGGCAAAGGTTTCGTCCGGTTCGTATCGACAGTGTGATCGCGTTCTCGTCGCGCTGGCGAGTGCAGGCGTAACGTCCGATATCCGTAGCAGTCCGTTTCCCCGGGGATCCCCATGCGCATTTTCAGCCGCCGTCCATTGATGTGCTTGGCGCTTTTGACAGCGCTGTTTTGCTCAGGCAACGTGATTGCGCAGTGCAGCGATCCCTGTCTCATGCGCGACGGTCTGGAGAACGAGTACAGCACTGCTGCCACCGACGCCGACGCCGCGCGATTTCTCAACCAGGCGACTTTCGGCGCCACGCTCAGCGATATTGCCGCGGTCCGCAGTCAGGGTATTAGCGGTTGGTTGAGCCAGCAGTTCGCCGCGCAGGCAACACTGGCCAAGCCTTTCCTTGAAGCAGTGGCGCGCATCCGCCACGACGCCAATCGAACGCTCAGCCAGGACGATCGGTTGCACCGCTGGTACGACACTACCGTGAAGGCGCCGGATCAGTTGCGGCAGAAAATGGCCTATGCCCTGGGCCAGATCATCGTGGCATCGGACCGCAACGACAGTCTGGCCGGCGAAGTGCTGCAGATGGCCGAGTGGAACGATCTGCTGGTGCGCAATGCCTTCGGCAATTACCGGCAACTGCTTCAGGAGGCGAGTTTCAGCCCGGTGATGGGGCGTTATCTGACCCATCTGCGCAACCGACGCTATGAACTCAACCCGACCTTTACCACCCAGAACGGGCCACCGGTGACCTACACCATTACGGCGTACGCCGCGGACAACAATGGCAGCGAGCCCGATGAGAACTATCCACGCGAGATCATGCAGCTGTTTTCGATCGGCCTGCTGTCACGCAACCCGGACTTCTCCTTGGTCGATATTGATCCGGGCACGCCCGGTGTGCAAACCCAGTCGACCTATGACCAGCAGATGATTCGCACGCTGGCGCGGGTGTTTACCGGGCTCGCGTTCGACTGCAACCCGACGACGACCGTGCAGGGTGTCACGGTGCGGCAGAACTGCACGGGCACCCGCAACACCGATGCACCGCCGACGCCAGCCTGCACCGGCACCGAGTGTCGTTTCTACAATCGCACGAACCTGTTCGGGCAGAGCCCGCCGCGCGCCCGGCTGCCCAATAACAGCGGCGACAGCAGCCTGATCCATCCCGACTGGTATCGGCCGATGGTGTGCTATCCGCACTACAACGACAACGGCCGCGATGTCGATCGCTTCCAGCTGTCTGGCCAGGGCCCGACCAATCCGGTGGCGACCACCATCAATCCCGGGGTCACCATTCCGGCAGGGGCACCCGAGCGATCCAAATCGCTGATCCTCAGCGAAACCCTGCTCGCCACCCAGAACGAATTGCAGACCGGCGTATCCAAGGAGACGGTGCTCAATTGCAGTCCGTCGACCGGGCAGAACATCCTGACGCCGAGCCAGCGCGCCGAGTGCATCGCTTACTGCGAAGACAATATCCACTCAGCCATAGACCTGTTGTTCTATCACCCGAATCTGCCGCCGATGGTCGCGCGCCAGTTGATCCTGCGCTTCGTCACCAGCAACCCGAGTCCCGAGTACATCGAGCGGGTTGCCGGCAGATTCATCAATGACGGCAATGGCGTGCGCGGCAATCTGGCGTCCACCCTGGATGCCGTACTCACCGATCCGGAGGCGCGCCGGCCCTTCGCCGGACAATTCGGCAAGGCGCGCGAACCGATGCTGCGGCTGATCGCGATCTGGCGTCATTTTGGTGCGATTTCCGGCGGCAATACCTGTCGCAACAGCAGCGGCAGTTCGGTCGGTAATGGCGCGATCGCCTGCTGGGGCAGCACATCGCCGCAGAACACCTATCTTCAGCGACCGCTGGGTGCCAATTCGGTGTTCAATTTCTTCGAGCCCGACTATCAGCCGCCCGGTGTGATCGCCGATGCCGGACTGTTCGCGCCGGAGTTCCAGATCATCAACGAAAACACCACCATGCTCGCCGCCAATGACCTGTTCCGGCGTATCTGCGAGAGCTATGGCAGCGACAATTGCAACGGCGTTTTCGCCACTACGCCGTCCACCGACATTGCGCATATTCCACCAGCCAATCTGGATGCCTTGCCAGGCATGACCTGTGCTGCCGACCTCATCAATGGTTGCAGCGGCACCGACGACGTCAATTTGATTGAAGCCCTGAACCAGCGCATGCTGGGCGGCTTGATGAGTGGCCAGGTCGGCACGCCGGCGCTTTGCAGTGATCCCAGCAACTTCGGCATGAAAAGCGTGCTGCACAACCTGCTCAAGTGCGGCCTGATCGGCAATCTCGGTCAAACCGGCGGGACTGCCGGACGCGATGCGCGCAGACGCAAGGCGCTGTACCTGATCCACCTGATCTCGATCTCGCCCGAATTCGCACACCAGCGCTGAGGAATCCGTCATGAAGAACTCCAGATACTCGCGCCGCGACTTCATCAAAGGTTCCAGCTGCATGCTCGCTGCAGGCGGCATCAGTTCCTTTGTCCCCAAGCTCAATCTGATTGGCGAGGCGATCGCGCAGTCCGGGTCTGGCACCGGCTACAAGGCCCTGGTCTGCGTCTACCTCGGCGGCGGCAATGACTCCTGGAATCTGGTGATCCCGACCGGCACAAATGCCAGCGGCCAGTTCAGTCATGAGGAATACCGCGTCGCCCGCAACGATTACTACACCGGTGGCAACACCGCCGGTCTGGCGATTCCGCGCGCCACCGTCAGCGGCGCCTTGCCGCCGGCGCTCGCACTCAATCCGGTTGGCGGCAATGTCGGCGCCGGCAATGTCGGCATGAACCCGTTTGCACCGGAGCTGCGTGACCTGTTCAACAATGGCCGACTTGCCGTCATAGCCAATGTCGGCACCTTGGTCGAGCCGCTCACCCGCGCCACTTACAACGCGCGCCGCAAACCGCCCGAGCTGTATTCGCACAACGACCAGACCAATCTCTGGCAGATCGGATCGAGCAGCAATTCCACCATCCAGCAGGGATTCGGCGGCAAGATCGCCGGCTTCACCCAGCAGAACAATCTGGTCGGACTGTCCTCGGCCATCTCGATCGCCGGCCAGACCCGATTTCTGGTCGGTGAGACGCTGACGAATGCGCCGGTGTTTCCGTTCCAGCTGTCAGACAACGCCGGCACGCCGGCCACGGTACTGACCAACTACAGCACCAGCTCAGGCACCCTGGGTGAGGCGCAGCGCCGCGGTGCGCTGGAGCAGCTGTTCAATCTTGCCTATCCGGAACTCTATTCACGCGAGTACAAGGACATCTTCAATAGATCCTTGCAGATGTCGGCCATCATCAATGCTGAGATGACCAACAATGGCACACTGACCACAACCTTCCCTACCGGCAACAGCCTGGCCGATCAGCTGCGTCAGGTCGCGCGCATGATCAAGATCAGTCGCCCGGCTTCGGTAGGCGGCCCCGGCATGATCGGCGCCAACCGTCAGGTCTATTACGTCAATCTGGGTGGCTTCGACACCCACGACAATCAGATCACCTCGACCAGCCAGGCGCTCGGCCATCATCTGCTGTTGCAGCGGCTCTCGCAGGCGGTCGCGGCGTTC
Source organism: Lysobacterales bacterium (assembly GCA_043738015.1). Lineage (GTDB taxonomy): Bacteria > Pseudomonadota > Gammaproteobacteria > Xanthomonadales > Ahniellaceae > 0-14-3-00-62-12. The sequence goes on from JAYSZM010000018.1 coordinate 16,094, forward strand.
AACGCGGCGATGACCGAGATCGGCGCTGCCAATGAAGTCACGCTGTTCACGATGAGCGATTTCTCGCGCACGGTCAATTCGAATGGCAATGGCACCGACCATGCCTGGGGTAGTCAGCAGTTTGTGACCGGCGGCGCTGTCACCGGCGGCAAGGTGCTCGGTCGTTATCCGCGCATGGTGCTGAATCTGCAAGGTGACAACAACGGCGAGTGCTTCAGTCGAGGTCAGTTTCTGCCGACCACGGCGGTCGACCAGCTCGGTGCCACCCTGGCACGCTGGATGGGCGTCGATGATGGCAACTTGCCGCTGATCTTCCCGAACATCGACAACTTCACATCGGGGCCATTTGCCAACGCCGGTGTGTCGCCGACGTTTGCCAACTTCAATCGCGTCATTCCCGGACTGTTTTCGGGAATCAGCTGATCGAAGCAGGAGCGCCGCCGTCGGGCCGAGGTGCAATGTTCTAGGATTGGTTGATGTCGAGCAGATTCCGTTCAAGCGCAAATTCGGGCGGCAAGGCAAGCAGCTTGCCGCGCCTGATGCTGCTGCTATTCGCCGTGATCCTGCCCGCCGCGGCTGACCAGGCGCTACCCGCGGCCACCGGCTGCATGGACCTTACGGGCACGCCGATCCGACCTTCGGTCAGCTGGCAGCTCGACGTCAAACCGATCTTCAACGAGCTGATCAGTCCAACCGGGCGCTGCACCAGCTGTCACAGCTTTGCCGAGCCCGCCGGCGGACTGGACCTCAGCGATACCTTTGTCGATGCGATCTACAAGATCGTCGGTGATCCGGTGGTGCCCGGCAATCCGCGCGGCAGTAGGCTGTTCAACAAGATCAACTGCAGCGAGCCCGACCAGGGCAGCCAGATGCCGCTCAATGGTGTGCCGCTGAGCCTGACCGAGCGCGAACTGATCTACGACTGGATCGAGCAGGGTGCCTATGGTGAGGATCCCGAGAGTTCCGATGGCGCGATCTTCCGCGATTTCATGTTCCGTGATGGCGCCGAGAGCATTCGTTTCATGCTGCCCTGAGCCGGACGCCGGTCAGCAATCCATTTGCTCAGGCAGACCCGCGATGCTGACAACTGACCGCTGAGCAGCGCTTGGCCCGGCCGACCCCTGTACTTTGGTACGGTGTGAATCGCATCCCTGGTTCGGGACACTGCGCGGAGACTTCCCCGAGCAAGCCCGCATGTCATTGTTGATAGTTCTTGCCGCGCTCAGCTTCCTGATGATCGTGGCGTATCGCGGCTACAGCGTCATTCTGTTTGCGCCGGTGGCCGCGCTGGGTGCGGTCCTGCTGATCGACCCGTCCCTGGTCGCGCCGATGTTCACCGGCCTGTTCATGGACAAGATGGTCGGGTTTCTCAAGCTTTATTTTCCGGTTTTCCTGCTCGGTGCCGTGTTCGGCAAGTTGATCGAAATTTCCGGATTCTCCAAGTCGATTGTCGCCGCTACGGTGCGCGTGGTCGGTGCCGGTCGGGCAATGCTGGCGATCGTGGTGGTCTGCGCTGTGCTGACCTATGGCGGGGTCTCGCTGTTCGTCGTGGTGTTCGCGGTATATCCGTTTGCTGCCGAGATGTTCCGCCAGAGCCAGATACCCAAACGGCTGATCCCGGGCACCATCGCACTCGGTGCGTTTACCTTCACGATGGACGCGCTGCCCGGCACTCCGCAGATTCAGAACATCATCCCGACCTCGTTCTTCGGCACCAACACCTGGGCCGCGCCCTGGCTCGGTACGATCGGCGCGATCTTCATCCTCGCGCTCGGCATGAGCTATCTGGAATGGCGTCGCCGCGTTGCGCTGAAAACGGGCGAGGGCTACGGCGACAATCTGCTCAACGAACCCGCCGAATTCAGCGGCGGCGCGCTCGCCAACCCACTGATCGCCATCCTGCCACTGGTCCTGGTCGGGATCGCCAACAAATGGTTCACCGCACTGATTCCGCGCTATTACGGCAGCAGCCACGAGTTTGTTCCAAGCGTCGTCGGCACGCCTGCTCCGGTGGTTCAGGAGATCAGCAAGGTGGCGGCGATCTGGGCCGTTGAGGGCGCATTGCTGATCGGCATCGCGAGCGTCCTGTTGTTCGCCTGGAAACCGGTCATCAAGAGTTTTGCCGAGGGCACGCGCAGCGCGATCAGCGGCGCCATGCTGGCGGCGATGAACACCGCGTCGGAGTATGGCTTCGGTGCGGTGATCGCCGCATTGCCCGGGTTTCTCGTAGTCGCTGAGGCGCTGGCAGCGATTCCCAACCCGCTGGTCAACGAGGCGGTGACGGTCACTGCGCTGGCCGGCATCACCGGTTCGGCATCGGGCGGAATGAGCATTGCGCTCGCAGCGATGTCGGAGACTTTCATCCGCAATGCGCAGGCGGCCAGTATTCCGATGGAGGTCCTGCATCGGGTGGCGGCGATGGCCTCGGGCGGCATGGACACCCTGCCACACAATGGCGCCGTCATCACCTTGCTGGCGGTCACCGGTCTGACCCATCGTCAGGCCTACAAGGATATTTTTGCCATCACCCTGATCAAGACGCTGGCGGTGTTCGTGGTGATCATGACCTTCTATCTCACCGGCTGGGTTTAGTCGCGTCATCGGCCGCGCGCGGCCTGTGGATCGATTGGACCAAGGTACAAGTGTTGCGTTCCCGCTCAAAAGTTAAAGTCCCGTTGCACCTTCACTGAGGATACCGATCATGCGCCACGCCCGTTTGCCCTTGACCCTGGCCATTGGTTCGGCCCTTCTGCTTTTTGGTTCGCTGAATGCGGGCGCGCAGGACGCAGCCGCACAAGCCGAGGCCGACAAGAAAAAAGAAGCCAGTCAAAGTGAGCCGAGCCAGCTCGGTGCGATCACGGTATCCGCCCGCAAGCGCGAGGAAACCCTGCAGGAAGTGCCGGTCGCAGTGACTGCATTCAATGAATACGCGCTGGAAAACCTCAATGTGCGCGATCTCTCCGACATCGATGCCCAGGTCCCCAATCTGACCATCTACGCCGCACGCGGTTCGAGCTCGACGGTGACCGCCTATATCCGCGGCGTCGGCCAGTCCGATCCGCTCTGGGGCGTCGATCCTGGCGTCGGTGTTTATATCGATGATGTCTACATCGCGCGGCCCCAAGGCGCCTTGCTGGATGTGGTGGATGTCGACCGGATTGAAGTGCTGCGCGGACCGCAGGGCACGCTCTACGGCAAGAACACCATCGGCGGCGCAATCAAGTACCTGACCAAGCCGCTCGATGATGAGTTCGGTGCCACCGCCCAGGTGACCTTCGGCAGCTACACCCAGGCCGACGTCAAGGGCAGCGTGAATGTGCCGCTCGGTAGCGATGCCGTGATCGCACGCTTCAGCGCCGCCTCGTTGAGTCGTGATGGTTACGGCGACAACCGCTATAGCGACCAGCAGGTCAGCGACAAGGAAATCCTGGTCGCACGCGGCACGCTCGGCTTTTACCCGTCGGAGGATCTCAATTTTGTGATCTCGGCCGACTGGCTGGACGATCAATCCGGTGTACGCGGTGCCCGGCGACTGAACGCCTTCAACGCCTTCGATCCGCTGCGCACGCCACCCCTCGACGACCGTTACGATATTTTGAGCGGCATGCCCAATGTCAATGACACCCAGATGACCGGTGCCTCGTTCACCGCAAACTGGACCGTCAATGACAGCTGGTGGTTCAAGTCGGTGACTGCCTACCGCGAGTCCGATACCGATACCTATATCGACTTCGATGCATTGCCGAACAAGATTGTCGATGTGCGCGCGCTGTATTCCGACGAGCAGCTGTCGCAGGAATTCCAGCTCAACTATCAGGGCGATCGACTCTATGGTGTGTTCGGGCTGTACCTGTTTGATGGCGAGGCCGGCGGCACCGTGTTCAACAACTTTCTCAACGCCAGCTTTGGTACCACCAATGGCGTTGTCTATACCAAGTCGGCCGCTGTGTACGGCGAGGGTACCTGGAGTTTCACCGACAGCCTGAGTCTGACCGCCGGTCTGCGTTTCACTGACGAGTCCAAAGAGGCCGACGTACTCAACCAGGCCTATGCCAATGCCACATTCACCACGCCGATTTTCACGTCGACCGACTTCCGCGACAAGGTGAACTTCAGCAATGTCTCGCCGAAGCTCTCGCTCGACTACACCATGGACAATGGCACCCTGCTCTATGGTCTGGTCAGTCGCGGCTTCAAGAGCGGTGGCTTCAATATCCGCGCCAATGTGGCCGCGGTGCCCGACTCGGCCAACCCGTTCGACGATGAAGTGGTGACCAGCTACGAAATCGGCCTGAAGACCGCACTGCTCGACCAGACCCTGTTCTTCAATGCGGCAGCGTTCTACAACGACTACGAAGATATCCAGCTCTCGGTATTCAGTGCCTACGACTCCAATGGCGACGGAACCGATGATGCCTTCTTTGGTGATTTCACCAATGCCGGCGCGGCGACTGTGACCGGCCTTGAGACCGAGTTCCAGTGGATGCCGAATGATCGTTGGAGCATCCAGGGCAATCTCGCCAGCCTCGATGCGACATACGACGAGTTCATCACGCGCGGTGTCGACGTATCCGATAGCCAGAAGTTCACCAACGCACCCAAACTCTCGGGTGCCCTGTCGGTTCAGTACAACATGGATGCGCTCGGCGGCACGTTGTCGGCGCGGCTCGGCATGAGCTATCAGGACAAGGTGTATCCGACCACCGACCTCAGCGAGGCGATTGCCCAGAAGGATTACGCGGTCTACAACGCTGGCGTGATCTGGCGCAGCCCGGATAGTCCATGGACGGTGTCCTTGCAGGGTAGCAATTTGTTCGACAAGGAATACCGCACCACCGGCTACAACATCCCGGTGCTAGGCATCCTGACCGGCTTCTACGGTGCGCCGCGTACGTTCTCGCTCGGCCTCGGCTTCCGCTTCGATTGATCGCAGCTACAGGTTGCGTCGCGTGCTCCACTTTCTGGGGCGCATGCCGCAACGCCCTGCGAATCAAGCGGACAACAGCCATGGCAAGTTACCGCCCCTCGAACCGCGATCGACGCAAGCGCGGCGCATCGTGTTTTGAACTGCGCAACGCGATACAGCTACTTGCTGCAACCGCTGCGTTGTTGGCTGGCTGTGCCGAACCCGGACCCGGACCCGCCCTGCCTGCGCTGAAGATCGATCCGCATCGCGTTACCGTTTCTGGAATCTCTTCAGGCGCGTACATGGCGCACCAGGTGCATCTGGCCTTCTCCACACGCATCGCCGGTGCTGGACTGATCGCTGGCGGACCCTATGCCTGTGCTGCGGGCGAATTGACACGTGCGCTCGAGCAGTGCACGCAGACCCGCGACCGTGGCCCGGATTCAGCGGCACTGGCGGATGTGGCGCGTACTCGTGCGGCCAGCGGCAGCATCGACCCACTCGCCGGGCTCGATGGGGATCGTGTCTGGATATTTCATGGTGATGCCGATTACACGGTGGCGTCGACGATTACGGCGGCGATCGCACCGCTGTACACGAAGCTATCGGATTCAGTGCAGATCGAAGTCCTGACCCGGCCCGACGTAGCGCATGTGTTTCCCACGCTGGCAGCGGGTGGCGATTGTGCAAAGACCGCAGCGCCCTTCATTGGCGATTGCGGCTTCGATGCAGCAGGCGCGATCTTCTCTGCGGTCGTCGGTGCAGACGGAACGCCAGCGGCGGCGTCGCGCGGCGAGTTGATCCCGTTTGATCAGAACCGGGTCAGCGTCGGTGGTGCCGACAGCACCTTGGCGGATCAGGGCTATCTTTACGTGCCCAGGCAATGCCGCGATGGCGTCTGCGGATTGCATATCGTGTTCCATGGTTGCCAACAATCGACGGAGACGATCGCCACCCAGTTCATTGACAGCACGGGCTATCAGCGCTGGGCGGATCTCGCCGACGTCGTGCTGGTCTACCCGCAGACGCGCTCCAGTCTGATGCCGCTCAATCCAAAAGCCTGCTGGGACTGGTGGGGATACAGCGGCGCCGACTACGACACGCGCACCGGTGCCCAGATCGCATGGGTAGGACAGTTGCTCGACCACGTTGGTGTTCGCACGCGCTGATTCCAGCTGTCTATGGTGTGGGCTGGCGATCAGACCCAGCCCGCAGCCTTCTTTGCAATTCACACGCCCAACTGAGGCGGCGGCCGCTAGACCACGGCAGCCAGCCATTACACTCGGCGCATGATTTCTTCCGCGGCGGTACTGCTCGCTGGCCTGCTCTGGGTTGCCGTACTGTTTGGCGTGGCTGTCTATGGGGAACGCCGCGCCGAGCGTCTGGCACGGCACTGGCCGATGATCTATGCACTCTCCCTTGCGGTGTATTGCACATCATGGACCTTTTACGGCACGGTCACCCAGGCGGCGCGCTGGCAGACCTGGCTACCGCCAACCTTCATCGGCACGATCCTGCTGTTTATTTTTGGTGGAAGTTTTCTGACCCGGTTGGCTGCGTTGGCGCGCAGCGAGAACAGTGCCTCGCTGGCCGATCTGATCGCCGCGCGTTTTGGCAAGCATCGTGGCCTCGCTTCGGTCATAACCGGGGTGGCCGTGTTCGGCATGGTGCCCTACGTGGCGTTGCAGTTGAAAGCCGTTGCAATGAGCTATGCCCTGCTGACCGGCGGTGGCGTCGGCGCGCCACCGGCCTGGCAGGACGCAGCGTTCTGGGTGGCACTGACCATGGTGGCGTTTGCACTCTTGTTCGGCACCCGTCGCGCCTCGGCGACCGAACACAATCGCGGGTTGATCCTGGCCATCGCATTCGAGTCTCTGTTCAAACTGGCCGCCCTGCTCGCGGTGGGCTGGTTTGCGCTGCGCAGTTCCGGGCTGCCCGTCGATGCGGTGCCGGCGATGCCATTGACGAAATTGATTGGTCGACCCGACGGTGGCTTCGTCGCCCTGGTGGCGCTCGGCGCGCTGGCGATGTTCACTCTGCCGCATCAATTTCACGTCGGCACGGTGGAACTGCGCGAACCGAGTCATCTGCGCACGGCGCGTTGGATGTTTCCGCTCTATCTGCTGCTGATGGCCCTGCCGATTCTGCCGCTCGCCCTGATCGGTCGCGCCGCACTTGGCCACGAGTTCCCTTCCGACCTGTACACGCTTGGCCTACCGCTGGCGGCCGAACAACCGATGCTGGCCCTGGTCACCTTTCTGGGCGGGCTGAGTGCCGCCACCGGCATGGTGATACTGGCGGCGATCACGCTGTCCATCATGATCGCCAACCACTGGATCGCGCCGCGCGCGCTCAAGGCGGCAACCCAGTCGGGAGACACCGATCTGCGCCCGGTTGTGCTGGCGCATCGGCGGCTCGGCATCGTGCTGGTCATCGGTATGGCCTATGGCTACAGCCGTGCGATGGGCGCCAGCGATGCCCTGGCCGACATCGGTGCGCTGTCATTCTCGGCGCTGGCCCAACTTGCGCCGGCCCTGATCGCCGCTGTGTACTGGCCGCAACTGGGCGCCCGCGCAGTAATCAGCGGCATCGTGTGCGGCGCGTTGACCTGGATCTGGCTACTCCTGGTTCCGGTAGCGATGCAGGCGGGTGTCCTCTCAGACCTTCAGCAGTGGGGTGTGCCGCTCTGGCTGACACCGCAACATTTCCTCGGTCTTGGTGCCTGGGATCCGCTGGCACGTGGCGTGTTCCTCAGTCTGTTGATCAATGCCCTGACCATGCTGATCGCGGCGCGCGCCTGGCAGCCACAGGGACGGACCAGTCATGCCGGTATCAGTGTCGGTGCGCTCGGTGATCTGGCCCGTCGGTTTGTCCCGGCACGGCAGCTTGTGCATCTCTTCAGCGCGTATGATCGCGCCGATCTGGCGCCTTCCGCGCTGGTCGAGGCCTGTGAACGCGAACTCGCTGCGGTCGTCGGTGCCGGTAGTGCGCGAGTGCTCGTTGACGCCGCCCGCGGCGGCAACAGTGCACCGCTGGAAACCGTTGCCACCCTGGTTGGCGAGGCCTCTCAGGCGCTGCGCTTCAATCAGCAATTGCTTGAAGCGGCGCTGCAGAACATGAGTCAGGGCATCAGCGTGGTCGACAACGAGCTACGCCTGGTTGCCTGGAATGATCGCTACGCTGCGATGTTCGGGTTTCCCGAATCGCTGTTGCGGGTCGGCCTGCCGATCGAGGATCTGGTCCGTTTCAATGCCGAGCGCGGCCTGCTCGGCGCTGGCGCTCTGCCCCAACTGGTCGAACGCAGGATTCAGCACATGCGCCAGGGCACGCCCTATGTGTCCGAACGTCATCTCCCTGATGGCAGTGCCGTCGAGATTCGCGGCAACCCGATGCCTGGTGGCGGATTCGTTGCGACCTTTACCGATGTCACTGCCTTCCGCGCTGCCGAGCTCGATCTTAAACGGATCAATGAGACCCTGGAGCAGCGCGTCGACGAACGTACCCATGAATCGGAAGCGGCACGCGCCGAAGCCGAGCGCGCGAATCTGGCCAAGAGTCGGTTTCTCGCCGCAGTGAGCCACGATCTGCTGCAGCCGGTACACGCCGCGCATCTGTTCGCCCACGCCCTCTCCGAGCAGCTACGCCACGTCCAGTACGAAAGCGCCGTGCGCAACATCGAGGGCGCGTTGACGTCGGCCGAGGGTTTGCTCGGAGGATTGCTGGATATTTCGCGGCTCGATGCGGGCGGGATGACACCCGACATCAGGGACTTCTGCATCAGTGATCTGCTGCACAGCCTTGCCAGCGAATACTCGGTGCTGGCTGGCGAACGCGGCCTGATGCTTCGGGCTGTACCGAGTCGGGCCTGGGTGCGCAGCGATCCACAACTGCTGCGCCGTGTGCTGCAGAACTTCCTCGCCAACGCCGTGCGCTACACCGAAAGCGGCAGCATCCTGATCGGCTGTCGCCGTGTCGAACGGGACCAGCAAGCGCAGCTGCACATCGAAGTCTGGGACACCGGGCCAGGCATCGCCGAAGCGAACCGCGGCCTGATCTTCGAAGAATTTCGCCGGCTCGATCGCGGCGGACAGGGCCTGGGACTCGGTTTGGCGATCGCCGAACGCATCGCACGCCTGCTGGGGCATCGACTGGAGCTGCGCAGTGTTCCCGAGCGCGGTAGCGTGTTCTCGATCCAGATACCGCGCGTCAAGCCCGTCATTGCTGATCCAGTCGTAGTTGATCCGGTGGCACGGCTGGACCATCGCGTGCGCGTACTGGTGGTCGACAACGATCATGCCGTAATGCGCGGCATGCAATCCCTGCTCGATGGCTGGCAATGCGAGGTGCTGACAGCGAGTAGCCTTCGCGATGCCGAAATTCTGGCCGACGGCACGCCGCCGGATCTGCTTCTGCTCGACTACCACCTGGATGGCGGCGACACTGGATTGGCCCTGCTTGCGCGCCTGCGCGATCGGATCGGCGATGCCCCGGCCATCATCATCAGTGCCGACCACAGCGAGGCGCTGCGTCATGCGGTGGCAGAGGCGGGCGCGCAACTTCTGCACAAGCCGCTCAAGCCGCTGGCCCTGAAGTCGATGATGGCGCGCCTGCTCGGACCGCGCGGACGCCCTACTGCCCGAGTCGGCTGAGCGCAGCCGTCAGCGCTCAGTCTTCCAGCCCGTCGGCAAACAGGGGCAGCAATCCGCTCAAGCCCGCCAGTACTGCGGCATCCATTTTAAGAATGCCATGCGCCAGCGGCCGCGCGCGCAGCATGTTCGCCGGCAGATCGGTTGACTGGTGGTAATGCGGATAGATGCTCGCACCATTTTCCCAGGTGAAGGCACCGGGGACGCCCAGACTGATGAACGGCCAGTGGTCGGAGTTGGCGCCCGCCATCGTGCTGGTGATCAGGCTGAGTTCCGGGGCATACGAACTCGCCGCGGCGGCATACACCGGCAGCACGGCAGATTGCGCCGGTGTGGTATCCACCCGCGCCGCCAGCGTGTCATCGATCGCGTAGCCGATCATGTCGAGATTGATCATGTGCTTGACGCGGCTGATCAGCCCGGCATTGACCAGGCTGGTCGCGTAGCGCTGACTGCCAACGAGGCCTTGTTCTTCGCCGGCGAAACACATGAAGAGGATGCTGCGCTCGGTTGCCATGCCGGCAAACACCCGCGCCAACTCGATGACGCCGGCGCAGCCAGAGGCATTGTCATTGGCGCCCGGTTGCGGCACCGGCGTGGCCGAGGTCTCGCAGCGTGCGCTATTGCGCGAATCGTAGTGGCCGCCGACGATGATCCATTCATCGGGCAGGGTCTCGCCGCGCTTGAAGCCGATCGGGTTGTAGTCGGTGACGGCCGGCGGCTGCGGGTTGCAGGTAGTCGAGCTCACCGAAAGATTGAACGCGAAACTCTCGGTCTCCAGCGGCAACTCGGCGAAACGCTGCAGCACCCAGTTGTGTGCATTGATCAGATTGGGATTGAAACTGTTGCGATTGAACGCGGCCAGTCCACTCATCGTGTCGAACCAGCGATCGGCATCGATCCGCCCGATCAGATTCTCGATCTCGACCAGGCTCACACCCGCGCGCTTGGCGCCCGGCTGATTGAACACCTCGCGGGCAATGACGCCATCCTGCGGCAAGGGCTCGCCAGCGACCAGCGGACCACGCGTCGCCTTGGCCAGTGGCGCAGGCATCCGCACGATCTCGTAGCCACCGACCACCGCAAGCGGTAGTGCCTCATCGTGGGCACTGCAGTCGTGCTCGCGCACGACAACTTCATCAAAGGCGAGCGCATCCGGGCCGGGAACCACGCGTGGCCGGCGCAGCCAGTCGGCGAGCGAGTTATGGGTTATGCCGAGCAATAGTTCATTGCCAAATTCGGCCGACCAGACGACGTCTGGTTCCCGCCTCAACGCCCTCACCTGATCGGCGCCCACGGCGTTGATGTTGACGATGACCGTGGGCACTGGTTCGCTGGCGCACAGCGCAATCCCTGAAACCAACGTCAGCAGTAGAGCAGCCATTGCGCGCATGGCGGCAAGTTAGCGCACCAGCGCCTGTTACGACAGTGCTTGAGTTCACGGGTCCACGGGCTACGGATCGGGTTTCATCCGTGTTGCCAAGTCCCTAACCGCGCGAAATGAAAAAGCCTTTCCCTCGCGAATTTTCTGCAAAAAGCGCAAGTTCGTCAGTTCCAACAAGTCATTGCGCGCAGTCTGATACGCCACTTGATGAATGCCCTGATGCTCAGCAATCCGATATAACCGCGTGGGGTTCTTGAGTGCGTGAAGCAGCAGTGCCTTCTGGCGATGATTCAAGAGTATTGCGAGCCTGCTGTTTGTCTTGAGAAGCGTTCTGGCCCGTTCGCCTTCCGCTTTCTTGCGCTTCAAATAGCCTCGGAATCCCTCAACGGCTTGCTCAAGCACGCGAAGCTGATGGTCGACAAAGTAGCCCAGGTCGCCTTCGTCATCTTCGGTCCACAGGTACGCGAGAGCGTACTGCTTGGGATCCTTGCGTAGTACAGACGAGATCGAAAGGAACTCGCTCAGCCAGTATCCCGACCTACCCATCGCCCAATAGAATAAAGCGCGCGCGACACGCCCGTTGCCATCGACAAAGGGATGGTCGTAGCCGATTTGAAAATGTAGGCAAATTGCCCGCACGATCGGATGCAAAAATTTGCCCGATGTTTGGTCGTTGGCGAACGCGCACAATCGCTCCAGCCTTGCCGGTAGTTCTTCAGCGGGCGGGGGATCATGCAATAGTGCGCCGTCGTTGGGGTCGTACACTCTGATGAGCTCGGCCGAATGGCGAAATCGGCCCGAACAGGTCAGATCGTCAAGCGTGTCGCCACAGATGATTCTGTGAATTTCAAGGATTCGTTCGGTCGAAAGTGGTTCGTCGTGCCACTGTCGAATTTTTTGCATGGCGTGGTAGTTGTTGAAGATCATCGCCTCGCTGCGATCCCGCGGTTGTCTTCCCGTGCGCAGCATTTCTTTGGCGACCACGCGAGTCGTGGATGCCCCTTCCAGTTGCGAGGATGTCATGGCCTCTTCGATCAGCGAGCGAACTAGATGGCCGTCGCGGGACTCTTTGTCTTCTCCGCGCTCCAATCCCAGGATGCTGCCAGCTGCCTCTCGATCAAGAAAATGCAGTCGCCTCAACATTGAATCGCTTAGAGCGATAGAAAATGGTTGGCCCGCCTTGTCACTCAGGGTCAGGTGTCGTCGCCCGACGTTGCGAGCAAGCTTGATCGCGAGCCACCAGCGTTCGCTGTTCAGTTCGTGCGGAACAGAGGTCGAACGCCAGATATCGTCCCAGTGCCTGTACTCCCCCGAAACCTCCGCACCGATGGGCGTCGGGAGCGCAAATATCAATGGAAGCGCTTCCGAGTCAGCGTTTAGCAGGGACTTCAGTGATGGTGCGTGGCGCGGCAGCTTCATCGCAACGGCCTCGGGGCAAGTGTCAACTATCTACTAATTTTCTACAAATTAGTAGATAGTTGACACTTGCAGCATAGAGACCCGCTAAATCTTTGATTATATTGGCTTTTACAGAGTCTCTATGCCGTGTTCCGCAGTTCAGGCCGCCTTGCTCATTGCCGCTGGTGCGCGCCATGCACCCAACAATTCGTTCCACCGGGCCTTCGCCTTGACCAGATGCGCCTCTTTGACATGGCCATAGCCGCGAATGTGTTCGGGAATGCTGGCCAGCTCGACAGCGAGGGCATGGTTTTCGTGATTGAGACCGGCGATCAACTCCTCGACTGTGGCGATGTAGTCGACGATCAGCTGGCGCTCCATCCTGCGTTCGGCGGTGCGGCTGAACACGTCGAAGAATCCACCACGGAACCGGCGCGCCCAGGCCAGCAGCTTGAACGCCTTGAACACCCAGGGACCATACTCGGCCTTGCGTAGATTTCCGTCGGCATCTTTCTTGGCGAACAGCGGCGGCGCCAGATTGAAGTGGATCTTGTAGTCGCCATCGAAGGTCTCGCGGATCCGCTTCTCGAAATCGCCGGTGGTGTACAGACGGGCCACTTCAAACTCATCCTTGATCGCCATCAATTTGAACAGATAGCGCGCGACGGCATCGGCGAGACTCTTCATGCCCGGCGCCTTGGCCGCTTCGACATCACGAACCCGCTCGACCAGGCGGCGATAGCGCCCGGCGTATTCAGTATCCTGATACTCGGTGAGAAACTTGGCGCGCAATGCCGTGCGCTCGTCGAGTGTCTTGGCCAGATCGCCAAAGCCCTCGAACGCCGCCGCCGTGGCCAGCGTCGCTGTCGGTGCGGTGTCGTCGGTATCGACGAAATCTGAAATCGCCGGAGCAGTCTTCGCGCCAGCTGCCTTCTGCACCGCTGCCATATCGTGCGCAGCCATCCGGCCCCAGTCGAAGGCTTTCTTGTTCATCGGGACCGCAGCGCCGTTCAATTCGATCGCACGCATCAGCGCCTCGAGCGAGACCGGCACCATGCCCTTCTGCCAGGCATAGCCGAGCATGAAGGTATTGGTCGCGATCGAATCGCCGAGCAGGGCAACCGATAGTTCGGTGGCATCGACCAATTCCGGTGCGCGTCCGCCTGAGCCCTGTTTAACCGCCTCGATGATCGCACCGGACGGGAATACCATGTCGGTGTTGCGGGTGAAGGTACCCGGCATCGCCTCATAGGTATTGAGCACACAGGTCGTGCGATCGGCGCGGACCTTGGACAGCGCCCAGTAGTCGTTGACCACGACCATGTCGCAGCCGAGGACCAGATCGGCTTCACCGGCAGCGATACGCACGGCATGAATATCGCCGGGTTCGCGCGCCACGCGTACATGCGTGGTCACCGCACCGCCCTTTTGCGCCAGTCCAGTCTGATCGAGCACCGAGGTGCCCTTGCCTTCGAGATGCGCCGCCATGCCGATCAAGGCGCCGATGGTCACCACACCAGTGCCGCCGATGCCGGTAACCAGGATGTTCCAGGGGCGATCAAGATTGGTATGCGCAATTGGCGCGGGCAATACGCTGAAGTCGAGTTCGGCGCCGCTGCCTTTGCGCTTCTTCAGGCCACCGCCGTGGATCGTGACGAAGCTCGGACAGAAGCCCTTGACGCAGCTGAAGTCCTTGTTGCAGTTGTTCTGATCGATCTCGCGCTTGCGGCCGAGCTCGGTCTCCAGCGGCAGGATCGAGACGCAATTGGACTTCACGCCGCAATCGCCGCAGCCTTCGCAGACCGCCGCATTGATGAAGGTGCGCTTGGCTGGATCGACCATCTTGCCGCGCTTGCGGCGACGACGCTTCTCCGCCGCGCAGGTCTGGTCGAAAATCAGTACCGAGACACCCGGCATCTCGCGCATGCGTTTCTGCACATGATCGAGTTCGTCGCGATCAAGAAACTCGACGCCTTCCGGGAAAACCTCGGGCCGCGACCATTTCTCGATCTCATCGCTCATCACGATGATGTTGCGCACGCCCTCGCTGCGCACCTGGTGGGCGATATCGGGCACGGTCAGCGTGCCATCGACCGGTTGCCCACCCGTCATCGCGACCGCATCGTTGTAGAGAATCTTGTAGGTGATATTGACCTTGGCCGCGATCGACTGGCGGATCGCCAGTGAACCCGAATGAAAATAAGTGCCATCGCCGAGATTTTGGAATACGTGTTGCTCGTCGGTGAACGGCGCTTGCCCGCTCCAGGTCACTCCTTCGCCGCCCATATGGGTGAAGGTGTCGGTCCTGCGATCCATCCAGGTGACCATGTAATGGCAGCCAATGCCGCCCAGGGCGCGGCTGCCCTCGGGCACCACGGTCGAGGTGTTGTGCGGACAGCCCGAGCAGTAATGTGCGGCGCGCGGAAAATTCGCGCGCGGGAGCGCCAATTCGCGCTCCTTGGCGTCGATCCACTTGAGCCGATCCTCGATCGCCGGCGAGGTGAAGAAGCGCGCCAGCCGCTTGGCGATCACCATCGCGATCCGCGCTGGCGTCAGTTCATTGGTGCTCGGCAGAATCCAGGCTTCCTGCTCGTCGTATTTGCCGACGATGCTCGGACGCGTGGCATGATCCCAGTTGTACATCGCCTCCTTCATCTGCGATTCGATGAAGCTGCGCTTCTCCTCGACCACGATGATGTCTTCAAGACCCTTGGCGAATTCGCGGATGCCGATCGGTTCCAGCGGCCAGGTCATGCCGACCTTGTAGACGCGGATGCCGATGTCCTCGGCAGCACGGCGATCGATGCCGAGGTATTCCAGCGCCTGCAGCACATCGAGATAGCTCTTGCCGGTGGTCACGATGCCAAGGCGGGCGCGCTTCGAGTCGATCACCAGCTTGTCGATCCGGTTGACGCGGGCGAACGCAATGGCGGCCTGGGTGGCAAACTGGTGCAGGCGCATCTCCTGATCCAGCGGCGGATCCGGCCAGCGAATGTTCAAGCCGCCGGGCGGCAGCACAAAGTCCTCTGGCAGCAGGATATCGAGCTGATGCGGATTGACGTTGACGCTGCCGGACGATTCCACCGTCTCGGCAATCGTCTTGAATCCGACCCAGCGACCGGTGAAGCGACTCATCGCCCAGCCGAGCATGCCCATGTCGAGTATGTCCTGCACGCCAGCAGGATTGAGCACCGGCATCAGTGCCGAGACGAACTCGTGCTCGGAACCATGCGGCAAGGTCGACGAGCGACAGGCATGGTCATCGGCAGCGAGCGCGAGCACGCCACCGTAGCGCGAGGTGCCGGCGGCATTGCCGTGCTTGAACACATCTCCGCAGCGATCGACGCCCGGGCCCTTGCCGTACCACATCGAGAACACGCCGTCGTACTTGGCGCCGGGAAACAGATTGGTCTGCTGCGAACCCCAGACCATGGTGGCGCCAAGATCTTCGTTGAGACCGGGAGTGAACTTGATTCCCGATGCTGCAAGATGCTTGTTGGCTTTCCACAATTCCAGATCGAAGCCGCCCAGGGGCGAGCCGCGGTAGCCGGAAATAAATCCAGCGGTATTGAGGCCGGCGGCACGATCGCGCATTTGCTGCATCAGCGGCAGGCGAACCAGCGCCTGTACGCCGGACAGGAAGATACGGCCTTCCTCGCGCGTGTACTTGTGCTGCAGTGTGTAATCGGGATCGATGATCGGATTGGGGCGGGACATGGGATTGACTCCGGTCATACGGCAAAGGGATGAGGTGCAGTCTATCGTGGCCCACCTGAAACACGCGATTCAAAGCCGGCGGCAAATAGCGGGCAGCGCAAACCTGCGGGTTGCGCGATGGCATTTCCGACCAAGGCGGGGCGCGTGTTCCCACGCGATTCAGGCGACGCCCAGCTCGATCCGATTGCGGCCGTTCTGCTTGGCGCGATACAGGGCTTGATCGGCACGGTTGATCAGGGCTTCGAGGCTGAGGCTTTCATGCGACAGCGAGACGGTGACACCCATGCTGACCGTCACCGGGATGCGCGCCTCGCCGGCTGCAACCCGCAGGCGAGAAATCGACTCCTGCAAAGCGACTGCCTGACGTAGGGCCACCGGCGCTGTCTGTGGCCCCAGCAGGACCAGAAATTCCTCGCCGCCGATGCGCCCAACCACGGCATGGTCGCCGCGTCCAGTATTCAACGCATGGACCAGGCCGCGCAGCACCTCATCACCGGTCGCGTGCCCGTAGCTGTCGTTGATCTTCTTGAAATGATCGACGTCGATCAGGATCAACGCATAGCCGAGGCGCTCGCTGCGGCGTTTGTCGAGGTCGCGACTGCCATGTTCAAAAACGTAGCGGCGATTGAAGGCGCCGGTCAACGGATCGCGAATCGACAATTCGTAGAGATCACGATTGGCTGACTCGAGGGCATCGTTCTGTTCCTGGATGCGTTCGGTCTGGCGCGCGACTTCGATCACCAGGTGCTCGCGCTGGCGGACCAGGTCGGCGAAGCGCCAGCGCGCAACAATCCAGACCACCAACAGGGTAGTCAATACCGCCGCGACGATGAACTTCCACGATTGCCAGAGTGGATCATCCATGAGCTGGTTCCCCAGGCTCGGAGGTCGCGCGGTCTGCGATGGGCTTGCCGGTGCAGGTCATCTGGCGATATTACGCTGGTTTCCCGCCCTGTCCACGGATCAGGCCAAGATCAGTAGCCTGCCGCCTGGCCATCCTTGCGACTCTCGGAGGCGCCGATCCAGACGCCATTGCGCTCATCGCGCAGGATGGCCTGGTAGCCGCCATAGGGTCCGTCGGCATAGGTCACCCGGTGCCCCTTGCGCATCAGGCCACGCACGGTCTCCCAGCTGAATCCGGTTTCGAGGTTGATTTCGCCACCGTTTGCCATGGCGGTGACCTGACCGGTCGGCTCGGTGGAACCCTCGTGCTGCAGGCGCGGCGCATCGCCGGCCTCCTGCAGGTTCATGCCGAAATCAATCAGGTTGACCACGATCTGCACATGCGCCTGCGGCTGCATGGCCCCACCCATCACGCCAAAGCTCAGCCAGGGCTTGCCATCGCGGGTTACGAAGGCCGGGATGATGGTGTGGAACGGCCGCTTGCCGGGCGCGAAACTGTTTGGATGGCCGGGCTTGAGCACGAACATCTCACCGCGATCCTGCAGAATGAAGCCGAGTCCGGGCGGACTCATGCCCGAGCCCATGCCACGATAATTGGACTGGATCAGCGAGACCATATTGCCCGCGGCGTCTGCCGTGGTGAGGTAGATCGTGTCGCCCTCATCGAGTTCGGGATGGCCGGCATCCACTGACGCCGCGGCGCGGTCCATCGAAATCAGTTTGCGCCGCTCATCCGCGTAGGACTTCGAGAGCAGGCCACGCACCGGCAATTTGGCAACAGCAGGATCGGCATACCAGCGCGCGCGATCGGCAAAGGCCAGCTTCTTCGCCTCGGTCAGCAGATGCAGATATTCCACACTGCCAAAGCCGTAGGATTTCAGGTCGAAGCCCTCGAGAATATTGAGCATCTGCAGGGCAGCGATGCCCTGGCCATTGGGCGGCAGCTCCCAGACATCGTAGCCGCGGTAGTTGGTGGATACCGGCTCGACCCATTCACCGCGATGCGCGGCCAGATCCTCAGCGCTCAGAAATCCACCCTGCGCCTTGAAGTAGTCGCCGATGATCCGAGCCACCTCACCCTTGTAGAACGCATCGCGCCCGCCGCGGGCGATCCGATCCAGCGTGCGCGCCAGATTCGGGTTGCGCCAGATCTCTCCCTTGGCGGGCGCACGTCCATCGCGGGTGAATTGCTCACTGAACCCAGGAAACTTGGCAAGCCGCGGCACCGACAGCGCCCAGTAATGCGCGATGACTTCGGTCAGCGGAAACCCACGCTCGGCATAGCCAATCGCCGGTGCCAGCACCTTGCGCATCGGCAATTTGCCAAAACGAGCGTGCAGCGCGAACCAGGCATCGACCGCGCCCGGCACCGTCACCGGCAGCGGACCATGCGGCGGGATATCGGACAGCCCCTGCTGCTGAAACCATTCCAGAGTCAGCGATTGCGGTGAGCGCCCGGAGCCGTTGTAGCCATACAGGCGCTGTGTCTTTGCATCCCAGACGATTGCAAACAGGTCACCGCCAATGCCATTGCCGGTCGGCTCCATCAGTCCCAAAGCCGCATTCGCCGCGATCGCCGCGTCCACGGCTGAGCCACCCTGTTTGAGCACATCCAGACCGATCTGCGTCGCCAGCGGATGCGAAGTCGCCACCATTCCCTGGCTGGCAATCACCTCCGATCGCGTCGCGTACGACTTGCCAGTAACCCGATCAGCCGCCCATGCACTGGCTGTGCCAATCGAGAACAGAAGCATGGAACCGATGATCGAACGAAGCATGGTGCCTCCGGTGGTCTTTCGCAAAATGCCAGCAGCCAGCTTGCGCGCCTGGTGCGGCAATGTCGAGTGTCGTAGCGATCGACGGTGCGCGAGCTGCGCGTTGGCTCGCGGTGCTGCAGGAACTGTGCCCGCATACGCATGCGAGACAACTGAAACTGCTGTGCCAAGGACGCTATCGGCGCATTGCACACAAACCGCGAGCTGATATCGATGCTGAAACGCGCGGAGCCGCATTGCGCGATGGAGTGGCTGATGTAGCAACGCCGTGACTCAGCGCCCGCGCGCCCCACTCACGGTGCCACGCGCCCAGTTGCGCGCCTGATACATCTGGGCGTCGGCGCGGGCGATGGTTTCGTTGAGGGATTCGCCGGGTTCGCGGATGGCGTGACCGAGGGAGTAGGCGCAGGGCGCGGCGCTGCGGTCCTCGCGCAGTCGATTGGCGACGAACTCAATGCGTGATTCGTCGGCATCGGCGAGCAGCAGCAGGAATTCATCGCCGCCGGCACGGACCAGGGCATCACTGGTGCGTGCACGCTGCTGCAGGAACGTGGCGAACTCACGCAGTACCCGGTCGCCTTCCTCGTGGCCGAGGCTGTCGTTGACCCGCTTGAAATGATCGAGGTCGATATTGATCACGCCCCAGCGCTGCTGCGCCTCGTGGGCACGCTCGAAGCTCGGCAGGAAACGTCGGTTGTAGCAGCCGGTCAGCTCGTCGTGCAGACTCTGTTCGCGCAGGACCGCGTTCTGCTCGACCTGATCGGTGACGTCGACTGCATGGCCGATGACGTACGGATGCTCGGGTACCTGGGGATTGAGCCGGGCCTGGTAGCGCCAGCTGCGTTCGCCGCCACGGCGGTGACGGATCCGCAGCAGGCCCTCGGCATGTCCGTCCTGGCGCACCCGTTCAAGATACTGCTGGAATTCCGACTGGGCGGAAGCTTCGACAAAGTTGCCCAGTGACTGTCCGATCAACTGATCCTCGCGTTGCCCAAGTGCCTCGGCAACGGCAGGATTCGCCAGTAGCACGCGACCCTGCACATCATGCAGGAATACATAGCCGCGGCTGAGTCTGAGCACATCGGCCGCGCGCATCTCGCTTTCACGCAATGCGGTGATGGCATTGCGCAGACGCGCATTCGAGCGTCGTTGCAGCCAGAAGAACCCGCTCAGTGCGAGCAGGCTGATTGCCATCACCAGACCGAGTGCAAGACTCAGGCGATTGGTTCGTGCCAATGCTTGGGTACGCTCGGCAGCAATCATCGCCTCGGAGGACAACCGGATCACGTCGAGCTGTTGCTCGGCGTAGCGCAGGCGCGCATCGAAATCGTCGGCAGCCAGTGCACGATCGCTGGAGATCACGTTGCGATCCAACTCGATCACGCGCCGCATCGCCTCGGCGAGATCGCCACGCGGTGCATTGGTGTCGAGCAGAACGCCGATCAGGTCGCGCGCCACGCGCAGCTCGTCGCGGTCGAGCCCAAGCGCGTGGAAGGTATCGACGCCCTGCTTCAGTTGCCCGGCGGCCATGCCGAGCTCCCCCTGGTCCATGGCCGACTGGCCGACGATCTCGTGACCGAGTCCCTCGAGCTGGGAATTGCGCAGTTGCTTGGCCAGGGCGAAAATCTGATCGGCGTTCTGCTTGACACTGGCATGATCACGGTCCGCCCGCGCCAGTCGTGCCGATTCCAGATACATCTCGGCGGTAAGTTTGGGATCCTGGATCAGCCGGCTGACTTCGACCCCTTGGATCAGCAGCGCGCGCGCAGCCTCACGATCGCCCATCTGAGCGCGCGCCCTGGCCTCATTGCGCAGCAGGCGGGCCCGCATGACCGCAGCAGTCTCTTCGCCCAACTGGCGCAGACCGCGTTGCGCGTACTCGGCGGCAAGCTGGTGCTTGCCGATGGCGTGACTCATGGACGAATAGGCCAGGCTCACGTCGGCCGCGAGTTCGGGCGCGTTCTGGTCCTTCAGCAGCAGTTCCGCGCGTCCGAGCAATTGCTCGCCACCGGTGAAGTCCTGCAGGGCCATGCGCGCCCGGCTTTCGTTGATCAGGCCGCGGACGATCAGGATCGGATCGGCGGAACGCTCGGCTGCAGCAATCGCCGCGCGCCCGGCATTGCGCTGACATTCCCAGTTCGCCATCACCCGGCAGGCATTGGCTTCGGCAAGGTGGAGCAGGGAGAGTTCGCGTTCGTCGGTCCTGGCCGCGGCCGCGGCGATCAGGGCGGGCAATTTGCGCAGCACTACCTCCGGTTCGACCAAGGCGTCGGTTTCCAGCGGATGACGGGGTACCGGATCGACCGCAGACAGGCGCCCGCTGGCCACCAGGAGTAGGGCTGGTAGCAGAAATACCGCGACAGCTCGCTGGAAGGCGTTCATTCCCCGGAACAAGGACCTTCGTGTGGGCGAGTCAATGGTACCCGGCTGGACTCCAGCGTGTGTCAATTATTTGCGTGGCGCGAAGCCGGCGGCGCCTGTCGACGCCGCCGAGTTGGTTACTTCTTCTTGGCAGCGAAAGCGTTGGCGAGCACGTCCGACTCAAACGTCCCATGGTTCGGCAGTCCAGCCGCATGCCGGTACAACGCTGCCGAGTAGATGCCGGACAGGGCCGCCTGCAGCAGTGCAGCAAACAACACCAGCAGGACGCCGATACTGGCGACTACTACCGCAAACGCGAGCAGATTGTTCGCCGCCAGCATGACCGCGAGGGCCACGGTTCCGGCGATCAGTACGAATTGCACCAGGCCAAACACCAGGCCGACACCGCCCTGGCCGATCACATTCTCGCCCCAGGTGGTTTTGAGCAGGCGGGCGCTCTCCTTGACCGCATCGATCGGTCCGATATCGCGCATGACCAGCACCGGCACGGTGAGGAAGGTCACCACGGTCCAGGCTGCGCCGATGAAGGCGACGATCCAGCGACCGATGAAGCCGGCGCGCTGTTCGATGGCACGCAACAGCATGCCGACGGTCGCGGCGATCGCGGCGTAGCCGAGAATCACACCGATCTTCGAACGCGCGATGCGCAGCCCATCAGCCACAGTCGGATCGCCGCCATCGAGGCGGATCATCGCGGCGCCGACCAGAGCGGTATTGAAGAAGAACATCACGAAGTACTGGGTCAGGTAGAACAGGAACATCCACACCGGCAGCCAGGGCGGCATCGAGTCGGGATCGTTTTCCAGCGCCTTGAAATCCAGGATGCCAAACAGCGGGAGCACGAAGCTGAGCACAACAAGGACACCGGCCACCGCCGAAATCGCGGGGAACACCAGCAACTCCTTGTCCTGGCGCAGTACGTCGGCGCTGGCCTTGATCAATGACCAGCTTCTGGAAAATTTCGCGAACATGGGTGCTCCTCGGGCGATGGTGGAGGGTGCCGATAATACGAGCAATCGGCTAGCGTCCACTTGTGCATTGCACGATTGACAACGCTGTCATCTGGCTGTGCATAATGGCCCGGACAAGAATCCGCGACGGCTGTGGTCCATTTGGCCGCACCACTGATGATCATGGGAGCCAACATGCACACTGCCTGTTCAAGCGATACGCTGCGGCCCGGCGGAATCATGCTTTGCCTGTTTGCCGCACTTGCGCTGGGCGCCTGTGCCGATGCGCGTGATCCGGCGAACTCGGCTCCCGCGCCGACCGCGGCCATCAGCGAAGCAAACACCGCGACGGTCGATCCCGGCATCTGGCCGGAAGCTGGATCGCCGCTGACCGTCGATCCCGCCCTCGAAGCGCGCGTCAGCAGTCTGCTCGCCAGCATGAGCGTCGAAGAGAAGGTAGGTCAGATCGTGCAGGGCGACCTTGGCAGTGTCACGCCCGCTGACATACGAACCTATCGACTAGGCTCGGTACTGGCCGGCGGCAATTCCGATCCGGGCGGCCGCTACAACGCAGCGCCTGCGGAATGGTTGGCGCTGATGGACGAATTCCATCGTGCTGCAACGGACACTACCGAGGGCCGCAAGGCGATCCCGCTGCTACTCGGTATCGATGCGGTGCATGGTCACAACAATGTCGTCGGCGCCACCCTGTATCCGCACAATATTGGCCTGGGTGCAGCGCACGATAGCGAATTGGTGCGTCGAATTGCGGAGGCTACAGCGAAGGAGTTGCGCGTCACCGGATTCGACTGGACCTTTGCGCCGACCTTGACGGTTCCGCGTGACGATCGCTGGGGACGAACCTACGAGGGCTATTCGGAAGATCCAGCGCGCGTGGCAAGCTACGCCGCTGCGATCGTCGAGGGATTGCAGGGACGCGCCAACACGCCCGAATTTCTGAGCGGCGCGCATGTGCTCGCATCCGCCAAGCATTTCCTCGGCGACGGCGGCACCGACGGTGGCAAGGATCAGGGTGATACCCGGGTCAGCGAAGCGGACCTGCGCGACATCCACGGTGCCGGCTATGTACCGGCGATCCAGTCCGGCGTGCAGGCGGTGATGGCCTCGTTCTCCAGTTGGAATGGCAGCAAGATCCACGGTCACAGCGGCCTGCTCAATGACGTGCTGAAAGGCCGGATGGGTTTTGATGGCTTTGTTGTCGGTGACTGGAATGCACATGGCCAGTTGCCCGGCTGCAGCAATGAGAGCTGCGCCGCCGCCTTCAATGCCGGTGTTGACATGCTGATGGCACCCGACAGCTGGCGTGGCTACTACACCAATGCGCTGGCCCAGGTACGTGCCGGCACGATTCCGATGCAGCGACTCGACGACGCGGTTCGGCGAATTTTGCGCGTCAAATTCCGACTCGGATTATTCGAGGCAGGTCTGCCATCACAGCGCACCCTGGGTGGCCGATTTGAACTGCTTGGCAATGCCGAGCACCGCGCCCTGGCGCGCGAGGCGGTGCGCAAATCGTTGGTGCTGCTGAAGAACAACGATGGCCTGTTGCCATTGCAGCCGGGCACCCGCATCCTGGTCGCCGGCGATGGTGCGGACGATATCGGCAAGCAGGCCGGTGGCTGGACGCTGAGCTGGCAGGGCACTGGAAATCGTCGTGCAGACTTTCCCGGCGCGCAATCGATCTGGGATGGCATCCGCGCTGCAGCCGAGGCCACCGGAGGCAAGGCGACTCTGTCGATCGATGGCAGCCACAGCCTGCGCCCGGATGTCGCCATCGTGGTATTTGGAGAAAATCCCTATGCGGAATTTCAGGGCGACATCCCCAATCTCAGTTACAAGCCCGGCAACGACGCCGATCTACTGTTGATCCAGCGCCTCAAGTCAGCAGGAATTCCTGTGGTTTCGGTCTTCCTGTCGGGCCGCCCGCTCTGGGTTTCACGCGAGATCAACGCATCGGATGCCTTTGTTGCGGCCTGGTTGCCCGGATCCGAAGGAGCCGGTGTTGCCGACCTGCTGATCGCTGGCTCCAATGGCAAGATGCTGCGCGATTTCAGCGGCCGCCTGTCATTCTCCTGGCCGCGCACCGCCGTGCAGAGCCCACTCAATGTCGGACAGGCCAACTACGATCCGCTGTTCGCGGTCGGTTATGGACTGAGCTATGCCGAACCCAACGAGATGCCACAACTCTCTGAGGATTCGGGGTTACAGCAGGCGGGTGGCGAACCTGGCATGTACTACGGCCGCGGCAAGTGGGCGCCGGGCTGGAATCTGGTGCTCAGCGATGGCGGCTCGAATGCGGTGCCGGTCAACAGCCTGCCGAGCGCAAGCATCGAGCAGCGCGTGCGGGTGAGTGCGAGTGATCGCATTGCCCAGGAAGATGCGCGAACCTTTCTGTGGCAGGGTCGTGGTCTGGCTCGCGTATCTGTCCGCAGCGATCAGGCGGTCGATCTGAGCCGGGAGAGCAACGGCGATGTGCTGCTGGTAATCGAACTGCGCACGAGCGCGATCGGGCCTGATGAAGTCGTCAGCGTAGGTATAGGGTGCGGCGAAGGCTGTGCGGGACGCGTTGATGTCAGCGCCGATTTGCGCGCACTCGTAGCTGGCGAGTGGACACGACTCGGGATACCACTCAAGTGTTTCGCACAGGGCGGCGCCGATCTTTCGCGTGTCGATTCGATGCTCGACATCGAAGCTGCGGCTTCGCTGGAGCTGTCCTTGTCCCGGCTGGCGCTCGGCACCGATTACGACCACGTGCACCGCTGCGCGCGTCCCTGAGGCTTTCGCTGCATTGCAGCAATTTCCTGATCAAAAACAAGCGCATGCTAACGATAATTTTATATTGACAACGCTGTCATTTAAGAGTCCAATGCCCTCGCTGAAGCTGGCGCTCGGGGGCCGGAATTCCACACGAACCGCTGGCCGCATCCATGCATCCGATTCCTGGGAGGGAGGAACAATGAACAAGCAATGCCCCGTTTCCATTCTGAAGTTGAGCCCAATTGCACTCGCCTTGATGCTTGCACTGCCGCTGGCAGCGCAGGACACCGCTGACCAGACGGCCGAAGAAAAGGAAGCAGCCGAGAAGTCGGCCAAGGCCAGCCCAACGACCGAGTTCGAGGTCGTGACGGTTACCGTTGAGCGACGCGAGCAGGATCTGCAGAAGTATGGTGGTACCGCCCAGGCGTTCTCGCAGGACGATTTGCGCGGCCTCGGTATCAACAATGAATTGCGCAATCTTCAGGTCGCTGTGCCTGGACTGAGCATGGCCAATCAGGAAGGCAATCTGGAGATTTTCATCCGCGGCGTCGGCTCATCCAACAATACCGAGCTTGGCGATCCGGGTGCCGCACCGCATGTCAACGGCAACTACATTCCACGCCCGCGTGGACTCGGTGCCATGTTCTTTGATCTGGAGCGAGTCGAAGTCAACAAGGGACCGCAGGGCACGCTTCGCGGTCGCAATGCACTCGCCGGCACGTTGAACATCGTGACCAAGCGCCCGGATCTTGGCGACAGCAACGGATTTGTACTCGGCGAGGCCGGTAGTCGTGACGCTTTTACCGGTGAATTCGGCTGGAACCTTCCACTCGGCGACAAGGCCGCGTTGCGCCTTGCGGGCTACCACGTCGAGAAAGATTCCTCGTTCCGCAATGTCGGTGAGGCCCAGAATCTGCGGCCAGCGGGCATCCAGGATGAGACGGCGTTCCGACTCTCGTTCCTTTATGAGCCGACCGATCGCCTTTCGATCTTCCTTATGGCCGACCAGGGCCGCGAGAAGGGCACCGGTTATCCCGGTGCCAACATCTACGGCGCGGCGCTGAGCGGATTTTCTCCGGATGACCTGAACTTGCGTGACGTCGTTTACTTCGGCGCGCAGGGCAAGCTCGACTCGACCAATTGGGGTGTCCAGGGCAACATCAGCTATGCGTTCGATGCGGCAACGCTGGAATACAACGTCAGCTATCGCGATCTCGATTACGAGCAGGTCAATGCCAACAGCGCGGGCATCAACTGGCCGGGCCGCAATCTCAGCCAGCGTCCGCTCGGTAGCAGCGATGGTTCACGCCCGGATTACGATCTGTTCTCGACCAACTACTGGCAGACCCTGTCGGAATCGGAAGTCCATGAATTGCGTCTGTCCTCGTCGGACGACGCCCGCTTCCGTTGGACCACCGGTGGTTTCTATTTTCACGAAGACCAGCAGGTTGGTTTATTCTCACTCGCCGACAAAGGCATCTTCTACTCGGGCACCGAGTTCACCATGCCGGACGTGCGCAGCACCTCCTGGGCGGTATTCGGCGACGGCACCTTTGATGTCAATGACGAGTGGCGCATCAAGGGCGGCCTGCGCTACACCGATGAATCCAAGTATCGCTACGGCGTCGGCGGCAACTGGACGATCGGACTCGGCGCGATCGATGGCTGCTGCTTCTCGGTCCGGCTGGGCACGGACGGTTTCTTTCCGTCTCTGGTCAACCGACCGAACTTCAATGTCACCGGTTTGACCACATCGCAGCAACTTGCCCAGTTCCTGCTTGAGGGCATCATGCGTCATGGCTTGAATGACACCATCCTTGCGCAGATCGGACCGATCGCCGATGGCACGATGCCCAATGGTGGCTGTGTCGATCGTCCCGATACCAATGGCACCACGCTGAGTTGCACCAGCGACGGATCGCATCCCTGGTTTGTCCTTGGAATTCCGAGCCAGCAGGAGGGCAGCAGCGAATTCAACTTCAGCGACTGGCGCCTCGGCTTCGAGCACGACATAAGCGCCGATCACATGATCTACGGAACTGTATCGAGCGGTCACAAGGCCGGTGGCTTCAATGACAGCTTCGATATCACCGTCATTCCGGAAACCTACAAGCCGGAGTCGATCGTTGCCTATGAATTTGGCTCCAAGTACGCCTTCCAGCTGCGTGATCGCTGGTCGACGTTCAATGTCAGCGCGTTCTACTACGACTACACCGATCAGGTGTTTCAGGACCTGACCGCGATCGCGTTCAATCCAGAAACCGGTGAGGCGACCGGATTTGCCCTGGTCAATCGCAACGTCGGTGCGTCGGAGTTGTACGGTGTTGAAGCCGAGAGCATGCTCAGTCTCAGCGACGAGTTTACCCTCACGCTCAATGCGCTCTATCTTGAAACAGAGATCAAGCGCGGAGTGGTCGCCGATGTGCGCAGCATCGACTATGGCCTCGGCGGTGTGACCTCCGAGATCAATCTGGCTGGCAATGATCTGCCGCTGGCCTCGAAGTTCACCTTCAACACGCGTCTGCAACAGGCCTTCGCGCTGGGCTCGGGCAGCTTTGACTGGCAGGTACTCGCCGCCTATCGCTCGGCGTTCTACCTGACCCAGTTCAACAACCGCGATGTCGTCTTTGTCTCGGATACCGCCGGCACGGTCAGTCGGGTCGAGAATGCCGCTGACGCCGGATTCCCGGATCGTCAGAAGGGCGAGGTGACCTTGAATGCCGGTATCGGATTCACCACCGGAGATGGCGTGTGGCGCTTCGAAGCCTATGGCAGCAATCTGCTGAACAATGATGTTTCGCAGAAGGCTCTGGTCGGATCGCAGCTGAACATCCGCTTCCTCAACGACGCCCGCAGTTACGGGCTCAGGGTCAAGGCGCAGTTCTGAGCGCAACTGGCCGCGGGGTCCGCCCAAGTGCGGATCCCGCGTGCACAATGGCGCGCTGTTCGCCTTATTTCGGGCAGAAGAAGTCTTTGCATTCGTATGCGTAGCCCTGCAGCCTCCCTGGCCATTGCCGCATGCAATGGCCAAGGGCTAGGCTAGCCCGGCTGCGCAGCGTTGCGGGATTCAGTGTGCGGCGAGGCCGAGGGATGGGCCGGCCGATAGCAAGTGCCGCACACCGGCGTCAAATCGATCCAGATTGTCACCATGAGGGGAATACGCATGAAGCTGTCGATGCTGGATACAACCATCGTTCTGGTCTACCTGCTCGGTATCTTCGTGCTCGCGCAATGGGTCTCGCGTGAGAAGGCGGGCCACCAGAAAACCGCGCAGGATTATTTTCTCGCCGGCAAGGCGCTGCCCTGGTGGGCGATCGGTGCATCGCTGATTGCGGCGAATATTTCTGCCGAACAGATCATCGGCATGTCCGGGTCGGGGTATGCAATCGGACTGGCGATTGCCTCGTACGAATGGATGGCGGCGCTCACCCTGTTGATCGTCGGCAAATTCTTTCTACCGATTTTCCTGCGCAATGGCATCTACACCATGCCGCAGTTTCTTGAGCAACGCTATGGCACGCGAATTCGCACCCTGATGGCGGTGTTCTGGCTCGGTCTCTACATCTTCGTCAATCTCACCTCGATCCTCTGGCTCGGTGCGATTGCGGTTTCTGAAGTCACTGGCATGAATCAGATGCTGGCGCTCAGCCTGATCGGCGCGTTCGCGCTGCTCTATCAACTCTACGGCGGACTCAAGGCAGTGGCGTTGACCGACATTGTGCAGGTGTCCTTACTGGTGCTCGGCGGCCTGGTGTTGTCGTACGTGATGCTCAACCAGATCAGTGGCGATACCGGCATGACCGCCGGCTTCATGAAACTGTGGAACGAGCATCCCGAACACTTCCAGATGATCCTCTCGCCGGATAATCCGTTCTACAAGGATCTGCCCGGACTCAGTGTGTTGATCGGCGGCATGTGGATCATGAACATCAGCTACTGGGGTTTCAACCAGTACATCATCCAGCGTGCGCTGGCCGCCAAGGACATCAAGGAAGCGCAGAAAGGCATCGTCTTCGCCGCCTTCCTCAAACTGCTGATGCCGATCGTCGTGGTGCTGCCCGGCATCGCCGCCCTGGTGCTCGCGCCACAGCTGGATCGACCCGATCGCGCCTATCCGACCATGATGGCCCTGCTGCCGACCGGCCTGCTCGGTTTGGTATTCGCTGCGCTGGTCGCCGCGGTCGTGGCATCGCTGGCCTCGAAGGTCAATTCGATCGCGACCATTTTCACGCTCGACGTTTATGCCAAGTTCGCCTCGCAGCGCGCTGCCAGCGGTCAGCAGAACGAACAGAAGCTGGTCCGCGTCGGTCGGATCGCGGCAGCCGCTGCCGTGCTCGCCGCCGTGCTCACCGCCAAGCCCCTGCTCGGCAGTTTCGATCAGGCTTTCCAGTACATCCAGGAATACACCGGATTCTTCACGCCCGGCATCGTGGTGATCTTCATGCTCGGCCTGTTCTGGAAGCGCGCCAATGAGGCCGGAGCGCTGGCTGCGGCGATCGGATCATTCGGGCTGTCCATTGTGCTCAAGCTGGCTTGGCCGGAGCTGCCGTTCATCGATCGCGTCGGCATTGTGTTCCTGCTCGCCCTGGTGCTCGCGGTAGTGGTCTCGATGCTTGGCAAACTGCAGCCGGAAAAAGATTTCATCCGCACCGGCGATGTCAGCTTTGCTACCACGGCCAGCTTCAATTTCGCCGCGCTCGGTGTGATCGGCGTGTTGACCGCGCTCTACGCGACCTTCTGGTGAGTTGACTGCCGAGTACGCGCCGACTACCGGCGCGTTGCTCGCCAGTATTCAACGTACCGGCTTGTTGCGCCGTGATTTGTCGGCGGCGCCGCGCGCCTTTTCGATCAGCTGCTGGGCTTCCAGCAGCAACTGACGCATCGACTGTTCTGCGCCCGTCGCATCGCCGGCGAGAATGGCATCGGCGACGCGCTTGTGATCGCTGACACTGGCTAGTGTGGTGTTGCGCACTTGTCGGCACAAATAAAATCGGTGGATTCGGCCATGTGGCGAGGCGCGTATCGCCGCCAAGGCTGGTGGCCTTGGCAAGATGCGCAACGACGGCACAGGGTCGAATACGCGATTTTATGTGTCGCATAGTGTGCAACACCACACTACGCGCACACCCTTGTACTCATTGGTGGTGCGGATGCTGGAGCGCAGCGCCGTGGCGACAAACTCGCGCATCTGCTGGTAGAAGCGATTGCCGCTGGCCTCGAGAACGGCAACGTGAAAGGCGATGTCCGATTCGAGCGGATCGTCCCGGGGGCAAGGGCTCGATTTGGGAGAACGCGACCCTGTTCGACTTCCGCAAACCGCATCCTGCGCTCCAGGGTATGGAATTTC
Organism: Lysobacterales bacterium; assembly: GCA_043738015.1. Lineage (GTDB taxonomy): Bacteria > Pseudomonadota > Gammaproteobacteria > Xanthomonadales > Ahniellaceae > 0-14-3-00-62-12. Next base: position 46,280 of record JAYSZM010000018.1, read on the forward strand.
TCGCGCCTGCATACCGGACCCGAGCCACGGGCGCGCCATCGGGCGCTGACTGAGCCCGACTCAGTTGAAGCCCGGGCAAGTCGCGGGCAAAAAGGGTGATTGGCGCTCATTCACACACAGCAAGTACCGGGACGTCGATAATCCCCGTCCCGTTGATGCGAGCGCAGCCGATGTCCCGCAATGCCCCGCTCGATCGCCGCGGAGTGGCCGCCGCAGTTTCCGCCTATGTGATGTGGGGTGTGTTTCCGCTCTACTGGTATCTGCTGCGCGATGTGCCGGCGCTGCAGATCATCGCGCATCGGGTGATCTGGTGCGGCGTCTTTGTCGTCGGCTATCTGGTAATCAGCGAGCGCCTGGCCTGGTGGCACAAGTTGCGTGTGGTGCCGCGGATCGCGCCGATGCTGCTGGCCAGCAGCGTACTCATCAGCGTGAATTGGGGTCTGTATATCTGGGCGGTGACCCATGGCCATGTGGTCGAATCCAGCCTCGGCTATTTCATCAATCCCCTGGTCAGCGTCTTGCTCGGTGTGCTGGTTCTGCGCGAGCGGCTGAATCGCTGGCAATGGCTGGCCGTGTCCATCGCCGCCGCCGGCGTACTCTGGCTCGCCCTGATCCATGGCAGACCGCCGTGGATCGCGCTGGCTCTGGCCTTCAGCTTCGCGTTCTATGGCCTGATCCGCAAGACTACAGCCGTGGATGCCATGCCTGGGCTCGCCGTCGAGAGTCTGATCCTGTTGATACCGGCAGTACTCTGGCTGCTCTGGAGCAAGCAACAGGCCGAGGCAAGTTTTTTGCACGGTCGCTGGCAACGTGATGGCCTGCTCGTGCTCGGCGGATTGCTGACCGCGTTGCCCCTGATTGGATTCACCTACGCCGCGCGCCGGATTCCGTATTCGCTGATCGGCTTCCTACAATATCTGTCGCCCAGTATCCAACTGGGCTGCGGCGTGGTTCTGCTGGATGAATCCTTCAGTCGCGATCAGGCGGTGGGCTTTGCCTGCATCTGGATTGCCCTGTTGCTGTATGCCGGCGACGGCCTGCTGCGGGCGAAGCGATCGACTCAGCCGGGCTCGACGCTGAACTCGCTCGAATAGGCGGGCGGACAACGGCCATTGCGCACTTCCACGCGGAACTGCGTACGCCGCAACAGGCCTTCGAATTCGTACTGTGGCAATGCATTGCCCAGGGGATCCCAGCGCGTGCCACCGTCGGTTGACTGTTCCCAGTCGATGACGCGACCGATCTGAGCACTGACAGCCAGCTTGCCACTGCTGGCGCGATCCGGTCCGCGCAATTCGCCGCCGTCGCTGGGCGCCCAGTTGAAAACCTCGTGGCCGCGGATCGCATCATTGGCCGGATTGGCATCGTCCGGGACGCGGACGCTGGCGTCGATGCTGTAGCGTGCCGGCAGCGAAAGGTCGGCGCGGGTTTCGAAAGTGTAGGCAAGGCCACTGTCCGGGAGCAGGGTAGTGGTGAGGCTCAGGGTTTCACTGACCGGTGGCGCGGCATTGATCGAATAGCTGAGGACGACACGCGTGCCGGTCGCCAAGGCATCGCCGTGATTGAATAGTTGGACGGCCACCGCCTCGCTGTCACCCAACCCGCAGCCACTCTGCGGTCGGCTCATCACCGCCACCGAGAGATCGCTGGCAGCCAGTGCGAGCGGTGCGAGCAGGGCAGGCACGGCAAGCACGGCGAGCCTGAGCATGTGTCGACAAGCGTTCATCTGATGGATCCCCTCGGTGTGTTGTGTCCGCTGCGCCACGGCATCGATGCCGCGCCCATCGGTAAAATCGCTTGCGTCGGAACACTGGCGCGGGCGGCATTCATCAGGTCGATCCGTCCGCTCGCGCGTTGCCGGTTTCGCGTTCTGCCAGCTTCGCGCCACCGACCGGGCGTGGCGCGCGACCAAGCAGTTCGCTCATCCGATTGGGCGCAGGTACGTTGTCCCGCCGCAGCAACTCCCAATGCCCGAACGAAAATGGCGTAGCGTGCACGAGGTCGCAGATGTGCGCCACGGCGCGCGCCAATAGCCCAGGTACGCGCAGGCAGAGCGCCGGACGTGGGTGGTAGCCGCGGCGCAGTTGGCCGATGTAGTCGGTCAGGGCCATCGCTTCGGGACCGCCGAGTTCAAACTCGCGCGAACGCGTCAGATCGAGTTCATCAGCTGAACGCATACACAATGCCGCCAGCGCCTCGCCGAGTTCGCCGACATCGAGTGCGGCAACTCGACCCAGCGCATCGGCCGGAACGGCATACACCGGCAATCGCGAGACCGCGCGCAGCCACCAGGCGCCATAGCCACCGCGACCATCGAGCAGGGATGGCCGCACAATCGCCCAGTCGGCACCGCTGGCGCGCACGGCAGCCTCACCGGCCTGCTTGGAAGTCAGAAAGCGACTGCGCGCAGGCGCATCCAGTCCGAGCGCCGATACGTGGACCAGGCGGCGATCGACCTGGCGACAGGCCTCGGCCAGGGCCTTGGGTGCGAGATGGTGGACGCGATCATAGCTGGCGCGCCCACGTTGCCGCAGAATGCCGACACAGTTGAGCACGACATCGACCTGGGCCAGTGCCGGCAGCCAGTCGGCCGCTTCGATGTGTTCCTCGAAGCGCACCATGCGGCGCAGGCAGTGGGCCGCTGTTGCCGGCAGACGATGGTCAATCCGATCCGGATGTCGGCTGGCGATGATCACCTCGGCGCCGGTGTTGAGCAGGGCGGCCACGGCATGCCGACCGATGAAGCCGGCGCCGCCGAGCACCAGCACGCGCTTGGCGGCGCCCGGCGCAGCTTCGCTCTGTGGTTGCTGCGTCATGTCCTGTCCTGATCGCGACGCAGAGGCCGCAACGCCCGCACTATACGTGCAGTGGGGCTGCCATGGTCATTGCGCAGCGTGGATCGGCCTCAGTTGCTGCACGCCAGGGCGTGGATCCGGGTCAGGTGGGTCAGTTGCAGACTGCCAGCGCCAAATCCAGGTTCGGTGCTCGCGTAGTCGGAGCGTCCGCTGTCGCAACCGAGATCCAGAGTCAGGTTGCCCCAGGGGGTGACCTGTAGATCGTCCGGATCGTACGCGGCACCAAAGCGCGGCCCCCGCGTAGTGAGCAGATTGGAGAACACCAGATTGCCATCGACCAGGTCAGCGGTGCCGAAGAACCAGCGCCGGTTGCCGACCGGGTCGTAGCTGAACCAGTACACGATCGCGCCGCCTGTGCTCAGCATTTCCAGCACATAGCCTTCGCCGCTATGGCTCGGGTCGTACCAGGACCCCGACCAACCCGCACCCGCGCCGTTGACCGGGTCGGCCGTGCCGCAGCCGAGTCCGAGCAGGGTGGTCAGGCGTGAAAGCTCCATACGACCACGTGCGCCGTCGATCTTCCAGTCCATCCAGCCGGAATCGCAGGAGGCGAAGTTGAACACCGCGGAGCCCACCGTGGTGCGCGTCACCGCGGCGGGATTGAACGCCGGCCCGAACACGCCGCCGCTGCTGCGAACGACTTCGTTGAAGATGATGCGGTTGGCCTGGATCGACCCGACCATGGTGTACCAGTCCTGCTCGCCGGCACTGTTGTAGGTGAAGAAATAGGCCAGCGCGGTATCGGCTGAGAGAATTTCCAGCACGAAGCCCTCGCCGCTACGTGCGGTGTCATACCAGGCCGACGACGAGCCCGGCGCAATGACGAAGGGATCGCCCAGTGCCTGATCGCTGACCTGGATGCGCACGCTGGCGTCAAAGCCGCCCGTGTCGGACTGACTGCCAATGCTGTTCTCGTATTCCATCCAGGAACCACCCTGCCAGCGCGCCACCGTGGCCGGATTGGCATCCAGCGCCTGCCCGACCAGATCGGTATCGGCATGGCGGAGATTGAGTTCGACGCTGCCGTTGATCGCGGCATCGTTGTTGGCATCGCGCGGCAGGCGCAGATCGGTCGATGTCGTGTCATCGCGATAATGGCGGTAGCGCTCTGGGCCAGCGCCCGGCTGATCCGGCCAACGGCGATTGCTGGCGATGAGATTCAAGCCCTGGGCACCGACGAAGGCAAGATCGCTGGTCTGTGTCGTTGCCGCAGGCACGCCCGGAAAACTCGCCTGCGCATCGCCGACACGCCAGCGCATCGGCTTGTCGTAGCTGTGGCTCAGCACATAATTGCGATCGAGTTGCAAAGCCTGGCTCTGGTGCACAATCTGCGTACGTGCCGAACTTGAAGCAACCGACCACTCTGACTCGTAGACCAGGGCGCCTGTCGCCTGATCGAACACGCGCGTCGCGGTGATCGACGGTGGCCCGGCCTGACGATAGAAAATGCCGACCATGGTCTCGGCGACATTTTCGCGCACACGCCTGATCTGCGACTCGGGCAGGATGAATCCATCGTGGCAGTTTTCGACAACGCCGCCGTAATTGGCGCCGCATAGCGCTTCGCCGGGATGAAAGCCGGGATCGCCCGGCGGTTCGATTTCGAGTGTCCAGGCCGGCACCTGGTACTGGTGTGAGAACAACTCGTCGGTGCTGCCGATACCAAGAAACGGATCAAGCTGATTCGCCGCCGGGTAGGCGTAGCGGCGACCATTGGGCAGGGCTTGGTGATGCGCGGAAAATCCGGCGAGTACTGATTCAGTGATCTGGGTCAGGCGCTCATTGCTGGTTCGCGACCAGAGCAGCACCCTGCCAAAGGAATGGATGTCGGTATACACGCGCAACTGGCTGGCAGGTCCGAGTTCGGCCGCGGCGACCAGAGCCTGGGTCTCGGGTTCGGAATGCGGATGCGCACCGTGATGCACGATGGAACGGACGTTAAACGAGGAGGAGCTTGGGCTGGTCGCCCAGTACGGCGGATTGTTGCGGTTGAGATCGACACCATTGAGGTGATCGGCCTGCGTAGTCATCACTTCGTCGACATCGAGCATGTTCTTGCGGCGCATGCGGCCATCGCGCGGCGAACTATTGGGAGCGTTCAGATCGGTGCCCAGCCAGCTGTCGCGCGGATAGCGCTGGGTCTGCAGAAACCCATCGACGTTGAGGACCGGGATCACGGTCATGTTGACGTTGTCGAGCAGGTAGCGATAGAAACCGGTATCCGTTGCTTTCGAAGCGAGCAGCTCCATGATGCCGGTCGCGATCTCGGGCGTCTGCCATTCGCGCGCGTGGATGCCGGCATTGGTCAGCGTGGCGGGCTCGGGCAAACCCCAGATCGTGGAGGTGTCGGCATCGCCGATCCGATAGGCCCAGACCGTGCGGCTATTGCGCGTGGCGCCGACCGCATGTGCATGCATCAAGCCGGTGCTCGCGACCAGATCCTGATGGCGCATATGCAAGCCGGCGTAGCTGCGGAAACCATCAAACGGCAGTGGCGTATCGACCGGTATCGGCACCGGATAGCCGAGCGAGAGCAGGTTGTCGGAAGTACTGATCGCGCTCTGCGCGGACCATTGCACAATGCGCTGCTGCGCATGCACGCCACTGCTGATGGCGAGCAGGAGACCAAACGGGGTCAGCGTGCAGACTTGCCGGATGGAGATCATGGTGTCTGCTCCGGCTGGCCGCTCACGAAACCACCGAGGGCCAGGCGGGCGCGACCGCTCAGCAATGAGGTTGGGGCACTGGCTGCGAGCGCTTCGAGCTCCGCCTTGAGTCGAGGTGTCGGCCTGCGACTGAGCACCAGCGCCGCACTGCTGCCGAGCGCGGGATCGCCGAGCAGGGACAACATCCGGCGTTCGAAGGGCAGCTCATCGATCAGCGCCGGAGCGAAGATCGCAATTGCCAGCGCGGCACGGTCGACCGCTACATTCGTGATCAGTTCGGCCAACAGCGAGTCCAGCTCGCGCGCGGTCAGCTGCCCGGCGAGCGCGGTCAACAAGAAGTGCAGCGACACACTGTCGGTAGCCTGGACCAGGCGTGTCATCGCCGCGTGGTCACGCAGGCTGATGGCTGCCTCGGTGGTCGGCAGCACCAGCTGTGGTGCGTTGCTCATGCGTTGCAGACCTTGCACGAGTAGCGCCTTGCGCTGGCTTGCTGGCGCCGCGCGCAATGCATCGATCCAGCCGGCCTGGCCAACCGCATCGTCGGCGCTGGGCCAGCCATCGAGAAAACGCTCTGCACCCGTCGCCAGCGCGCGCGCGGCAGTGCGCGCCGCTGCCTCACGTCGCCAGCGATTCTGCAGTCCCTGAGCCTCGGCTGCGATGTTGAACAGCGGCGTTGCGAAGCTTGGCGATTCCTCGTGCGCAACCAGGGTGCGCGATATCCAATGCGTGAGCAGGCCCATCGTCTCGTCGGGAACTTGATCAGCACGCAGGGCGTGCAGTGATCGGGTGAACTTCAGCAAGGCAGCTTCGCGCTCTGGCCAGGACAGCGCGTCCGCTTCGTCCAGCGCGCGCAGGCGTGCAGACAACGCTGCTGGATCATCACGCAGCAGGCGATCCAGTTCGAGCGCCAAGCTTTGCGCCGCGATGGATTTGGATCGTGCCAGCGCCGGTCCGGCTTCCCAATTGGGCGCATCCCACAATGCTGCCTGGGCAGGCGCGGAGGAATCCTCGGAGACTTCCACAGCGGCCGCGCTGGCGATGCTGCCCGCCACCAGGCAGGCCGTGATCAGACAGTTGATTCGCATCGGCTCGTTCCTCCACTCCAGTGCCTGCCGGGCAATCGCTCGCGCGCAGGTGGGCGCCTCATCGCAGAATGTAGCGAGCGGCGCTGACGCTGACATTGTGGTCGTATTTGCGTCAGGCCGCGATGGGTCATCAGTTGGGATGCGCGATCCATTCAGCTCGGAGTTGCCAGTTTTCCGGTCGACTGCCGCAGCTTCAACGTGTACGGGATGTGCAGCATCTTGCCCGCCTCGCGCCTGTGGATGGCTGCCAACAATTCGAGTGCGGCGATCCTGCCCATATCCCGGCTGGGCTGGTGCACCGTGGTCAGCGGCGGATAGATCTGCAGGGACATCGGCGTATCGTCGAAGCCGCAGACCGAGAGGTCTTCGGGCACCCGCAGCCCGAGCCGCAGCGCGACGCCGATCACGCCCGCCGCCATATCGTCATTGGCGGCAAAGATGGCGGTCGGTCGATGGCGCAGACCCAGGAGTTGTTCGGCGCCGAGGACGCCAGATTCGAACGAAAACTCTCCATCGACGACAAGGGTGGAATCGAACTTGATCCCGGCCTCGTCGAGCCCTTCCCGATAGCCCGCCAGGCGCCAATCGCTGGCGCCGTGCGCCGGGTGTCCCTTGATGTGGCCGATTCTGCGATGGCCGAGCGAGACCAGGTGCTGGACCATGTCAAAGGCCGCGCGCGTCTCGTCAATCGCTACGCCCATGCACTGCTTCTGCCGGCGCGGCGAGATGCTGGCGTAGGCGAGTTCGAGTTCGGCGAGGCGTTTAAGCAGGGCGGGTGCGTCGGTGATGGGTGGCGTCAAAATCAGCCCATCCGGCTGCGAATGCGCAATCATCGACTCGACCGCATTCATGAAGGTCGGACTGCCGAAGTCGAGCGGACACATCATCATGTTGTACTGCTGGGTTTCGCAGGCAGCGAGTACGCCGGCGATCACTTCCATCAGATAGTTGGGCGAGGGATTGTCATAGAGCAGGGCGATCAGATAGGACTTGTGCCCGGCCAGACTGCGCGCGGACGGATGCGGCTTGTAATTGAGCGCATCCACCGCCGTCTGCACGCGCTCGCGGGTGTCCTCGCGGACATTCGGTTCGCGATTGAGTACCCGCGACACCGTCTTCATGGAAACGCCGGCCGCTTCGGCCACGTCTTCGATGCGAACCCGCACAGCCATACGCTCTCCCTTGCGCATCGCGCTCTGCCGCCATTCTGCCAGACCTGAGCCCGCCTGAGCAGATAAATTGACAGCGTTGTCATCTTCGCTCTATTGTTCTACCTGCAACCCGCACACCACGCAAGAGCGCGTACCTGGGGAGGGCTTCGCTTGATGCTTGTAACTACTGATCCTGTCCAGGATCTCAACGACTGGTCGCCGAGCCGCTGCCTGGTGGCCGATATCGGCGGCACCAATGCGCGCTTCGCGGTGGCGCAGATATCCGGGTCAGGCAAGACGGCACCGCGCGCCGCACTGGCCCATGCCAGCAATTACCTGGTGCGCGACCATCCCAGCCTGGGTCAGGCGATCGACGGTTACCTCGCCGGCCTGCCAGCTGCCGAGCGCCCCAACAGCGCGGTCCTGGCCGTTGCCAGTGCAGTCACCAGTGACGCGATCAGCTTTACCAATAGCCACTGGAGTTTTTCGATCAGTGCCCTACGCGCTTCGCTCGGGCTGGAACAGTTGCTGGTCGCCAATGATTTCGCTGCGGCCGCCTGGGCGGTGCCGATACTTGGCATTGGCGATCTCGAAGCCGTCGGCCCCTGCGTATCCAGGGACGCTGGCGGCAGCGGCATGCGCGTGGTGCTCGGGCCTGGCACTGGACTCGGGCTCGCTGCCCTGCGCAGCGAATCCGACGGCAGCTCAAGCGTAATCGAGACCGAGGGTGGCCATATCAGTCTGGCGCCGCGCGATGCCGATGAAATTTTCATACTGGAATTTCTCGCGCGCCGGTTCGGCCGGGTGTCGTATGAACGCGTATTGGCCGGTGATGGCTGGCTGAATCTGTATCAGGCCTGGTCGGCCCGGCTGGGTACGAAGGCAGTTCACCAGACCCCGGAGCAGGTATCCGAGGCCGGGCGCCGAGGCGATGCCGCGGCTCGTGCCGCTACGCGCTCGATGGCAGCGATGCTCGGCTCTTTCGCCGGTGATGCCGTCCTCGTGTATGGTGCATGGCAAGGCGTCTATCTGGCCGGTGGTCTGTTGCAGCACCTGCTGGATGGCGAGACCGCCGAAGTCTTCCATGCGAGCTTCATCGACAAGGGACGCTTCGCGGCTCTGCTGAGCAAGACCCCCGTGCTGCGCATCATCAATCCGGATCTCGGCAATCTCGGCGCCGCGGTCCTCGCTGAGAACTGCCTGGTCCGGAAGGTCTCCCCCTGAGCCATTGCACGGATCGACTGCTTCGATGTCCACTCCCGTTTTCCTTTTGTTTGGCGCCACCGGCGACCTGGCGCGCCGCATGCTGTGGCCCTCGCTGTTTCATCTCTATTGCGACGGACTGTTGCCCGCCGGCCTGCGCCTGATCGGCAGCTCGCGTTCCGCGCTTGACGTCGCGACCTTTCGCAGCAGCTTGGAGGCGAGCATCGCCCAGTACAGCAATCAGGCGGTGCTGGACATCAAGGCACTCGGCCGATTCCTGCAACTGGTCGAATATGTTGCGGTGGACATTGCCGATGCGGCAGCGTTCCAGCAGCTTGCGGCCGCGATCAATCGTCAGCCTTCGCCTGAACTGCTCTGCTACGTCTCGACATCGCCATCGCTGTACAAGACCGTGGCGCGAAATCTGCACGCAGTCGGACTGGCGCGTCCGAACACTCGGCTGATGTTGGAGAAACCGATCGGCCACGATCTCGCGTCGAGCCAGGATATTCTCAATGCGGTCGGCGATCTGTTCGCCGAGGATCAGGTGTTTCGCGTCGATCATTACCTCGGCAAGGAAACCGTACAGAATCTGCTCGCCCTGCGCTTTGGCAATAGTCTGTTCGAGCCGATCTGGAATGCCCAGTGTATCGATCACGTCCAGATCACGATTGCCGAGACCGTCGGTGTCGAAGGTCGCTGGTCGTATTACGACGATGCCGGTGCGCTGCGCGATATGGTGCAGAACCATATCCTGCAGACTCTGGCCCTGGTCGCCATGGAACCGCCGGCCAGCCTCGATGCGGCCGCGGTGCGCAACGAGAAAGTGAAAGTCATGCAGAGCCTGCGCCCGCTGACCGCGCACAGTGTGCAGCAGCACACGGTGGCCGCGCAGTACGTCGCAGGCATTTCCGGCGAGTCGAGGGTGCCTGGCTATCTGCAGGAAGAAGGCGCCGTCAGCGGAAGTCGCACCGAAACCTATGTGGCGATCCAGGCCCATATCGACAACTGGCGCTGGAAGGGTGTGCCCTTTTTTCTGCGCACCGGCAAACGCCTGGAGACCCGCTACAGCGAGATCGTCGTGCAGTTCCGCGAGGTTCCGCACAACATTTTTGAGGGCGCCCAAGGCGCTCTGTCGCCCAATCGTCTGGTCATCCGTCTGCAGCCGCAGGAGACGATCACGCTGGAACTGATGAGCAAGCGACCGGGGCTGAACCAGGTTCAGTTGCAGCCGGTAGCGTTGAATCTCTCGCTGACCGAGGCCTTCCAGCGCGATCGACGGCGCATCGCCTACGAGCGCCTGCTGCTCGATGCCCTGCATGGCAACGGCACGCTGTTCGTGCGTCGCGATGAACTCGAAGCGGCCTGGGCCTGGATCGATGGCATCCACGCCGCCTGGCAGCAGGTTGGCATGACGCCAAAAACCTATCCGGCGGGAACGCCTGGTCCGGTCGCGGCTGATCGGATGCTGGAGCAGTCCGGGACGCGCTGGCATGGCTGAGACCCTTCAAGGCCGCTGGCACGTCTCCGAGGATCGCGCGGCCTTCGTCGCGCAACTTGTTCATCTGCTCGCCGCCGATATCGAAGCCGCTGTCGAAGCGCGCGGACGCGCCCGCCTCGGCGCCTCCGGAGGATCGACGCCGGCGCCGGTCTATGCAGCACTCGCCCAACGCGGACTGCCCTGGGCCAAGCTCGATGTGGTCGTCGTCGACGAGCGTGCGGTTCCGCCCAGTCATGAGTTCAGCAATCAGCGGATGATCGTCGAGCAATTGCTTCCGGACCAGGAGCTCACCCATCTGGTCGGTCTCTGGTCCGACGCGCCCAATCTCGAAGCCGCGGCCGTGATCGCCGCCGAGCGCGTGCGCGCGCTCGAAGCGCCGCTCGATGTGGTCCTGCTTGGCATGGGCGAGGACGGACATTTCGCTTCGTGCTTTCCTGGCGCGATACATTTTCAGCAAGCGATCGATCCGGACGGCGCCGATCTGGTGGTGCCGATTGCGCCGATGCCAGAGGGCGTGCATCCCGCGATCGAGCGGCTGACGCTTACCTGGTCGTATCTGCGGCAGGCGCGACGGATCGTGCTCGCCTGCACGGGCGCGCGCAAGCGCGAAGTCCTGCTGCAGGCGATGCGCGATCTCGACCCTGCGCAGCTACCGATCGCCGCGTTGTTCCTGCCCGGTAACCCGACGATCGATATCCACTGGTGTGCATGAGCGCACACAGGCGGGGCGTGCGGCTTCCGAATGCCAGACATGCAATCGAATGCAGCCTCGCCCGGCGCCGCCAATGGCGTAAAGTCGTCCCTTCCGCGCAAAGACCATGGCCATGACCCTGAACCGCACGATTGCCGATGTCACCGCCGAGATCGAGGCGCGCAGTGCCGATCTGCGTGCCGACTACGTGCAACGGATGCGCGCCGCACGGCCGGATGGCACAGCCCGCGGCCGTTTATCCTGTGCCAATCTGGCCCATGTAATCGCCGCGTCGGGCGAAGACAAGCCGCCGCTGAAATCTTTGGGCTGGCCCAATCTCGGCGTGGTCACCGCCTACAACGATATGTTGTCGGCGCATCAGCCCTATGAAAATTATCCGCAGCTGATCCGCAACGCCGCACGTCGCGTGCGCGCGACCGCCCAGGTCGCCGGTGGCGTGCCGGCGATGTGCGATGGCGTCACCCAGGGCCAGCCGGGCATGGAGCTCTCGTTGTTCAGTCGCGATGTGATCGCATTGGCGACCGCCGTCTCGCTCAGCCATGACTCCTTCGATGCCGGTCTGATGCTTGGCATCTGCGACAAAATCGTACCCGGCCTGTTCATCGGGGCGGCTTCATTCGCGCATCTGCCGATCATCTTCGTGCCAGCCGGTCCGATGCCTTCGGGCCTTCCCAACAAGCAGAAGGCAGAAGTGCGCCAGCGTTATGCCGAAGGCCGCGCCACCCGCGCCGAACTGATGGAGGCCGAAGCCGCTTCGTATCATGCCGCCGGTACCTGCACCTTCTATGGCACGGCCAATTCCAACCAGATGCTGATGGAACTGCTCGGTCTGCATGTCCCCGGCGCCGCCTTCGTCCATCCCAATACACCGCTGCGTGCCGCGCTGACCGATGCGGCCGTTGCGCGCGCTGCGGCCACGACCGCGCTCGCGGGCGATGCCTACCGGCCGATGCTCGATGTGATCGATGCGCGTTCGCTGGTCAATGCTGTGGTCGGCCTGATGGCGACCGGCGGCTCAACCAATCACACCCTGCATCTGGTCGCCATGGCGAGGTCGGTGGGCTATCGACTGAATTGGGAAGACATGGCGCGGATCTCCGCAGTGACGCCACTGCTGACCCGCATCTATCCGAATGGATCGGCTGATGTGAATCACTTTCATGTTGCCGGTGGTATGAGTTTTCTGGTTCGCGAATTGCTCAAGGCGGGCCTCGTCCACGCCGATGTCCGCACGATATGGGGCGATGGGCTGGCCGACTATGCGCGCGAACCGATCCTGGTCGATGGCGTCCTGCAATGGCGCGACGCGCCGGTCGAGTCCGGTGATACCGATGTGCTGCGTCCGATCGATCATCCGTTCACTGCCGATGGCGGCCTGCGGCTGCTCAGCGGCAATCTCGGCAAGGCGGTCATCAAGGTATCGGCGGTCAAGCCCGAACATCAGCGGGTCGAAGCGGCAGCGCGGGTGTTCGAATCCCAGGATGCCTTCGCCGCGGCGTTCAAGGCGGGAGAACTGGCCCACGACATGGTCGCCGTGCTGCGCTTCCAGGGCCCTGATGCCAATGGCATGCCCGAGTTGCATCGCCTCACGCCCGCCCTGTCGAGTCTGCAGGATCGCGGTTTCAAGGTCGCCCTGCTCACCGACGGCCGCATGTCCGGTGCATCGGGCAAGGTGCCGGCGGCGATCCATGTGACACCGGGCGCGCAGCGTGGTGGTGCATTGGCGCGGGTACGCGATGGCGACATCATTCTGCTCGACGCCGATACCGGCGAACTCAGCGTGCGCGTTGATGCCGGCACGCTGGCGCAACGGGTACCCGCCACAGTCGATCTGAGTGAGGCGCAGAGTGGCCTCGGTCGCGAACTGTTCGCGCGTTTCCGTTCCCTGGTCAACAATCCCGATCAGGGTGCCTGCGTATTGTTTGGAGATGAACCATGAGTGATGCAGTCGGCGCCTTCATGCGCAGTGCGGCCGTCGTGCCGGTCGTGGTGATCGAAGAGGTGCGCCATGCCGTTCCGCTTGCCAATGCGCTGCTTGCCGGCGGTGTCAACGTGATCGAGATCACCTTGCGCAGCGCCGCTGCGCTGGCCTGTATTGAAGCGATCGCGCGCGCCGTGCCCGATATCCAGCTGGCCGTCGGCACGGTGTTGAACCCGACCCAGTTGCGTGCCGCACGCGATGCCGGTGCCCGCCTTGCCATCTCGCCCGGCATCGATCATGCCCTGATCAATGCGGCAGTCGAGCTCGATATCCCGCTGCTGCCTGGCATCTGTACCGCCTCGGAACTCATGCTCGGCCTCAATGCCGGACTGAGCCATTTCAAGTTGTTTCCAGCCAGCGCGGTCAATGCGCTCGAGCTTGCCAAGGCCTATGCCGGACCCTTTGGGCAGGCGCGGTTCTGCCCGACTGGCGGCATCAGTATCGAAGCCGCGCCGGCTTATCTCGCCCAGCCGAATATTCTCTGCATCGGCGCCTCCTGGCTGGCTTCAGCCAGTGCGATCCGTGCCGAACACTGGGATGAGATCAGCAAAGTTGCACGACAGAGCACGCAGCTTCGCAACTGAGCCGGGTGCCACCGCAACTCCGCGACTACAAGGCGCAGCCGTAGGCCTGCAGCGTCGGCGCCGAGGCATCACGCGCCTGTCTGCACACTGTCGGAAGCGTGGAGCGCGCGCCGGCGTTTTCCGCCATCGACTTCCACGCCGACTTCCATTGTTCGATGCCGGGGCGGATCTGGGCGCTGGCCTCGGCGGGAATCTTGTCCATGAGGCATTGCTCGTAGTCGGCGAGAAATTCGTCGCACTCGGCGACACCGGTGATGCCAGGGACTGCGCGACCGGACTCGCTGCTGCTGGCTTCCTCGGCTGACTTTGAGCAGGCCGAGATCAGTCCGAGTGAGAGCAGTCCCACTGAGATCAGGGTGAGTGCAAGCGTGCGGATCGATTCCATGTTGAGCTCCGGGTGAGTTGGTTTGAATGCGGGTCGTTCAACGCAGTAAACGTCGGGCACGGCACAAAACGAACGCGCGGACTAAATTCAGCATGCGACCGCCACCGCTACCGCCACCGCCACCGCCACCGCCACCGCCACCGTCCTCGATCTCGCCATCGCTACCCAGCAGCGGCACTTGCAGCAGACTGATTTTGGCCTGCACCTCGCGCTCGCTCAAGGCGCCGCGCTTGTGCAGCCAGTGGAATTTCTGGATTTCCTTTTCGGTGGCATTGCTGCTGTCGATTTCGCCGTACCAGGCGCGCAACTGCGCATGCTTGCGCCGGGTCAGCTCGGCCAGAATGCCATCATGTTGTTGATCGCGGATCACATAGACCCGGCCGCCCTCGTAGGCGAGTACCGAGCACTTCACCGTCGACAGGTGATACCAGGCCAGGCAGCCCGCACCGAGCAGCAGCCACAACGGCATCGCCTTGAGCCCCGTCTCCGACATCAGGGCAGTGCCCGCCTGTACCGCGCCAATCACCATCCAGAGCAGTCCGACATTGCGCCACCAATCCTGACGCTCAATACGTTCCGAGGACTTTTCCGGCATGTCGGCATAATTCAGATCGACATCAGCCGAACCGCTGCTATCGCGGAACGCATAATTGAAGGTGTCGTCGCCGAGCGCAAACTCGATCCGGTTGGAAAGCCTTTGTTGTCGGAATTCCATGCTTGACCTGGTGCCGGTTGCGCCGGCTCTGTTGAGCTGTGCATAGGATATCCTGCGCCAGCAATCGCTTGTGTATCGGGTAGTTCAGCGCAAGCGATCGGCAGTCGCAGTGGCGGGTGGAATGCACGAGAATGCATGGCAAGCGCCGCGGACGCATTCCCGCTGCGGCGCACCGGACAGGAAGCAAGATGAGCCGAGACCCAAGATACGACATCCTGTTCGAGCCGATCCGGATCGGACCGGTGACTGCGAAGAACCGGTTTTTCCAGGTGCCGCATTGCAATGGCATGGGCCATTCGATGCCGGCTGCGCACGCCGAGATGCGCGCGGTCAAGGCCGAGGGTGGTTGGGCGGTGGTGTCGACCGAGGAGTGCGAGATCCATCCGAGTGGCGACGTCTCGCCCTATGTCGAAGCACGGCTGTGGGACGACCAGGATATTCCCGCGCTGGCGATGATGTGCGAGCGCGTGCATGCGCACGGTGCGCTGGCCGCGATCGAGTTGACCCACAATGGTCCGACTGCATCGAACCTGTATTCACGTGAAGTGTTGATCGCGCCTTCGCATCAGCCGAGCAAGTACGGCTATCCGCATCAGGCACGCGCGATGGATCGGCGCGATATCGCCAACTACCGGCGCTGGCATCGCGATGCCGCGCTGCGTGCGCGCCGTGCCGGCTTCGACATCATCTATGTCTATGCGGCGCATGATCTCAGCCTGGCAATGCATTTTCTTCAGAAGCGGCGCAATCAGCGCAGCGACGAGTACGGCGGTTCGCTGGAAAATCGGGTCCGCCTGTTCCGCGAAGTGATCGAGGACACCCGCGATGCGGTCGGTGCCGATTGCGCGGTGGCGGTGCGCTTTGCCACCGAAGAATTGATCGGTGACGGTGGTGTCACCTTGACCGAGGCCAAGGAGATCGTGCACATGCTGGCCGATCTGCCCGATCTCTGGGATGTCAATGTCGCCGCCTGGTACAACGATTCGGTGCCCTCGCGCTTTGCCCGCGAAGGTGCGCAGGAGCCCTTCATCGATTTCGTCAAGAAGGTCAGCAGCAAGCCGGTCGTCGGTGTCGGTCGATTCACCTCGCCCGATACCATGGTCTCGCAGATCCGTCGCGGCGTGCTCGACATCATCGGCGCGGCGCGGCCATCGATCGCCGATCCGTTCCTGCCGAAAAAAATCGAACAGGGCCGCATCGAAGACATCCGCGAATGCATCGGCTGCAATATCTGCGTGACCGGCGACATGACCATCACGCCGATTCGCTGCACGCAGAATCCGACCATGGGCGAGGAATGGCGCAAGGGCTGGCACCCGGAACGCATCGATCGCAAGCGCAGCGACTGTCGCGTGCTGATCGTCGGCGCCGGACCGGCAGGACTGGAGGCCGCACGTGCGCTGGGTCAGCGTGGTTACGAAGTGCACCTCGCCGAAGCGCTGAAGGAACTTGGCGGACGCGTGAGCCGCGAGGCGCGTCTGCCCGGTCTGGCCGAATGGGCGCGCGTGCGCGATTGGCGTTGTGGCCAGATCGACAAGCTGAGCAATGTCAGCGTCTATCGCGATAACCTGCTCACTGCGCAGGACATCATCGATTTCGGCGCCGATCATGTGGTCCTCGCCACTGGCTGTCACTGGCGCCGTGATGGCTACGGCCGCAGCAATGGTGCGGCGATCGCGGGGTTTGATTGCGATCGGGTGTTCACCCCGGACGATGTGATGTCAGGTGAGTTTCTCGCGCGCGCTCCGGCCGGTCCGGTAGCGATCTTCGACGACGATTCTTTCTATCTTGGCAGCGTGATCGCGGAAAAATTGCGCGCCGATGGCCGCGCGGTGTTCTACATCACGCCGGACGACAGCGTGGCCTCATGGAGCGCCAATACGCTCGAGTACCGGCATATCCAGTGGCGTCTGCACAAGCTTGAGGTCGAGCAGATCACTGCGCATAACATCGTGGCGTTCGCTGAGGATCATCTGCTGTTGGAACAGGTCTGGTCGGGACGTCAGCGCAGGCTGGATTGCGCTGCCCTGATCACCATCACCGCGCGCCTGCCCAATGAGGAACTGTTGTTCGCGCTGCGCGATCGTGAAGCCGAATGGGCCGTTGCCGGCATCAAGAGCGTGCGTGCCATCGGCGATGCCGAGGCGCCTGGACTGATTGCGCATGCGGTTTATGCCGGCCATCGTTATGCTCGTGAACTGGATACCACGCCGCGCGGAGAAGTCGCCTTTCTGCGTCATTTCCATATCGCCCAGCAGGGCGGGTCGGCATCCAAACCGCAGCGCGACGAATAATCCGGCTTGCAAGGTGTGCCACTGGACCACGACGGGGTTCGCGATGAAGTCGACTACACCAGCAGCCAATGCCGATGCCTACGTCGCTGCGCTGACTGGCTGGCAGCGAACCTGGGTAGACAAATTGCGCAAGGCCGTCCGCGCATCGGCAACACTTGAGGAGCGCTTCAAGTGGGTCAGCTGGTCTACACCGGCAACGTGTCCCGGTGCTGCTTATACTCGCCGAAGAGACGCGCGTGCTGTTCGGCTTCTGGCGGGGCCAGCGCTTGCGCGAGATTGCGCCAGCGCTCAAGCCTGGCGGCAAGTACGAGATGGCGACGTTGATATTGGATGAGTCGAGCAAACTTCCGACCACGACACTACGTGCGCTGGTCATCGCCGCTGTGGCGTTGAACCAGTCGCTCGGCGATCCGACCGATCTGGCGGCGCTCGCCAGGCCAGATCGCTCAGCAAAATCCGCCACGGTGTCTGCGCGTGTTCGATGACCGAAGTCGGGATTGCGCTGACACCGCGTGCCGCCCACTATCGGCGCTCCTATTCGCCCGAGACTTGATGATGTCGCGATCGTCTATCCTGCGCTGCCCTGCCATCGTGCTCAGCACGATATCCGGCACCGCCTCGGCACACGGGCCGAGCGCCGAGGTCGTCTATGCCATCGCCGGGTTCTATCTGTTGCCCCTGATCATCGCCCTCCTCGTGGCACCCAGTGGACGTCGCTTGGACATGTTCGGCTTGGCTTTTCTGGCGTTCGTACTGGGCTGGTTGATCATGTACTTCGCATTCCAGGCTGGCGGCACGGCCATTCTGGCGCTCGCAGCCATCGGCTATCTGCTGCCCTGGGTGCTGGTTGTGCTGGCCGGGGTATGGCGTTTTCGCCCAACGCAGCACTGAAGGGCTTTGCCGCGCTCGGCAGCGGCGTTGAGCCGTTCCTGCCGCAATTCCCGAAAAGGGAACGCTGACCCACTAATGGGCAGCCGATTATCTGTGCCCGGCTAACTGAACCGGCTATGCCCGCACTGATCGTTACCGCAATCACCCTAAAAATCTTGGAGAATCCGATGAAAGCACTACGCATACTGGCCGTCGCTGGCGCAATCTTGTTCGGAACCTCGGCACTCGCCGATCCGCCGCCCGGATCAGGCTGGTACCAGATCGATCAAGGATTCAGCTCGCAGCAAGCGCCTGGCGATCCCTGCTCCACTTGGCACATCACGACCTATACATGGCGTCACGAGGCGACTCAGCAGACCACGACCACCCGTGATGTCTACACGATCTACAACGAAGAGGCCTGCGGCCCAATCCAGGCCTGATCGACAAGCCGCAGCCGGCCCCTTGCCCGGGGTCGGCTGCGGCCACGGCACCTTGCACGGACGACCAGCGCAGTTGTTGAAGGCACACTCATTGTGCAACCTCGCTAGACTTTGCGCTGAAACAGCCTGCGGACGAAGCGCCGGGCGCGCGAGCAATACCGGACATGGCAGGGCGGCGTTGCAGAGGATCCATTCGATGACTCATACCAACACGGCGCCAGCGCGACTCTTGATTGCCTTAGCCGCGATGTTTTTCGCGAGCACGCTGGCGGCCAAGCGATTGAATCTGGAATTTGAAATCGACGGCATGCAGCGTCGCGTGCTGGTGATGGTGCCCAAACAATCCGGACCCGGTCCGATCCCCCTGATCATCGTGTTTCATGGTCGCGGCGATGACAGCGACAAATTCGCCAGCGCGGTGAAACTCCAGCGCGACTGGCCCGAAGCAATCGTCGCGTATCCGCGCGGCGAGTTCATCGATACCCAGCCACCGATGCGTGGCTGGCAGTATCACCTCGGTGACTACGGCGATCGCGATCTCAAGCTGACCGATCGAATACTTGCCGAACTGTCGCGTCGCTATCCGATCGATCCCCGGCAAACCTATGCCGCCGGATTTTCCAATGGCGGACACTTTGTCTTTCTGCTGATGGCCGAGCGCAATCAGACCTTCGCAGCTTTCGTCGCCATTGGCGCCCTGCAGCCGAACTATCGCAGCAGTGCACCGCCACGACCGATGCTGTACCTGTTCGGACGCGGCGAAAATCCCAGATACCACGACGACTGGGTTGCCACGGTCAAGACCCTGATTCTGCACAATCACGTCGACCAGGCCTCAGTCGATTATCTTGGTTGCTGTCGCCGGCATGTCGCAGCTACCGAAGGCGCGGTGCTCGTCTACGGCGCCTACAACGCCGGCCACATCTGGCCGCATGACGGCAATGTCTGGATCAGGGAGTTCCTCCGCGATGTCACGCCGTCCTTGCCTGCGCGGAAAGACTCGCGTTGATCGATTTGGATGCCCGGCCGTTGGGAGTGCGCAAGGCTACCGCTTGACCGTTGACGTTGACTTTGACGTTGACGTTGAGTTTGACGTTGACGTTGACGTTGACGTTGACGTTGACGTTGACGTTGACGTTGATGTTGATGTTGATGTTGATGTTGATGTTGATGTTGACGTGGACGTGGACGTGGACGTGGACGTGGACGTGGACGTGGACGTGGACGTGGACGTTGACGTTGACGTTGACGTTGTAGAGCGTGGCTTGCCGCGCTGCTCTTGATGTTCTTCAACCGACAGGAACGCATCAAATGCAGCGCGGCAAGCCATGCTCTATGCAATCCCCTCGGGGACAACGGCAAGAGCAAGAGCAGCGCGGCAA
>JAYSZM010000019.1:0-4636 GCA_043738015.1 Lysobacterales bacterium
CGGGGCCCTGATCCTGTTCGAGGGAAATGCCGATGTCGGCGCCGCTCGATTCCTTGCCTACCTTGAACATCGGCGCCCATATACGGGTCAGTTCGAAGCCATCAACCATCTCCCGCTGCGAAAGCCGGTAGGGATTGGACAGCGCAAACAGCACGACGTGGGCGTAGGCCTCCTTGGCCGAAATCGACAACTTGCCGAGCAGGGGATCGTCGACGGCCTTGTCATGCACGCCTACCTCATCGGCAAAACGGTAGAGGTCGTGCAAATGCTGCCAGGCGCCCGGCTGGGGGGCGGCATACAAGAGGTAGCCGCGCAGCAACTGCTCACCGTGATGGCAGATTGCCCGCTCCAGCGCAGTCGCCACCTGCTTGCCCTTAAGGAACGGAATCTTGCCCTCGGGCAGGCAAAGTTCGAATGCTGCCATGCGGTAGCCGAGCGCCATGGCCTCATGAAAATCGCGCGACTGGATGCCAAGCTGTTGCTTGGACTGCGGCAGCGGGAAACTTGAACCGACCACTTGACGATCCGCCTGGGCGACCATCTGCGCCACCGGCGAGCGCAATGCTTCAAGTCCGGCCAGACGCTGCTGGCCATCGATCTTGATGGCGTTCATTTCACGGATCGCCAGCAGCAACATGCGCGCCGCTGACAGCCCATTGGCCATGGGCAGGCCATGCACCCATTCGACCAGTCCCTTGGGTTCGGCATGGACCGAGCCGCGTGCGGGCACGCTTCGTTCGGGAAAACCTTCGGCGAGCCTCTTGTAGACCGAACTCATACTCCACCCCGTCCCAACAGACAGGTAGTGTAATCCCGCAGACCACCAATTCCCACGGGGTCCTTGTTAAAAAACATGCCAGTTCAGCGACTTGCGTCGCATTCCTTCACATTGCTCAAGCTTGGACCGAAAAGGCTTGCCCGGCCCGGATCGAAGCTATCATCGTGCCTTCGAACGGGAGCGTATGCGTGGCAGAACGCATCAAGATTGCCATCGTGGGGTCCGGCCCTGCCGGAAAAAGCGCTGCCGCACATGCGGCCGAGCTGGGTGTCTCGCACATCCTGTTCGAAGCCGAGGCGCAATTATCCAATACGATCTTCCGCTACCAGAAGGGCAAGCACGTCATGGACGAGCCCGGCATCCTGCCGTTGCGCTCGCCGCTGCCGTTCAAGGCGGGAACCCGTGAGGCCATTCTGGAAGCATGGAATGCGGGGATAGGCCGTCTCGGCACGCAAGTGAAATTTCGCCACGAAGTGACCCGCATCCAGAAGCATGCCGATCATTTCGCCATCGACTGCGCCAACGGTGCCAAGTTCGAAGCGGAAAGCGTGGTGCTGGCGATCGGACTCCAGGGCAATCTGCGCAAAGTGGGCGTACCCGGCGAAGACCTGCCCTTTGTGCAATATCAACTCGACGACCCTGACGCCTACTCAGGAGAGACCATCGTGGTGATCGGCGCTGGCGATGCCGCCATCGAGAACGCGATCGCGCTGGCACGGCAGAACCAGGTGATCATCGTCAATCGCCGCGATGAGTTCGCGCGCGCCAAGGAGGGCAATCTGCGCGGAATCCTCAAGGCGATCGAGGATGAGCAGATCGAGTGCTACTACAACACCGGGCCGGAAAGTATCGAGTCATTGACGGTCGGCCGCAAACGCGGCCGGATCAATTTGCAAACACCGAGTGGACGGGCGCAGATCCTCTGCGATCGGGTGATCGCGCGACTCGGCGCGAGTGCACCCCGAGGATTCGTCGAGGCCTGCGGGGTTGTCTTTCCCAACAAGGATCCTGCTGCTGTTCCGGCAATTTCGCCACGCTACGAATCGAATGTGCCCGGCCTCTACATCGTTGGCGCGCTGGCTGGCTATCCGCTGATCAAGCAGGCGATGAACCAGGGCTATGAGGTCGTCGAGTACATCCTTGGTCGCAATGTAGAACCTGCCGATGAGCCCCTGCTGCGCAAGAAATTCCAGACGATGCCGGGATTCCGCAACGTCAACGAGGCCATTGCCCGGGTCCAGCAGCAGGTGCCCCTGCTCGCCCAGATCACCCCGCTGCAATTGCGCGAGTTCCTGCTGGATTCTGAAATCAGTACGCCACGCAACGGCGAGACGGTGTTCTCGCGCAACGACTACACGAATACATTTTTCTCGATCGTCGACGGCGAAGTGCGCGTCCTCGTTGACGAGGCAGCCAACAAGCAGATCAGTCTCGGCAAGGGCGAGTTCTTCGGCGAGATGGGATTGATCTCGGGTCGGCGGCGATCGGCCACGGTTATTGCCGGTCCGGGTTGCGTGCTGATCGAGACGCCGAGACGTTCGATGAATCGGCTCATCCAGTCCGTCGAGGCGGTCAAGCGTGAGATCGACAAGGTGTTCATCGCGCGCGCCATCCAATCGCGCTTCACTCCCGAGTCGGGCATGGATCGTCTTCGCGAGGTGGTCGAGACCGCACGTGTCGAACGCTTCAAAGCAGGCGATGTCGTGTTCAACGAGGGCGAGATTGGCGACTGTTTGCACATGATCCGGCGCGGCTCGCTGACCATTTCGCGCAATATTGGCGGCAAGGAAGTCGTGCTCTCGTATGTCGCGGCGGGCAACTATGTTGGCGAGATGGCTCTGCTCGGCGACAGTCGGCGCTCGGCCACCGCGCGCGCCGCGATCGCCACCGAGACGATCCGTCTGGAGGGCGCTGCATTCAAGCAATTGATCAAGCGCGATCCGATGCTGCGCCTGCGCCTGCAATCGGAGTATTCGCAGCGAACCGCCGCCAACCTATCGATGCAGCAGATGCAGGCCGGCGGCGACATCATCTCGTTCCTGATCTCGCAGGGTGCCGGCGAGGCCACCGATATCCTGCTGATCGATGAATCGCTATGCGTACGCTGCGACAACTGCGAGAAGGCCTGCGCCGAGACTCATGGTGGTACCTCGCGGCTGGATCGCGAGGCTGGTCCAACCTTCGCCAATGTGCATGTGCCGACTTCCTGTCGGCATTGCGAACACCCCCATTGCATGAAGGATTGCCCGCCCGATGCGATCCACCGGGCACCCAATGGCGAGGTATTCATCGCCGACAACTGTATTGGCTGTGGCAACTGCGAGCGCAATTGCCCGTACGGCGTGATCCATATGGCGGCCAAGCCGCCCAAGAAACCTGGCCTGCTGTCCTGGCTGCTTCTCGGCGCGGGCTCTGGCCCCGGCGAGGCGCCGAAAGACCCGGACAAACCCAAGTCGAACGAGGCCAAGAAGGCAGTGAAGTGCGATATGTGCAAGGACCTGGGTGGCGGTCCCGCCTGCGTGCGTTCCTGCCCGACCGGCGCCGCAATCCGTATCGGACCGGAGGAATTTCCGTCCTACGCCAGAGCACGGAGCTAGCCCGATGTCGATGCACGAAACCATTTTCAGCCATGGGCGCCAGCGCTATCTGTGGATATCCCTGATCCTCGCGGTGGCCTGCATTGTCGCCTACGTCTGGCATGACCCGATCGGCGTGCCAAATGGCGGCACCTGGCTGGGTTACACCCTGGGCAGCATTGCCGCCGCACTGATCCTGTGGCTGATGCTGCTCGGGCTGCGCAAACGGCGTTATTCGAGCCGGATGGGCAGCCTGCGTGGCTGGCTGTCGGCGCATGTGTATCTTGGAACGTCCCTGCTGCTGATCACATTGCTGCACAGTGGATTCCAGCTCGGCTGGAATATCCATACCCTGACTCTGGTGTTGATGTTCGTGGTGATCTTCAGCGGGTTCTTTGGCGTCTATGCCTATGTCCGCTATCCGAGTCTGATGACGCGCAACCGCGACAGCGCTTCGCGGCAAGCAATCATCGATGAGATATATGAAATCGATCAGAACAGTCTGCAGTTTGCCGATGCGGTGGATCCGAAGATCCATGCCACCATTCTGCGCTCGATCGACCGCACCCGCCTCGGCGGTGGCGTGCGTGCCCTGCTGTTTCCGCGCGACGATTCCGATTCGGCGCTGGATCAGGTGCGCGCCTACCTCGACAAGCGCGACGCCGAGCGCCGCGGTGGCCAGGCCACGCGCGAAATGCCGACCATGTTCGCGATGGTCGATTTTCTTGCTGCGAGCGCGGGCGCCGACAACAAGAACGAGCATCTACGCAAATTGATGGATCTGCTGGCCCGAAAAAAATCGCTCAGCGGCCGCCTGAGTCGCGACCTGCAATTGCAGGCCCTGATGGAGATCTGGCTATTCATCCATGTACCGTTGTCGTTTGCCTTGCTGGCCGCGCTGATCGCGCACGTCACTTCCGTATTCTTCTACTGGTAGGCGGGGAATACCGATGCGTTGGCTGATCCGCAAAGTTACCCGTCAGGCGCGTTCCGGCGCCGCTTTCGATGAAGACATCCACTACGGCGATGTGCTGACCCTCGGGCGCGGTGCGGACCAGGCGATTTTCTTGCCGGATCTGCGCGCCGCCCTCGCGCATGCGCGGGTGACTGCCCTCGGACCTGGCCAATACCGTATCGAATCGCTGATCACCGCGGGCGTGCGCGTCAACGGCAGTATCGTCAGCGCCACTACAGCGGGCGCTGGCAGCCAGATCGACATTGGCACCACGCGCGTGCAACTGCTGGAGCCTCCGCGCGACTACGAGGCAGCCGTCGAGGTCAG
>JAYSZM010000020.1:0-9724 GCA_043738015.1 Lysobacterales bacterium
ACCGGCGAGGTCCGCCCAGGCGATGCCGTAGCCCCCGCCCTTGCCCAACTTGCCGCCACGCGATACGGCCAGCAGCAGCGTGTCGCGGCGCTCGCTGAGAAGCGCCTCGTCGGTGACCGTGCCCGGGGTAACGATGCGCACGACCTTGCGTTCGACCAGGCCTGTCCTGAGCCCTGTCGAAGGGCCCTTGGCCAATGCCGGGTCGCCGATCTGCTCGCAGATCGCCACCGACTCGCCCAGCGCGACCAGTCGCGCGAGGTAGCCCTCGGCGGCGTGGTGCGGCACGCCCGCCATCGGGATCGGCTGGCCGGCGGAGTTGCCACGCTGGGTCAGGGTGATGTCCAGCAGCCGCGCGGCCTTGCGCGCGTCGTCGAAGAACAGCTCGTAGAAGTCGCCCATCCGGAAGAACAGCAGCACGTCCGGATGCTCGGCCTTGGCGGCAAAGAACTGGCGCATAAGTGGAGTATGTTCCGCTGTCCCCTTATCTGCTATCGAATTCATTGCTGTTTCAGTCGTTTGCGTCATTTCGAGCGGAAGTCCGTAAGAGCGATTCGGGGTCAGTGGAAGCCAATTGAAGCGCTAGTTGTTTCCATGCGGTTTCCATGGATACACTTGGTCCAGAGATTTCGGTTCGTGTGGATACACGCCAAGGGTAGGGAATTGCCATGGATACAGCGAAAAAGGATACGGCAGCGCGCAGCGCAGCGCGGCAATTCAAGCTTAGCGACCAGCAGCTTCGCGCGCTCACTATTGAGAAAGTGCCTGTCCTCGGTCCGTCTGGAAAGCTCCAGTTCCAGCCCAACCCCAAGCAAGATAAGCAGGGACGCCCCGAGACCTACCGATTCCTCGACGGCAATCCTGGCGCTCCCCGGGGCTTCGGGATTTACGTCGGCCGCACCGGCAGTTCGTTTGAGGTTGCCAGGCGAGTAGGGGTCAAATTCGTCCGCTTTGTGATCGGCAGCGTCGATGACCTGTCCGTCGAGCAGGCCCATGAGCAGGCTCGCCAGAAGATCGCCATCCTCAAGGAAACCGGCGATCACCCTGGGCGCCAGCAGAAGATCGAGGCGTCTCGTCAGAGCGTGCGGCGCATTACGGTGGCCGAGTGCTTTGAGGCCTATGTCACTGCGCTCAAGGAAAAGCCGGAAGACAAGAAGGTAAAGCCAGCCAGCATCAAGGCGGTGGAGGACAGCCTGGCGCGCCTTCAGCGCTTGGAGGTGAGCATTGGCCATCTTCAGGTGCGCGACCTCGACGAGAAGGCTGTCAACGCCGCATGGAAAGCGGTGCGCCGCTCGGCCACCCTTCGCTCCAACCGCGTCCCCACCGACATTCGCGCCAAGCTGGCCAAGGTCGACGACTGGAGCATCCTCACCCCTGAGCTGCTGGCCGAGATGGGCATTGCCGGGAAGAACGCGGCGCGCGTGCGGGCAGCGGGTCTTGCAGCCACAGAGCACACGTTTTCAGATGCGATCCGCGCAGTCGACACGGTGATCAAGTCCGAAGCGCGCGAGGCTAAGCGCCAGGAGCGCAGCCCCGACTTGTCCTGGAATCCATTTCTGTCGCTCCGCGAAGACGACAAGTTTCGCGAGACCCTTGCCCTGCGCAAGCACTACCGCGATGCGGAAGTCCGCAATCCACTGGGCGAGGAGGACAAGTCGCTTCCCCGCGTGCTCAAGACCATTCTTGCCCGCCGCGACGAGCAGGGCGGACACAACAGGCAAGGCGCGGACTACTTGCTACTGACGCTCATTTTCGGCGCGCGTCGCGGCGAGACGGCGCGGCTCAAGTGGTTTGATATGTGCTCGAAAGCCGAGCTGCTGAACCGCGCCGTGTCCTGGGTCTGGCTTGCTGGTCCAGAGGAGATCAACCCCCACACGAAGCGATCGGGGCCACAGGTCTATTTCCACGACACGAAAAACGGTGAGGAGCGGTTCTTGCCCCTTCCGTATTTTGCTGAACGCCTGCTCCGCCGCCGCCTGGACGAGCGCGAAGAGTTAACGGCAGAAATCCCCGCGCGCATCCGTGCGGCTCAGGTTGCCCTACGTGAGCTCACGAAAACGACCAGCGACTACATCAAAATCGGCAAGGCTCAGCGGAAAGTCGAGATTGAGCAGGGGCGTGCAGGACGCCTGCAGTGGGTTTTTCCTGCCCGTTCTCACAAAGCGGCTTCAGGCCACTACTCAGACTCCAAGTCGATCATCAAGAACGTTCGACGCGACGCCGGTATGCTTGATTTGGACAAAGAGGTCGACATTGGCCTGACGCCCCATGATCTTCGTCGCACGCTCGGCCGCTACGCAGCCAAGCTCTACTCAGGGAAGATCGTGTCGCAAATGCTTCACCACCGCGTCGAAACTGGGATGGCCCAGACCTCTGAGCTCTACACCGAACAGGAGTGGGCTAGGCTCCGGGAGGCGTTTGCCGCGGTCGAAGAGGCGATGATCGCCACAAGTCCGCGAGCATGGAACCGCCTCAAGGGCACAGACAAGCCGCGGCTGGATGAGGCGAACGATCCGGCCATGGCCATCTTCAAGACCGGCAAACTGGTCGAGGACGAAAGCGAGTGATTACTGCGCAGCGCACGATCGAGCAGTTCGATGTCCAGTGGGAAGCGGCAGCAGACGCAGAAATTCTCGATGCCAAGGAAGGCAGAGTCCTGACCGTCTCCAACCGCGCCGCCGCCAGACACTTGGGCGTGCACTACATCACCCTGGGCAAGTGGCGGAATCGCACCCCTCCTAAGGGACCGCTTTTCATCAAGGGCGAAGCTGAGGACGGATCCATGGCGGCCAATCAGCATGTGCATTACAAGTTTCAAGACATCGAAGTCTGGCTCGACGCGCGCAAGGGCACGAGCTACAAAGAGCGAAAGGGGCTCCAGGAGCTTGAAGATCTCGGCCGCATGCGCCGCGAGCTAGAGCTCCAGCTGGAGATACAATCCGCCAAGGACGAGATTGCACGCCTGCGCAAGAAGATCGGCGCCAAAGGCCTGGCGTTCGCCACGCTGGCCGACTGCGCCGAGCTCCACGACTGGACAGTGCTCGAAGGCGCGATTACAGGCCACGTCCTCACGGTCTCCGATGCGGAGCTCGCCCGCGCGCTTGTTGCCGATGGCATTGTTTCGTTGACCCTCGAAGAAGCGCTTGGCGAAGCCTGGACAGACGCCGAGCAGCGCAACGCATTCGGCCAGGCGATGGAGGAAGCGATCACAGGGGCGCGTCAGCGTGCCGGGAGCGGCATTGAGCAAAGCGAACGACTGCGAAGTGAACGCGCAACGGAGGCGCTTGGCGGTATTGGCTCAGGTAGCTGGCAGAGCAACCGCATGTAGGTAGGCAATACGCGCTACCAATCATCCAAGCGCACTGAGCCAAGCGCTATGGGAAATGATGGCGACATTGCCAAGAGCACTCAAGGGGCTTCGGGCTTCGAGGACTGCAGGTGAACGCCACTATTCTGTGGGGTCGCTCGAAGATCATTAGAGTTGCCAGCCCGATCCTCATCCATCCATCGCTTCACTTCCTCCCGGTTGCTCACTACGACGTGCTGGCTCGCGGGATTGGCATCAACGTTCAACTCTTGAAGGTTCAGATGCCGCAAGGTGTAGAACAGCATCGCTTTTCGGCATGACAGTTCCTTGCCGCCATCTTTCATGTCGTAGTCCCGCATCACCATGTCGCGCTGGCTAGCCGAAAGTCGCGGATGCGGGATGAGTTGGACCGAAACAAATGTTGCCCAGCCCACGTCTAAATCTGGATTGACTGGTTGTGCATGTGCGTCAACTCCATCGACATCCAGCCGCCCGATGGCAAAGTCGCGAAATAGGCTGCGCTGGTGGCACCAAGCGCGTATGTGCCATCTCAGCCCATCGAATCCGAAAGCGTGTGGTGATACCAGGAGTCGCTTAGGCGTTGCGCGGTCCATCGATTGGTAACGCACGCGAAGAGCGCGCGCGTCCCTAATCGATTGAACCAAGATGGCGATCACGTCGCTTTGAATTGCGCGCGACGGTGTCGCCACGACACCAGTTGGAGGCACAAATCCTACGAAACTCTCGCGGGAGTCGACCACCGAACGTGCCAGGCGATTGAGTTCGTCCAAGTAAGCGGTCGCCGCGGTATGGCTGAAAACAGGTTTAAACAGTGGCTGCGCTGCATAGAGGCGCAAGCGCGGGTCATAGGCGAGGTTCTCAGGCGCCATGCCTTGGTAGACCCCCAGATCCGCCGAAGCTTGTGGTGCAGAGATGCCGAAGAACGACATTAGATCCGTGCGGTTGATCCGCCCTTCGTATTGAAGGCGCATTTCGATGAAAGCAAGTCGTTGTGTCTGACTCCAACGCGGCCCCGCTTTTTCGCTCCGTGCCTGCATCGATGTTCCCCGCTCTAGGAACGCCAATCTAGCATGCGTAAAGAAACTTGACGTGATGAACGTCGCAGGCGTAGAGTTTGTGGTGTCGGGTGTCCGGCAGCCACAACATGTAGGAGTAAGGACGATGTCGAAGCGTGTTCATGTAGTTCCGCATGGCGCCGGCTGGGCGACGCGCACGGAAGGTGCAAGCCGCGTTGGCGGCACTCATCAGACTCAGGCGGCTGCAACTGAGGCAGCGCGTGGCCAGGTCCAGCGTGGGGGAGGTGAGGTCGTCATCCACCGTCCCAATGGGCAAATCCGCGATAGCAACACCTACGGGCACGACCCCTTCCCGCCGAAGGGCTAAGCCCACTCGGAGCGGCCTAGCTGAGCCTAGGCCGCTCCAAATGTCCTGCTGTGCGGCGCTTCCAAGGTCGCGTAGGGAGCCCAGAAAAGTTCGCGTATCCGACACGGCAGGTGTTGGTGCAGTTTCACCGTTCGCCTCAGCTGTTTGGTGGGGCATATGAGGCCACGATGGATGTATTTGTCAGTTCGTTAATCACCGGGATGGAGGCTGATCGAGCAGCCGTGAGACAGGCAGTTGAGCGATTGGGACATCGCGCCGTCATGGCGGAGCAGTTCGGTGCCCGGCCAAATTCGCCGCAGGTGGCATGCCTGCAAGAGCTGCGAAATTCGAACGCCGTCGTGCTGGTATTGGGTGAGCGCTATGGCGCCACCCAAGCGTCCGGGCTCTCGGCTACGCATGAGGAATACCGGGCTGCCCAAGGACAGAAGCCTGTAATCATCTTTCTCAAGGATGGGGACCTCGAACCCGCCCAAGCTGCGTTCACAGCAGAGGTCAGCGCATGGGAAGGGGGCTTGTTTCGCGAGGCGTATAGCGCGCCTGAGCAGCTCGACGGATTGGTTACGCGCGCTCTTCATCGCCTCGCCCTTGCGAACGCAGCCATGCCGCTGGACCCGACTGCACTAACGCGCCGTGCGATCGAACTCGTCGAGCGCATTGAAGATCGAAGTCAGTCTGGTGCCACTCTACATCTGGGGGTCGCGGCCGGACCTTCAACAACCCTTCTGCGTCCCGCGGAGATCGAAAGCCGGCAGCTTGCTTCGCAGATCCAGCAGCGCGTGCTGTTTGACGCGCGACCCTTGTTCGACACTCGGGTCGGCTCGGAAATTGCTCTCGCGGACCACGCATTGTCCGTCTACCAAGGCCAACGGCATGCGCCCAGCGCGGAGGTTCGACTGTGGCCGGGGGGCGACATCTGCGTGTCGGTGTCCGTGCCGGGGAACGAGCGTTCGCATATGTCTTATGTCATCGAAGAAGAGGTGGCCGAGAAGATCGCTAGTGCTCTGGGGTTTGCGGCATGGGCTCTTGTCCACATTGACCCTACTGAGCGCGTAACGCACGTTGCTATCAGTGCGCGGATCGTGGGTAACAGCGTCATGGGTTGGCGCACGGCCGCTGAACAAGCGGCCAGCCCCAACAGCGGATCCTGGTCGTTTATGGGCCGCGAAGACGAGCGGGGCCAGCCCGTGCACCTTTCGCCTGCCCACATGCATCGCGCAGCGTTAGTTATGCGGGCGCAAGCCATTACCGAGGATCTCGTTGTGCTACTCCGTCGGAAGTGGACGGACGAGCGCCTCGGGCGCTGAGGCAACCCTCACCTTTTGGAGAATGACGATTTCTATTCCAGCTCAGGCCTTCGCTAAACGCCCGCCCCAGGATTTATTGCCGGGCCAGCTCTTCAAGATGCGTGGCCACTGGGCGATGCGCGTCGTATTTCAAGATCCACAGGAGCACCAAGGATTCGTGATGCTCGAAGGAGAGCGTGCGGGTCAACTCATGCGAATTCCAGACGGCATCGCACCCGTCGTGGGTATTGTGGAGCCCTTTTCATGGTTCCCGGGTGTTGATGAAACGGCGACGCCTCAGGCGGAAGGGTTAGTCACTGCCGCGCTGAGCGTTGGTCCATCTGGTGTATTCATCACCGGCGGGATAATCGATGGCTGGGGTGATGGCGAACACTTCGGTTTTTCGCTTGATGGTCGGCAAACTGAGGATGTTCGCGGAAATACTCCTCGCTTCGCGCGGTGGACAATTGAGCTGTGCGATGTGGCGCGACCGTTTCATAGCTTAGGGATACTAGCCACGATTGATCGCACGGAGAGAGTCGTCTGAAGCGAATCCGGCTGAAGGCTTTGCGACCCCGCACGGCTCAAGCCATCTTGAGGTTCGTCGGCTTCTATCAGGATCGCCAGGCTAAAGTGCTCAAAGCCATTGGCTCTGTCCGCGTTGCGTGTTGGTAGGAATAGCTCTATTCCGCCTGGTCTTCTTCCTCGTCAATTAGTTCCTGCACGCTTCTAGGCATTTCCTCAATCAGGTATTCCCCTCCATCCTCGCCGCTTCCTTCCCAGACCCGCCCGGCCTCTACGAGCTTTTTAGGCCAGATGTCATAGAGGGTCCCATCTTCTCGCGATCTCGTATCCTCCAAGACCTCTTCGTCATCTACTGACACTTCCAGCACCATCATGTCGCGCGTAGCTGTGCTCCAATAGAAATCGGGCGACGGAACATCTTCCGCCAGCTGCGCCATCGCCTCTTGCAGGGACTCGGCTTCAATCTCCACCTCGGCGTAGCGAAATAGCATTTCTCTAATTGCAAACTTGTAGGTGGACATTTCTTGCTCCTAACCATCAACGAATGGCGTTGAAAGTCTATCAAGCTCAATCACGACCAACACGCAACGCGGACAGAGCCAAGCCATTTTCGGCAGGAGGCAATCCCGATGACGGCAACGACCAGCGAGGTGCATGCGGTCGGCCGCGAAGCGGCGGTGCGCGTGCTACAGCAAGGAAACGCGCGGCGAATAGGGGTGAATTTTGAAACGCATACCGAAACCGTGCGGGAGGCATTCGGGAGGCTCCCCCTTACGACGCCAATAGACCGGACAACCGCCGCTTTCTGGCTGAATTTATCGCGCCAGCAACTGGAGCGCCGAACCAAAACTATACCGCCACCATCGCCCTATGTTTATGGCCAGCATGGCAAGGCGCCCATGGGCGCCGTGGCGGACTGGCACGCTACGTGGCTTCCCATCGAAGACCAGATGCTCCTCGACGAGGAGCTGGACGATGAGGTCCGAGCACGCACTCGAATTGAGGCGCAGGAAGACGCCCGCTTGGAGGACAGGCTCGCTAGGCTGAAGGCCAAGAGCGAGCAAAGGAAGGAAGACCGGATAGCGCGCGACATCAAGAACATCCGCCGTCGCTACGAAGGGAAAGGCCTGGTGATGACCCATTCCTGGCTCGTGCAGTCGATGCCAGCGGGCAACGTTGTTCTGGGCAATGCGGAAGCTCTCACGCTCAGTGCCGCCGACATTGTGTCCGCGCTTCAGGCGGGAGCCATGATCCGCCGCATGACGCCTCAGAAGGCGCTCCAGCGCCCATGGGCATCAGCGCGAGACCGCGAGGCATGGGAGCATGCACTGGGGTAGCCCGGCGGCCTACGCACACATCATTGTCGAAAGAAAGGGGGGCGGAAGCCCCCTTTTTTGTGCTCTTTATTGGGGGATTCGACGCCGCCCTATTTGTAAAAAATGACCACTCTTTCAACAGCACGAGGAGTGCGGACATGAGTGGAAAACTGGAAACCATCTACCGGGAAGTGATCGATGAACTGGGCTGTCCCGAGCGTCTCGTTGGCGTCATGGTGCGAATTAAGGACGTTACGAGTGTCGCAGCGCTCGACGGGCACGCTTTCGAGCTTGGGTTTGGGACGCATGCGTATCGACTCCTGCTCAAGAACGAACTGGCGAGCTCCCCCATCGCGAAGGTTCGAGCGTGCGTCAAGGACATCGCCGTTGCACTGGCCAATAACCCAGGCACGGCAGCACTGTTGTGCTGGCCGAGCGTTGCAATGGTATGCGTCACTTGGAACGAAGACCGTTCTGCAGTGTTCGTCTTTTGCCCACGAGACGTGGGCGGGTTTAATAGCGAGGCTCGCGAAGCTACTTGAGTGGAGAAACGACGAAGGCCGGGCGAAGTCCCGGCCCTCGTTCGATACTGATCCGATCCATTCCTACATGGATCTGCCGCCTCGATCCTCATCGTGCCCACGGTCCGGGGCCAGTTTCGGCTTCGTTGCCGCGTCGCGCTTCCGCATCTCCATCGCGGCCTGGCGCTCTCGCTCAGCGGCGAGTTGCTGATGGCGCGCAAAATCCGCAGTCCGCTTGGCGGCGCTCTTTTGCTGCTCGGGCGTCAGTTTCCGATGCTGGCGCTCTATCCGACTGCGCACGGTTTCGTCAGTGCGGTCGCGGTAGGTGAGCGTGAGGGGTCGCACCGCTGCAGGCGTGCCCAGTGAGCGGGGATTGCGCGCGGCGTTGCGAAAGCCGACCTGGTCGATAGCCTTGAGTAGCTCGGGCTTGTAGGCCTCGCCCGTCTCGACTGCGCGCGTGATCGCATGCCGGACGCCCAGCACAAAGCCGGCGGAGTCCGCCTCTGGGTTTTCCGTGGAGCGCCGATATGCATCGATCAGGCGCAAGTCATCCTCGCTGCCCAGTCGCCAGTCGCGCGCGACTTTGCGCACCGCGTAGGCGTCCACGTCGAGCGCCTGGTCGACGCGTCGCCCGCGCTGGCGCTCCCAGAAGGCAACGTCCGCCTTGACCGCGTCTGCTTGCGCCAGGCGCTGCACGAGCTCTTCCTCAAGCGCGCGCCGCTTGGCACGCTCGGCAGCTTCGGCGGCTTTGGCACCAGCAAGCTTCTCGCGCACCTGCGCCGGCACTGGGGCAAGGAAGGCGCGCTGATCTTCGGCATTGAGCAGTTCGCCCCACGCCAGGTTGGCCAGGGCGGTGCGGTCCATGACGATCTTGAGCTGGGCGCCCGACGCTGCGGCCGTTTCGTCGATCGCTGCCTCTATCTCTCCTTTGGCCGCGCGCGCGCGGGCCAGGGCACGCCCCTCGGGACTGGCATCGAAGTTCTGCCGTGCCCGCTGCAGCGCTATGTCCTTGCGCCGCGCCAATGAGTCCTGGGCTGCCCGCCGCGTCTTGTCGACTGCGTCCAGCACCTCGCGCAGCGTGGGCAGCCTGGTGGCGCTGGGGAGCGGCAGGGGCATGCGGATCGCCAGCGCCCGTTCGCGCACGCTGGCCAGCACGGCGCGCGCCCGTTCCTGGAACGTCGGCGCCGCTTCGCGCTCAACGGCCCGCTCGGGGTGACGCACCTTGCGAATGGCCCCCTGCACGAGTTCGCCGAACGCCGTGGCGGTCTCCTGGCGCTCCGGCGTCGCCGCTTCCCACTTTTCCAGGTCGCTGGCGTTCTGCTTGTATTTCCACGCGTCACATCGGGTGATGAACCCGGCAAGCCCCTCTTC
>JAYSZM010000021.1:0-4618 GCA_043738015.1 Lysobacterales bacterium
GCGGCGCAGCCTCGCTGCACCTGTACAACTACTACTGGAGCGGTCTGGACAATGCCACCGGCAGCCGGCTGATCCAATCGGTGGGCACGCCCTACCGCGGCACCGCACTTGCCGGCAATGCGGCGGCGCTGGGCAACGTATTCGGAGTCGGCTGCGGGACCAACTCCAATATGACCTACAGCGGCGCCTCATCGTGGCTGGCCGGCATCTCCACCGCTTCGCGCGCCAAGGCCAACTTCTACACGACCTCGTTCACCGATCGTGCCTGGCTACCGGACCACTGCAATGTCGTCACTGACCTGCTGCTGTCGGATCCAGAAGACGGCACGACGGAACGGAGCTATGGCCAGTTGCCGAGCGGCATCAATCGTGGCCACAAGACCGGCTGGTGTCACACCAGCGGCATGCGCGATCCGGCGCAGACCACCGATAGCAGCCGCAATTCGACGATGAACAGCAGCGCGGCCCGCTGATCTCAGCTTCACTGGGAAACTCGAAAAGGCCGGGCATGTCCCGGCTTTTTCTTTTCAGCCAGGGAAGGCCAGCTTCATTCGGTCCTGGCAGCCAAGGCTGAGCTGGATTCTGCAGACGTTGTGCCGCGGGCATAAACAATTCGACGCGTGCCGCCATCACAGGATCCGACCACGCGGCCACTCGCCACTTCCTCGGGGCTGACGATCTGCAAGGAGTACGAGGTGACGCCCTTGGCGTCGATGCGCTCGGCGATCTCCGCGCGCAGTTCCTCACAGGGTTTGCGTGCTGCCTCGGCCGGTGTCGCCAGCAGGCCGACGGTTGCAGACAGTACCAACAGCAGCATTGAACGTTTCACAGCAGGCTCCGGGGATCGCAAGCCGGATCATTCCGGCGACTCCACTGTGGCGCTCGGCTGCGCCCGGACGATGGCAGATCGCGGCCGTTACGCGGGCACGAACGGCCCGCTCGCGGGCGTCATGATCAGCGCCGCAGGTCGTCGAGGAATTCGGCAATCCGCTCAGGCTCGTGAATGGGCGTCGAGCAGGTGCGTTCGGTGCAGACAAAGGCCGCCGCGCGCTTAAGCTGCGGATACTCGACGTCGTCATTGCGCAGTGCGCCCTCAGCGCTGTCCCACCACTCGACGCGCCGGAATCCGGCTGGAATCCTCAGCGCGGCGGCGTGCAGTGCCTTCGCTGCTGGATCCGACTTGCTGCCGCGCACGGTCAGGTGCAGGGGCTCGGAGGCAAGCTCGGCGTCGAGCAGCAGGATTCCCGACTCGGTGCTACGCGAGCGCGCGACCGAATCGGCCGACAGCCAGCGCAGTCCATGCTGGGCGCCGGCGCGATGGCCGGCATCGCCGGTGTACCGCGACAGCACATTGAGGAATCGCGTCACCGCCAGTACTTCGTCAATGCCAGAATCACTCGCGATCGGCGATGAACCACGCGCTGCGCTATTGAATCCCTGAGGCGACTGGAAGCTGCTGACGATGAAGCTGCCGGCCTTGGCCGCGTGATCCAACCAGGCGCGTTCGCCAGTGGCGCGGTAAAGAGCCACAAGGCCGCGCCCCATGGCCAGAGTATCCGCCAGGAAGGGTCCAGCTTGATCGGATGGCCCATGGCTGAATCCACCACCAGTCAGGCTGCGCGTCTTGAGCATCTGGTTGCCAGTCGTGCGCGCCGTTTGCAGCAAGGCTGCATCGTCCGTGGCTTCGTACAGAGCGACCAGGGCCTCGATCATCAGACCGTTCTCTGCAGCGTAGACACTGCGGTCGATGCGCGGCATGCCGAGCTGGCGGCGACCGGCATCGTCCAAGGCAAAATAGCCGGCACTGTGGCGCCCCGGTTTCAGGTCGGCATCCTGACTGACCATGAAGCCGCGCTCAGGATCGAGCAGAAAACGTCGCATGTAGCGCTCGATCGCCTGCGCGTGTCGACAATATTCGGACGCACGAAACTGCAGACAGGCGAGCGCGTAGACGCGGATGTACTCAGCCTGCAGCCGGGTCAGTTTCTCGAAGTGCGGGTGCGCCCAGTCGCCATGCGTGGAGTACTGGTATACCCCGCCCCAGACCGGATCGAGCAAGGCCTGCGCAGCGCTCAGGGTTTTGCGCGCACGCGCCGCCTCAACAGCATCGCCGCGCTCGGCCAGATGCAGGGCGTATTCGACCTGGTCGCGGTCCATGTATTTCTGTGCTGAGCGCAAAGCGCCCTGCTCGGGATCAAAAGTCGTGCGATGCCGACGCTGCAACCACTCGCGGGTGTCTGGGCTGAGCTCGGCGCTGTTGAGCGGCGCGTCGGGCTGGCGGCCACCGCCCTTTTCGGGTGTCGGATCAGCGAGCACGCCCTTGAGCAAGTTGAGGAACGCATCCTTGTGAATGTAGCCCTGGCGCTTGCGCAGCTCGCTGCCGTCGGCCGCCAGAATGATGGTGGCCGGCCATCCATAGTCACGGTAGCGATTGGCAAGATCGGGCCGCAGATCCTGATCGATCCGCAAGGCAACGAAATCCTGCTCGATCAGGGCGCGCACCTCGGGGTCGGCGTAGGTCGACGCATCCATCACATGGCACCAGTGGCACCAGACCGCTTCCAGATAGAGGATCACCGGACGATCCTGACGAGTGGCCTCAGCCATCGCCGCTCGATCCGAGCGCAGCCACCTCGGACCTTGCTCAGCGGCCGCAGCGTGGAGCTGCGCCGCAGAGAACGCCAACAACAGAAGAAGCAGAGGGCGAATCATGGCCGCGACACCTCGATCGAAGCGGCAACACTGGCGTCATCGCAATCACGCGACGATGAAAGCGCCGTGATGGCCAGCTTCACTATTCAATCCAGTGCGCGAGCCCCCGACTTTCGATCAACGATCATGTAGTGCTTTTCCAAGGTCTCGATGACCTCGAACACACCGCAGAAGCCCGCCGGTATGACCAGGGATTCGCCGGCTGCGCACACCCAGCTGCGGCCATCATCAGCCTGCAGCCGACAGCGGCCATGGGTGACGAAAAAGAATTCGTCCTCCGTGGCGCCCATCTCGATCCGCCAGCTGCCCGGCTCGCAGCGCCAGACACCGGAGTACACCTCGCCACTCTCATTCGTATAGTGGTTCCAGGTGGTGCGCTGTGGATTGCCGCGGATTCTGCGCTCGGCACGCGGTGTGTCGAACTCGGGGACGCTGACATGATCCTTGAAAAGTATGATTCCGGACATAGCTCAGGCTCCTGGTGGTTGACGTGCGGGGCGGCTACCAGCGCGCCTTCCAGCTGGCTGCGAAGCATACCCAGTCGCCATCGACCCGCTTCCATGAACTCTCGATGTCAAACATCTGGCCAGTCTGAGGCATCCAACTGCCCCCCGTGGCGAGTACTTCAACCGCAACCGTTGCGCGCTCACCAAAGAGCTTGACGGTAGTGGGTCCGAGGGTGACGCCGAGTTTCTCGTGGCGCATGCTCAGCGCGAGCAGCGTACCCCGCAACTGGCGCGCGTCCATGCCATCCTGGCCCGAAAAATCGGTGCTCAGCCGTTCGATGAAATCGCCGCTCTTGCCCGACTCGATCGCCTCTTCCATTTCGCCCAACACACGCCGCAGTGCTTCCTCGTCGGGCTCGGCTCTGCATCCAGCGAGCAAGTTGAACGCCAGCAAGCCGATCAATATGTGGCGGAAAACTCCGACCCTGCTCGACATCCTCATCCATCACTCCTCAGTCACACCTTGCCCGAGAACGGTCATTGCTGCGCGCTAGAATTCCGCGCTCCAATGACCAGCATTCCGCACCAGAATTCCCCGTCGCTGCCCTCGTCGATGCTCCGTGCGGCGCTGCTGATGACCGCGAGTGCCGTCCTGTTCGGCTTCATGGCGGTGACCATCCGGTTAGCGTCCCATCAACTGCACCCGTTCGAGATTGCGTTCTTCCGGAATCTCTTCGGCCTGATGTTTGCACTGCCAATCCTGCTCCGCCACGGCCGTTCCATTCTCCGTACTGACCGCATTGGCTTCTATGTAGTCCGCTGCACGATCGGCATGATCTCGATGCTGGCCGGCTTCTGGGCCCTCGTCAATCTGCCCCTCGCACAGGCAGTGGCGATTTCCTATTCGACCCCGTTGTTCGTCACCATCGGCGCGGTGCTGGTCCTCGGCGAGGTGGTGCGTCGACGTCGCTGGACCGCCGTGGCGATCGGTTTCATCGGTGTACTGGTTGTGCTGCAACCCGGCGCCGACACCTTCACTGCCGGCAGTCTGATCGCCCTGCTGGCTGCCGCACTGAGTGGCACGGTCGCGATCACGATCAAGTTCCTGACCCGCACCGAGCGAGCTGACACGATTGTCTTCTACACGACCCTGATCTGGGTGCCGCTCAGCCTGGTTCCAGCGCTTATGGTCTGGCAAAACCCGGTCGGGATGACCTGGCTCTGGATTGTCGCCGCCGGCTTCTTCGGCACGGCAGCGCATATGCTGTGGACCCGTGCGCTGGAACTTGGCGATGCTTCGGCGATCACACCGATCAGCTTTGCCCAGCTTCCCGTAGTATCGATCGCGGCCTACCTGCTGTTCGACGAAGCGTTGACGCGCTGGACGATCATCGGCTCGCTGATCATCCTCGCATCGACTGTCTACATCGCCCGCCGCGAAATCCAGCTGGCGCGTCGCG
>JAYSZM010000022.1:0-4611 GCA_043738015.1 Lysobacterales bacterium
TGTGACTGTGTGTTGAGCTTGAGCAGTCCTGCCACCAAGGCCAGCAACGCGACAACGAGCACGACGACCGCGATGCCGCGGGCGGCCGATCCGCTGGGCAACTCAGGCCTGCGCAGACGCCACAGCGGCCAGGCCAGCAAGAGACAAAGTGGCGAAAACAGCCAGAGATTGGCATTGCGCCAAGCGATCTGATGGTCAGTGCCGAGCCAGAGGCCAAGCAATCCGATGCCGAGCAGGCCAAACACCAGGCTGATTACTGCGGACGAACCCGCAGCAATGGATCGTGCCAATGGCCGCGCGCTGCGCATCCCCCATTCCATGACCACAGCCAGCGCGATCCCGGCAAGCAGGAAGATCCAGAACCATGGTGGGGCAGCGGGGATCTGGTCCGAGCGCGGTCCTTCAAACAGCAGGCGCTGCCGCAGCACCAGGGGCCGGGTTCCCGTATGCGGATCGCCGATCGAGGTCTCGGCCACCAGATCGCGCAGCCGAAGCGGCAGGAAGGACTCTTCCCAGAAATTGATCCGGCGGTCGGCCATCGGGCCCAGGCCGAGGTGGATGCCGATCGCCAGCCAGGGAATCTCACGCGCATGGGCCAGCGACAGTGATCGGTAGGTTTCGCCCCTGCCGCGCGCTACTGATGCGGCCTTCAGCTGTCCACCGAGTACCGCGTCGAGGGCATCGCGCACCTTGGTCGAACAGTTGTTGAGGTAGTAGTCGTAGCGGTATTCGTCGTGACCGGGCAGGGCGTGCTGGTTGAGCAGTTTGGCCAGCGCGAGCTTTTGCGCAGTGTCCAGATCGAGTTCCTGCAGCCAGACCGAGCGGCCGGCTTCGCGATAGCCGGCGAGGTCATGGTCCGGATCGGTAACGGCCAGCCGATAGAGCATGCGGCCGCGCACGAAATTCAGCAGAAAGTTCTCTTGCTGAAAATCAAACCAGCCAAAGTTGTAGAGGCGACGACTGCCGTCCCGCTCG
This sequence comes from Lysobacterales bacterium, assembly GCA_043738015.1. Lineage (GTDB taxonomy): Bacteria > Pseudomonadota > Gammaproteobacteria > Xanthomonadales > Ahniellaceae > 0-14-3-00-62-12. Next base: position 976 of record JAYSZM010000022.1, read on the forward strand.
TCTTCGATCAGGATGGCGTTGTGGCCAAAGCGTTCCCAGTAGAGCGCGCCTGGGGCTGCCGTGATGAGGGCTACGCGCAAGTCATCCGCTGCGATCGGAGCCGGCGATTGATCGGGTTCCTGCGCGAAGAGCAGGCTGCTGATGCCAAGCACGATGGCCAGCATCACGAGTTGGAAACTACGCCGCAGGTTCCGGCTCGGCGGCGTCGGTGGCGCTGCGCGCGCGATCCGAAGCCGGAACCAACTCACGCCGCGTTGCCAGACAGCGGACGCACCAGCACCTGCTGGACGCGTCGGGCGTCGGCCTGGGTCACCAGAAAGTGGAATCCCTCGCTCTCGATTTCTTCCCCGGTGCTGGGAACGTGGCCGAAGGCTGAGGTGATCATTCCCCCCACCGTATCGAACTCCTCGTCGGAGACCCTGCACGAAAAGCGCTGGTTGAATTCGCCAATTGGGGTGATCGCATCGACCGAGTAGCCACCACTGGCTTCGGCGCGAATATGCTGATCGGGATTGGCCTCATCATCATGCTCATCGTCGATTTCACCGACAATCACTTCGAGCACATCCTCGATGGTCACCAGCCCGGAAACGCCGCCGTACTCGTCGATGACGACCGCCATGTGGCTGCGTCGTGTGCGGAATTCCTTGAGCAGCAAATTGAGTGGCTTGCTCTCCGGAATCAGGCTCACAGGGCGAATCAGTTCGGCGATGCTGCAGGGCATTTCCTGATCCGCCAAGCAGGGCAGCAGATCTTTCGCGAGCAGGATGCCAAGCACCTCGTCTCGGTGCTCGCCGGTAACCGGAAAGCGTGAGTGACCCGATTCGATCATCAGCTGGAGCACTTGGCGGATATCGGCGTTGACCGGCACGGTGACCATTTGCGAACTCGGCACCATGACATCACTGACCTGCTGGTCGGAGACATTGATGGCACCTTCGACCATCGCCAATGTATCGGCGCTGATCAGTCCGTTGGCGTGTGCGGTGTGGAGTTCTTCCAGCAGTTCGACGCGGTTGCGTGCATCGCCGGAAATCATGTGGCCCAATCGATCTAGCCAGCTACGTGGCGCGGGCACGCCACTACTGGGAGGTTCGTCGTTCATTACATCGCGGACATCGCCCCATGGGGCAAGGCGCTCAGTGTAGCGATAACCGGGGTACGGACGGAATGCATATCAATTAGTCCTGTGGAATCAAATGTTTGCCCCGGCTTTACGGTGCGGGCGGCGCTGTCGCCACGTCACGGCTGACCGCTGGCGCGGACCGGGCCGCCTCAGTTGTAGGGATCGGCAATCCCCAGCCGGGCGAGAATTCGTCGTTCGAGGTGCTCCATCCGCTCGGCGTCGGCATCGTCGATATGGTCGTGACCAAGTAGATGCAGGGTGCCATGGATCACCATATGCGCGTAATGATCACTCAGCAACTTGCGCTGTTCTGCCGCCTCACGCGCGATCACCGGCGCGCAGATCACCAGGTCGCCGAGCAGAGGCGAGCGGACGCCGGGCGGAAGTTCCACCGGGAACGACAACACATTGGTGGCGTAGTCGCGGCCACGGTACTGCAGGTTCAAAGCCCGTCCCTCGGGCTCATCGACCAGGACAACGCTGATTTCGCCGCTGCGTTTGCGCGCGCTGCGCAGCGCCGCCTCGGCCCAGGTTCGGAAGCGGGTTGCAGCGGGCAACCCCTTGCGCGCCAACTGGAAGCTGGTGTGGACCAGGTAACTCATGCCGTCCGGTGCCCAGGTACCTGGTGGACGATGATGCCTGGCAGGCGGCTGCGCACGCGATCAGGTGCATCGGCTGCCTGGCCCACCCAGTGGGCCTCATGGGCACTTAGAAGCAGCGGAAGATCAACGGCGCTGTCGCTCCAGGCGGCCGCGAATGGCGGATGCAGTCCGCATTGTGCCATGCGCCGGAGTTTGGCCGTTCCGTTGGCCTGGATGCGCGCGATCCAACCGCCCGCGAATGGCTGGATCGTCGAGCCGATCACCCGGACTTGGCCGCGCAACTGCAATTGCGCCACGATTCGTTCGGCCAGGGTTTGGCCTGCGCCGGTGGCCACGGCAACGGCTTGCCCACGATCCAGCGCCTCCTGCATTGCGGCGATTACCGGTTCGATCCGGGCCGGCGAATGCGCACTGACAAAATCATCGAGCAGCGTCTCATATTCGGATTCCGAAAGACCACAAGTGGCAATCCAGAAAAAAATCGACACGCCTGTGCGCCGGGTCGCCAGTACAGCCATCAATGGGAATCCGATGGGCGCTACCAGGATCGCGAGTATGCGCCGCCAATAGTGGCGGCCAATCAGGGTTCTGATCAGCACCGCACCGCTGTCACCATGCACGAGGGTGCCGTCCATATCGAACACCACCCAGTCTTGGATTTTCCGCTGCATGAGGAGTTACTTTCCGGTGGTGGCGTGCATGGATTCGAACGCCTCGTAGGCGCTGACGATCCTCTGCACCAGGGGGTGTCGGACGACATCGCGGGCGCCGAAGAAAGTGAAGCTGATCCCTTCTACGTCGCGCAGGACTTCGATGGCATGGCGCAGGCCCGACACAATGTGGCGCGGCAGATCGGTCTGAGTGATGTCTCCGGTGATCACCGCGGTTGCGCCAAATCCGAGACGGGTCAGGAACATCTTCATCTGTTCCAGCGTGGTGTTCTGGGCCTCATCGAGAATCACGAAGGCGTCGTTCAAGGTGCGGCCGCGCATATACGCAAGCGGCGCGATCTCGATCACGTTGCGTTCGATCAGTTTGGAAACGCGTTCGACACCGAGCATTTCATAGAGCGCGTCGTAGAGCGGACGCAAGTAGGGGTCAACCTTCTGCGAGAGGTCACCGGGCAGGAATCCGAGCTTTTCGCCAGCCTCGACCGCAGGACGCGCCAGGATGATGCGCTGAACGCGGTTGTCCTCAAGCGCCTGCACGGCACTGGCGACCGCGAGATAGGTTTTGCCAGTGCCGGCTGGTCCGATGCCGAAGCTGATGTCGTGACGCGCCACCGCGTGCAGATACCGCTGTTGATTGTCGCCGCGACCGCGGATGGTGCCACGCTTCACGCGGATCGCCACTTCCTGTGGCACCACATCGCGCGGATCGCCGGCGGCAGCGGATTCCGTGCTGGCGCCAGCCTCGGCAAGGGCGAGATGGATCTGATGAGGACCAAGCACGCTGTCGACGGTCGCCTCATAGAGTGTCTCGAGGAGCTTGCGCGCCTTGCCTGCATTGCTGGCACTGCCGCTGATCCGGAATACATTGCCGCGATTGGCGATCTCGACCGCAAGACCGCGTTCGATCTGGCGCAGATGGGCATCGAGCGCACCACACAGATTGCCCAGTCGCTCGGCGTCTTCGGGTTCGAGCGTAAAGTCTTTGATGGGGGTAGGTTTTTTCATGGGCGCGAAGATTAGCGCGGATCGATCCCGCTGCCGAATTCTGCGGGCACCAGGCCGATGGACTTCGGACAAGTCCACGGCCTGCAAGAACGTGATGACTTACCGTCGGGAGCGAAAACGAAACCGAGCCGTAGCTAGTGTGGTGTTGCACACTCTGCGACACATAAAATCGCGTCTTCGACCCTGTGCCGTCGTTGCGCATCTTGCCAAGGCCACCAGCCTTGGCGGCGAT
>JAYSZM010000023.1:0-9680 GCA_043738015.1 Lysobacterales bacterium
AGGCGCGTATCGCCGCCAAGGCTGGTGGCCTTGGCAAGATGCGCAACGACGGCACAGGGTCGAAGACGCGATTTTATGTGTCGCATAGTGTGCAACACCACACTCATCCCGCAGGGGATTGACCAGCTCCGCTGTAGAGCGCCCTGAGATCATGAAGCGGAGCTTGCCCCGGCCTGCAGGAGCGCGCGCCGGCGATGCACCGAGCAACGGTCGCTCAGGTGATCATCGACGAAAACGGCGCCGAATCGTTGAGATACTGGTTCTTCAACTTCACGTAGTTGCGCGCTGAGTAATACAGCATCTCGATTTCCTGATCGCTGATCAGGCGCACGCGCTTGCCCGGATTGCCCAGCCACATCTCGCGCTCACCGACGATATTCCCCGGTGGCACCAGACAACCGGCGCCGACAAAACCATGCTTCAGTACCTGGGCGCCATCGAGCACCGTGGCATGCATCCCGATCAGGCAGGCGTCGGCGACGGTGCAGGCGTGCAGGATCGCGCCATGGCCGATGGTTACATCGTCACCGATCAGCAGCGGAAATCCCCCTGAGGTGTACGGGCCATCGTGGGTGACGTGAAGCACCGCGCCATCCTGGACATTGGTTCGCGCACCGATGCGGATCCGATGGACATCGCCGCGCGCCACAGCAAACGGCCAGATCGAGGCGTCCTCGCCGAGCTCGACATCACCGATCACCACGGCGGCCGGGTCTACATAGACACCAGCGGCGAGCCGCGGCAATTGTGATCTGAACGCGCGTATGCTCATCTTGATTCCGTGGCGTGGTGGCGGAATTGTAGAACGCCGGCCGGTCGCCCTGCAGCTATCGATGTCGCGGCGCGCTTGAGCGCACGCCCGCACGGCGTCATCATGGTTGATTGAGTGGGATGGACAACTCATGGCCATGACTTCGCCAGCAGATCGCTGCCACAACGCAGGTATCGCGGCACTAAATGCCGGTGATATCGCCAGCGCGATCGAACACCTGCGCATGGCCACCGAACGGGCGCCGAGGGTGGCGCGCTACTGGTCGAACCTGGGCGAGGCCCTGCGCCGCCATGGCGAACTCGAAGAGGCGCTGCGCTGCTGCGAGCGCAGCGTCGAATTCGATCCGGACTACGCCAAGGGCTGGCGCGGACTCGGTGCGGTGCGCTTTGCATTGGGCCGATACGATATGGCCGAGCTGGCCTTCCAGCGCTGGTTGGCGCTGGCCGACGACGACGCCACCGCGCAAGCATTCCTGGCCGACTGCGCGCGCGTCCGCGGTCAAACCGGACTCGCCATTGAGCGCTATCGTCTGGCCGTCACGATCGATCCGCGACACCGGCATGCCCTGCTCAATCTGCCCCACGTATTGCTGCTGACCGGAGCGGAGGAAGAGGCGCTCACCATCGCCGAACAGGCCTGTCAGCACTGGCCGAACGATGCCGAAATGCTGATCAGTCGGGGCCGTTGCCTGCAGTCGCTCGAACGCTACGAGGCCGCCATGGACGAGTTCGCCGATGCCTGGGAACTGGCGCCGGACTCGCTCAGCCTGTGCTGCCAGATTGCCGAGGTCTGGGAGCAGCTCGGCGAGCTGATCCAGGCCGACCTCTGGCTGGCGCGGGCGCGCGAGATGGACGCCGGCAGCCTCGATGTGCGCCTGCGCCAAGCCAGCCTGCTGCGCGTCGCCGAGCAGGCCGACGATGCCCTGGCCCTGCTCGCCGAATTGCGCATCGACCATCCCGATCACCCGGAAATCCTTGTGCAGCAGGCGCGCGCGGAATTCGAATCGGGTGATGCCGAGGCCGCCCTGATCAGTTACCACGCACTGATCGAAGCACGGCCCGACAACGCCGCTTACGATATCGCGCTTGCCCACGTCCAGGTCGCGCTCGGCGACCTCGACTCGGCGAGCGCTGGTTTCCGCCGTGCCCTGGAAAAGAATTCGCGCGCGCTTGGCGCTATTGCCGGCCTTGCCACCACCCTGCGCGCCAAGCTGCCCGAACCCGAGTACAGGTTGCTGCGCGCCAGTCTTGCGCGCCCCGAGATGCCGGACAATCTGCGCGCGCAGTTGCAGATGGGCGTCGCGATGGTGCTCGACGGCAGGGCGATGCACGCGGAGGCTGCGCCCGCTGCACTGGAGGCCAATCGGCTGCAGGCGCTGCACAGTGCGCGTCGCCACCGCGCTTATCAGCCCGAGGATTTCGATCTTCAGGTCGCCGCGATCCAGCGCTGTTTCAGTCGTGAACGCATGCAGCAACTGGGCGCCTCCGGCAATCCCGACGAGCGGCCAACCTTCATCATCGGCATGCCGCGATCAGGTACCACGCTGACCGAGCAGATCCTCAATGCGCACCCCGAGATTCTCGGCGTCGGCGAGCGGCCCTACGCGCAGCGCAGTTTGCTGCGCTGGACGCACAGCAAGGATCCGATGGGCGCGCTCGAGGTCATCGAACACCAGCAGCTCGCGGCGCCCACCGAGGCAGCCGACTGGCAGCTGACACGGCTGCTTGAGCTGGCACAAAAATCCGGCAGAGCTGTGGCGCCGCGCCGCATCGTCGACAAGATGCCGGACAACTACCAGTGGGCCGGCCTGCTGCACGTCATGTTTCCGAACGCCCGCCTGATCCATCTGCGCCGCGATCCGCGTGACATCGCACTGTCGAACTGGATGAACCTCTTCGCACAGATCCGCTGGGCCAACCAACTCGATCACATTGCGCACCGCCTGATTGCCCATCATCGCTTGATGCAGCACTGGCGGCAGAGCCTGCCTGCCGGCGTGCTGATCGAGATCGACTACGAGACGCTGGCGGCCCAGCCTGAGCAGCAGGCGCGTCAACTGATCGCCGGCCTTGGCCTCGATTGGGACCCGGCCTGCCTGCAGTTTCATCAGCAGCGCAATCTGGTGCGCACGGCCAGCGTCACCCAGGTGCGCGAGCCCGTGTACACCCGCTCGGTGCAGCGCTGGCGCCCGTACGCTGAAGTCCTGGCGCCATTGGTTGCGCGCCTGATAGAAGCCAAAGTGTTGGCCGACAGTGCACGTTGAATCAAAGCGGGGCCGAATCCTGTTGCCTGCCCTGCGACCGAGGTAAGCCGGGCGCTGCAAGCTGGTCGAAAGGTCCATGCGCAGGCCAGAATTTCCCAAGACCTTTCCCCAATAGCTATTGCCTATCAATTGCTTGGCCGGCAAACTGTGCGTGATTGCTCAATTCTCAATGGGGAACACAATGAAGAAGGGTCTGGATCGCCTGCGCATCGCGCTGGGAATGGGGCTGCTCAGCACGGCCGTGCTGGCTGCAACGCGTTCGGCGCGCGCCGGAACCACGGGCGCGAGCGGAACCGTCGTTGCGGGCGATGCAAGCTGGATCTACAGCAATTCCACCTATGGCCAGTCGGCCGCGCCCTTTGGTCCCTGTGGCCAACCCGGGCGCACAGTCGACCGCCGTGGCCGTCCTCTGAAGCCCGAAAAGCTTGTCGCCGCACTGGTTCCCCAGGGCTCTACTTCAAACGGCTGCGGATTTGGCATCACCGAAGCCAGTCTGGATTCGGGCGACTTGACCGATGCCTTCGATGGTGCCCTGGTCATGGCCGTCAATGGCACTGTATTCAAGAACCCCGATGGCTCGATCGACCTCAACGGCACCACGATCACTTCGGACCTGGTCAATATCGGCGGGCTCAATACCCAGGTGCAGTTCTTCTTTGAGCCGACCCAGAACGCGGTCCGCGCGCTGTATTCGTTTACCAATACGACCGGCGGCAGCCTGCCTGCCAACGTCCTGCTCGACAACAATCTGGGATCGGACGGTGGCACGGTAATCGCCGCAACGTCTGATGGAGACACCACGGTCGAGCCCACCGACAACTGGTTCGCCAGCAACGACAGTGGCTCCGACCAGTCTGTTGGTCCCGATGGCGTCACCATCGCCGACCCCGCGATCACCTGGGTGCGCTTTGGCCAGGGCGCTGGCGTTTCCACCAATGCTCAGCCACTGCCTAGCCCTGGCGCGTTCCGCGAGTCCTATACGCTGAACGTGCCAGCTGGCGCGACCCAGCGCCTGATGGTCATCGTGAAGTTGAGCAACAACGTGCCAGATTCGGTCAGCGCTGGTCCATCCCTCGACAGCCTGCCCGAGCTGCAGTCGGCGGGTCTGCTGGCCGGACTGAGTGCCCAGCAGCAGAGTGAACTCGCCAACTGGTCGGCGGCGGTCGTTGGTGGACCGGCCACGCCGGTGCCGACAGTTTCTGCCTGGGGACGTCTGGGCCTGATCCTCAGCCTGGCAGTCGGTGGTCTCGCCGCCGTCCGCCTGGGCACGCGGGTAAACGGCCGCGCGGTCTGATTGTGCTTCATTGCACTTGCGCAAGGCCCGCCGAGTGCGGGCCTTGTCGTTTCTGCAACTGGATATTCCACCGCAGCGCAGATCACCTCGACGCAGGCCACTAGAGTCACCTGCTCGGTGCGCAGCGTTTACACTGTGCGACCCAGCCTGCGGGAGTCGCCCGATGAATGCCCAACTCAAGTCAACGCCGACCGCACAGCACGAAGACCTGCCCAGCCTGCTTCGCGCCCAACAGGACGCTCAGCGCGCACAGGTTTCGGACTACGCAGCGCGCATCGCGGATCTGCGCCGACTGCGCTCCGCCTTCAAGGCGCGCCTGCCGGAATTTGTGCGTGCCATCGGCGAGGATTTCGGTCAACGCTCCTGGCATGAATCAGTCGCCAGCGACGGTATGCCGGTGCTGCGCGAAATCGACCATACCTGCAAGCACCTGCGCCGCTGGATGCGCTCCAGCCCGCGCAAAGTGGACATCAACTTTCTGCCGGCGCGTGCCGAAGTGCGCTATCAGCCGGTCGGTGTGGTCGGCATCATCGCGCCGTGGAATTATCCCGTGAATCTCGCACTGGCGCCGCTGGTCAGCGCGCTCGCCGCCGGCAATCGGGTGATGCTCAAGCCTTCCGAACACACACCACGAACCTCGGAACTGCTGCAGCAATTTCTGTCGACACTGTTTCCGCGCGACCAGGTCGCCTGCGTTACCGGTGATGCCGGTGTTGCCGCGGCCTTCGCTGCGTTGCCGTTCGACCACCTGTTCTTCACCGGGTCGACCCAGGTCGGGCGCATGGTGATGGCCGCCGCGGCACCCAATCTGACTCCGGTCACCCTCGAACTCGGCGGCAAATCACCCGCAATCCTGGCGCCGGATTATTCCATCGACGGTGCCGCCCAGAAAATCGCTGCGGGCAAGTTTTTCAATGGCGGCCAGACCTGCATCGCACCCGACTATGTGCTGCTGCCGCAGTCCGACCAGGAGAACTTCGTCGCCGCCCTGCGCGCCGCAGTCAGCAAGGCCTATCCGGATCTGGACACGTCAAAGGACTACACCAGCATCGTCAATCAGCGCCAGTTCGATCGCCTCAACGGCTATCTCGAGGACGCGCGCAACAAGGGCGCGACCGTGATCCCCCTTGCGCAGTCAACGGCTGCTGAGCGCAGAATCTTTCCACCGACCGTGGTCACCGGCGCCAACGACAGCATGAAGCTGATGCAGGATGAGATCTTCGGTCCGATCCTGCCTCTGGTCGACTGCGCCAGTGTCGACGCCGCCATCGACTACATCAATGCGCGCCCGCGCCCGCTTGCGCTCTATCACTTCGATCACGACCGAGCCCGCACCGAACGCGTGCTTGATCGCACCATCGCCGGTGGCGTGTCGATCAATGACACGCTGTTTCACTTCGCACAAGACGAGTTGCCCTTCGGCGGAATCGGCGCCAGCGGCATGGGCCACTATCACGGCCACGCCGGATTCCTGACCTTCAGCAAGCAGAAACCGGTGTTCTACCAGTCACGCTTCAGCGCCCTCAGCCTGTTCCGGCCACCCTACGGCAAACTCGCCGATCGACTGGTCGCCTGGCTGACCCGCTAGCCCGGTTTGCCGCGCTGCTCTGGCCCTGCCGTTGCCGTTGCCGTTGCCGTTGTCCCCAAGGGGATTGCATAGAGCGTGGCTTGCCGCGCTGCCGTTGCTCTGCCCGTGCTCTGCTCGTGCTCTGCCGTTGCTCTGCTCGTGCTCTGCCGTTGCCGCTGTCCCGATGGCGACGCTTCCGCGACCGCGGCTTCACACATTCGGCAGCGCATCCGCTGCCCGCACTGACACCGGCTTCTGAATTGCATATTTCCGCCCCAGCCAGATCTGCAACACAAACGCGATCACCAGCGGTCCAAACCAGGCCAACATCTGCAGCGTAGGTCCGGCCAGCATCGGCAGGATTTTTGGCAGACCGATCGCCAGAAACGCGATATGCGTCGCCACGCCATTGCCGAGCATCGCGTTCATATGTTCCTGACGCCACCACTGCGGGTGCTTCGGGCCGCCGCGACGCAGCCGGATCATGCCGATCCCAAGCAGGAAGCCGACGAGACTGAAGCCACTCAGCAGCACCGATCCGATCGCAAGACCCACCGAAAAAATCCCCGCACCGGCCAACAGATTCAACACCGCAAGCACACGATAGACCGGCCCGGTGTAGCGGGCAAAGTCCCGCTTGTCGCGAACGGCACGCCAGGACAGCCAGCAACTGGTCGCAGTGATCACCACCAGATAGGCAAGAAAGGCGTCCATCGGTCCTGGATCATCGAGTGTGCCGACCACGGTGAACACCAGCGCCGTTGCAATGATTGCGCACATCGCCAGCAGGTAGATCTTGCCGACGAACTTGTGCACCGGACTGCCCTTGCGCGTGAACGCAGCAATCCAAAAGCTGGCCAGTGCGGCAACGCCGACCAGATAGTGCAGGGATTTGGTGATCGAATAGAGTTCCATCGCGGGGATCCGGTAAACAGGGCGCAGACAGATTGCGCCACGTACGCCGTTCACTCAGGTGCCTGAGGTCATCGATCCGGCCTGCCGAAAGTCACCACTTGTCCGCGCACCCTTGATCGCACACCCGGCCGCGGTCAGCATCGCAGCATGAAGTCCTCAGAACCCTCGCGCTGGCAGATACTGACCGAGCCAATGATGATCGCCGCCCAGGTCACCTGGCTCGCGGTCCTGCTGACCGTCTGGCGCTCTGGCGTGACCGACCTCCTGCCCTATAGCGAGACGACTCAGCGCGCTATTGCGCTGGTCAGCCTGGCGGTTTTCGGCGTCCTGATGGTCCGCTGCGCGCTCAGCGATCGCCAACGCGATGCACCGCTGCGGCCACTGTCGTCGGCCGTGCAGATTCTCTGTGCTCTGTTGATCTGTCTGATCCCGAAGAACACCGTCGGTCCCATCCTGCTGATCATTGTGATGGCCGAGCTGGCCTCGGTGCTGGATTGGCGCCGACTGCTGCTGGTGTTCGTGCCGGTCAACCTCGTCGTTGCCGCGATTCTGGCCCAGCGTTGGGGCTGGGCCGATGCCAGCATCGCCACGCTGAGTTTCTGCGGGTTCCAGCTGTTCGCGATCATGACGACCAAGTACGCCCGTCGTGCCGAGCTGGTCAGCGCCGAACTGCAACAGGTCAATGGCCATCTGCTGGCAACCCGCACCCTGCTCGCGGAAAGCGCACGCGATCAGGAACGCCTGCGCATCTCACGCGAACTGCACGATGTGGCCGGCCATAAGCTGACCGCGATGAAACTGCATCTGCGCGCCCTCGCGCGCAATCCCGCCCTCGCCAATGTCCCCGAAGTCGACACCTGCGCCCAGCTCGCCGATGAACTGCTCGGCGACATCCGTGAGGTCGTGCGCCAGATGCGTGTCCACGATGGCATGAACCTGCGCAATGCGATCGAACAGATCGCCCAGGCCATGCCAAAACCGCGCGCGCATATCGAGGTCGGCGCCGAAGCCTCGGTCGGCAATGCCCTGCAGGCCGAAGCCCTGCTGCGTGCCGTGCAAGAGGCAATCACCAATTCAGCGCGCCATGGCCACGCCGAAAATATCTGGATCGTGCTGCGCCGCGCCGGTGAGCGCATCGAACTGGATGTTCGCGACGATGGTCGTGGCAGCGGCGAGATCCGCTACGGCAGCGGACTTTCCGGCATGCGCGAGCGCATCGAAGCACTCGGCGGCGCCGTCGAACCGGCCAGCCTTGGCGGTCGCGGGTTTGCCCTGCATGCATGGATCCCGAGCACATGAGCGTACGCATTGCACTCGCCGACGATCAGGCCCTGGTCCGCAAAGGGCTGCAAGCCCTGCTGCACAGCATCGGCGGTATCGAGATCGTGGTCGAGGCCGACACTGGCCAGAGTCTGATCGACGCGCTGGCCAGCCAGCCGGTTGATGTCGTGGTATCGGATATCCGCATGCCGGACTTGAGCGGGATCGATGCCCTGATCGCCCTGCGCGAACGCGGCGATACGACGCCGATGATCCTGCTCACCACCTTTGACGACAGCGAACTGCTGCTGGCCGCGGTCGACGCCGGGGCCCAGGGATTTCTGCTCAAGGACGCCTCGCCGGAAGACCTGCGCGACGCCATCCTGCGTGTTGCCGCCGGCGATACCCTGCTTCAGCCGGTCTCGATCGATCCGGTGCGCAAGCGTCTGCGCTACGTCGATCCGGGCAGCACCGGTCATGAGCAGCACATCAAGGTCGAGCTCAGCGAGCGTGAACTCGCGATTCTGCGTCTGATGGCTGGTGGCTATTCCAACAAGGAGATCGCGCGCAGTGTCTTTCTGGCCGAGGGCACGGTGAAGAACTACGTCAGCGAGATCCTGGAAAAGCTGCACACCCGCGACCGCACCCGCGCCGTGCTGAAGGCGATAACGCTCAGATTGCTCTGACCATGGCCGACAACGCCTGCGTTTCGGCCGCAGGCCAGGCCGATTGAGCGCCAGCGCAGACTGGCCCCGCTCGCCGCATTCCCGCACAATGCGGCATTGCCTGGGAGTAACCGCATGCCCGCACTCACCGAACCGACGATCAATGCCCTCGACGACTTTCTGCATGACCGCTGCGCCGATACCGATGGCCTGGTCAATGTCGAGATGATCGACGGCTTCATGTGCGCGCTCGCGGTCACACCCGGCGGCATCCCCGACGAGGAATGGCTGGCCGAGGTCACTGGCGCCGGCTTCAAATTCAAGTCGCGCGAAGAGGCCGACCAGATGCGCGAGATGCTCGCCGAGTTTCGCAGCGATGCCGAGCGCCGCGTCCGCGTCGACGCCGATACGCCCGGCGATGAGGACTATCCGCTGCTCGCCCTGCCGCCCAACCTCGATGATATCGATCCGCAAAGCACCGAAGAATTGCTCGGTCTGGCCTGGGCAATCGGTTTTTATCGCGCGCTCGATCTGCGTCCCGACACCTGGGACCGCCTCAGCGAAGAGCTCGACGGCCTGGAGGATGACCTCGACCAGATCGCCGAGTTGATGATGATCGGCGACACCGAAGAAAACTCACCGCCGATTACCCTGGAGCGCCGTATGGAAATCGTCAGCACCATTCCGGGGTTTCTGAGCAGCCTGCACACCTGCCTGGCGGCGCCCTGATCCACCCCGGAGCAGATCGGCTGCCTCAACTTCGGGAACCTCTGAATAAGTCATCACAACGTCTTCGCTACCCAGCTTAGTGTTTGCCAAACCCCCGTTTTCAACAGCGGAGCTGGTCGTTTTCAACAGCGTTAGCTGGTCAAACCTGCGGTTTTGACCAGCTCCGCTGTTGAAAGCCGCCCCCTGACTCAGGGGGCTATCGCGGCTCCGGACTT
>JAYSZM010000024.1:0-22284 GCA_043738015.1 Lysobacterales bacterium
AGGTGGGAAGGCTCGAAGGCTTTAAGGCTTTCCGCTCGTGACGGACATGCGCACCAGCCAACACTGCGATCCCGGGGTCGAATTATGGGCCAAGGTAAATTGATGGCCCGCAAGGTCGAACGCGGCAGAAACGATGCCGGGTCTATTTTAGAAAGGTAAGCATCGCCGCGTCCAGCTTTGCGCGCAATTGACCGACCTCTTGATTGATTGCACCATCACTGGACTGCGACTGGTTTTTCTGCTGCAGAAATTCGTGGGCGAGATTCAGCGCCGCCAGCACAGCAACCCGATCGAGTGAGGCGCCGCGCGCCGCATTGCGGACATCGCGCATCTTGCCGTCGAGCAAGGCCGCCGCGGCCAGCAGCCCGCTGCGCTCCTCGGGCGGACAGGCGACGGTGTATTCCTTGTCGAGCAGGTGCAGTGCCACAGGCTCAGCGCTCATCCGTTCTGCTCCAGCGACTTGAGCCGGGCGATCATTGCTTCGACGCGCGAACGCGCCTGCTCGTTCTTGGTCAGCAGATTCGCCCGCTCCGCCATCAAGGCCTCCTGACTACCCCGTAGACTGCGGTTTTCTTCCTGCAATCGGGCACACAGCGCGATCAGCTGGTCGATGCGCGTCGAGATGGCGCGCAGGTCATCGCGGGAGGAGATATTTTCCATGGGCAAACCTTATGGTATGGCCGGCAACCGGTCAATGCGCCGCTGATCGGGGCGCTAGCCGGGCGGTCCGCACCCCGGCAACTCGGTTCCGGGGCCAGCGCCAAAGACACCCCGACGGGATCATGACTAACGTCTCTGTACAGAATCTAAAAAAACCGTTAAAAAGCCTGCGCGCTATCAGTTTTGTATTGCAATTCTCGGCAATACCTGAGTGGCGGCGGCTTGAAACCCATAACGATCCCCCACGGAGACCCCATGAACATCAGACAAAACCTGCTCGCCGTCAGCGTGCGCAGTGCCTTGTTGCTCGCCCTGTTGCCGCTCACCGCGCAGGCACAGGATGCAGAAGACACGCGAACCACCACCATGGAAGAAATGGTAGTCACCGGATCGCGCATCAAACAGACCGAGCAGTCCGGCCAGGCGCCGGTCGCGATCATCGACCGCGACCAGATCGAAAAAACCGGTCTGGCTTCGGTCGGCGAATTGCTGCAGCAGCTCACCGCGGGCGGCAAGGCGCTCAATGCGAAATTCAATTCCAGCGGCAACTTCGGCTATCCCTCTGACGGCGGCGGCATCGGCGCCGGTTCGTCCCAGGTCGATCTGCGCCATCTGGGCTCGCAGCGCGTTCTGGTCCTGGTCGATGGCATTCGCTGGGTCAACGAGTCTTCGGCCTCGGGCGTCAGCGGCAGTGCCGATCTGAATACCATTCCGCTGTCGATCATCGACCGCATCGAAATTCTTGAAGATGGCGCCTCAGCCATCTACGGCTCTGACGCCATCGCCGGCGTCATCAACATCATCACGCGCAAGACCTTCGACGGCGCCGAAGTGCATGCCTACTACGGCGAGTATGATGAGGGTGGCGAGACCACCGAAGCCAATATCACGGTCGGCGGCAGCGGCGACGATTATTCGGCCGTGTTCAGCGCGAGCTACTACGAGCAGCAGGACATCAGCTCGGGCGCCTATCTGCAGTCCTCGTTCCCGATCCCGGGCGGCGGACTGGCCTACGGCAGCTCCGGCACGCCACAGGGCCGCTTTACCTTCTGTGATCCCTCGCGCCCGGTCGGCAGCTACGGCTCCTGCAGCGCCAGCCAGGAATTCTTCTACGACGTGACGCTCAATCCGGGCACATTGAACCCGGTTTGGAATCCGGCCGATCCGAGCGCCGGCACTTACAATGATTTTGACGGTACCGACCGGTTCAATTTTGCTCCGTTCAATCTGCTGCTGACGCCATCTGAACGCAAGAGCGTGTTCACCAATATCAACTACGACATCAACGACAGCACCTCGCTGCACGTCAAGGCCTTGTACAACAACCGCACCTCGACCAATCAGGCGGCACCGGAACCGATCTTCGTCGGGCCCTACGCCGGCAGCGGCGGCATCGCCGACACGATCATCATCTCGGCACTCAATCCGTTCAACCCGTTCGGCATCGAACTCAATCCGGCCACCAACTTTGGCTGGGTCACCCGGCGTCCGATCGAAGTCGGTCCGCGCGTGTTCACCCAGGACGTCGACACCATCTACTTCAATGTCGGCCTCAATGGCGGCGTGAATTTCGGTGATCGTGGGTTTGACTGGGACGTCAACTACGTGCGCTCGGAGAACACCGCCGAACAGGTGTTCCGCAATGGCTACAACATTGCCAAGATCAAGCTCGCGCTCGGCGATCCGGCCGTCTGCGCGGCCACACCCGGCTGCACGCCGCTCGATCTCTTCGGTGGTCAGGGCCGTCCGATGACCCAGCAGATGATCGACTGGATCCGCACGACCCAGATCGATGCCAGCGAACAGGTGCTCGACATCTTTTCGGCAAATATCTCAGGCACATTGTTCGACATCGGCGATCGCAGCGCGGGCTTTGCCGCCGGCCTGGAGCATCGCAACTACCAGGGTGATTTCCGTCCCGATCCACTGCGCCAGACCGGCGAGTCACAGGATTCGTTCGCGGCACCGGTATCGGCCGACTACGACGTCGACGAAATCTACTCGGAGTTCAACGTTCCGTTCACCGACAGCTTCGACGCCAGCCTGGCACTGCGCTATTCCGACTACAGCACGTTCGGCGGCGCCACCACGGGCAAGGTCGGCTTCCGCTGGCAGCCGATGGATGACCTGGTCCTGCGCGGCACGTACTCGCAGGGTTTCCGTGCGCCGAACCTCGGCGAGTTGTACGGTCTGACCCAGTTCGGTGCAACCCTGATCGATCCCTGCGGACCGACCAACAATGTCGTGGTCAATGATGCCGATGGCCTCAACACCACGCCGCTTGAAACTGCCTGTCGTGCCCAGGGCGTGCCCAACGGCTTCGAGCAGGCCAACACGCAGATCACCACCTTCACCGGTGGCAACCCCGACCTCGATGCCGAGGAATCGGACAGCTACACGCTGGGCGCGGTCTACAGCCCGGAATGGGCGGCCAACCTGGCATGGTCGGATCGGGTCGATTTCGAGTTCAGCTACTACAACCACCAGATTGACGGTGCTATCCAGTCCCGTGACATCCAGGCACTGCTCAATGCCTGCCTGGCCGCCGGTGGCACCGATGCCCTGCTGTGTTCGCCGTTCGACCGCGTTGCCGGTGGCAACCTGGCGCCGCCGAACAACTTCCTCGACAACCTCGGCGCGATCGAAACCGACGGCGTCGACTTCAAGGCGACCTGGGCCAGCCCGGAATGGAGCTTCGGTCGTCTGACCGCCGCGTTGCAGTCCACCCACGTCATCGACTACAGCGCAGTGGACGCGGATGGCAATGTCGCCCAGCGTACCGTCGGTGTTGAAGTCAACGACAGCTCCATCCCCGATTGGCAGAGCAATCTGCAACTCGGCTGGAGCGGCGGTGAGGGCATTTGGGACGTCAGCTGGAACATCCGCTACACCAGCAAGGTGGAGGAGTCCTGCAACGGATTGGCCGGTTTGCCGGGCTGCGACACGGACGAAACTCTGCATTCCCTCGGCGGCACCACGTACCACGATATCCGCTTCGGCTGGAACGCGCCGTTCGGCGTCGACGCGCTCAAGCTGTCGCTGGGCGTGAACAACGCATTCTCCAAGGATCCGCCGATCTGCCTGACCTGCTCGCTCAATGGCTATGACGCCGGTACCTACGATCTTCCGGGTCGCATGGTGTATCTGAGCGTGAACTACAAGTTCTGATCCTGACGCTGTAACTGCAACACAAGGCCGGCGCGAAAGCGCCGGCTTTTTTGTGTGGGGAGGCCAATCCGCAGCCAACTTGCCCATGCCTGCCCATGCCTGCTCGTGCCAAGACCGCTGATGGCTCAAGGAGTCCGCGCATGAACTGTTTGTCCATCCGCATCGTGTTGCCGAGCTGGGTGCTGCCGTGTGCGGGATTCGCCGACCACGCCCAGGAATTGAAGCTGCAGTAGGCGACGTCAGCGTCGCTGCGACGATGATGAAGCTGGCACGAGACGCGCTTGTGCAGTTGGGAGAAGACAATTCAAGTCCAGCGCATCGCGCGCGGCGGCGTTATCATCTGCAGTTGACCCAAGCCCTTTGAGATTGACCCTATGAATCAAACCGCCTCCAAAGCGCAGCTGCAGGCCCGCCTGGTCGAAGCTCGCGCTCTCGTCGACAGCAATCAGGTATTGCAGGCCGAGTCGTTGTACAGCGGTATTCTGAAGAAGTGGCCGGACAGTCTGGAGGCCTGCGTGCAGTTGGCGCGCTTCGCCATGGACCGTGCCGATCCAGGGCGCGCGGCGCCACTGCTGGAGCGCGCGCGTTCGCTGGCCCCCAATCATCCACAGCTGGCGGTAAATCTGGGCTTCGCTTATGCCCACTCGGGCCGACCGGCGGGTGCCTGTCGCCTGATGGAAGAGACCACAACGAAATTTCCTGACTTCCACCCGGCCTGGCTGCTGCTGAGCCAGGTTCGTGATGTCACCGGCGACCGAATCGGTGCCAACAAAGCGCTGATGCAGGCCGTCCGCCGCGCCCAGAACAAGGGCGAATGGCTGGATGAGAAGACCACGCCGGCGGCCCTGCTGGACACCGTGTTGCAAGGCATTGAGCGCGTGCGTCAGTGGCGACGCGAGGTACTCGTGCAATCGTTCGAAGCCATGCGCGGTGAATACGGCGGTGACGCGTTGCAGCGGGTTGATCGTGCGTTGAGCCACTTCCTGCGCGAGTCGGATGCCAAACCCGAGGATCCGCGTCAAGCACCACGATTCCTCTTCGTTCCCGATCTGCCGTCCACGCCCTTCCTGGATGCCGCGCTATTGCCATGGACCCGGCGGCTGGTCGATTCCTACCCGACCATTCGCGGCGAGGCGCAACTGCGGCTGGCCGAACGACCGGAGGCGGCCAGCGCTGCGAGCACCGACAATCCGACCGCGAGTTGGGACGGCTACTACTTTATCCGGAACGGCGCACGCATTGCCGCCAACCATGTTTCCTGCCCGGCCACCAGCGCAGTGATCGATACGCTTGAACTCTGTCAGATCCGTGACCAGGCGCCGAGCGTGTGTTTCTCGTGGATGAGTCCGCAATCGAACATCGCGCCGCGTTTTGGTCTGACCAATTCGCGCGTCGTCGTGCATCTGCCCCTGATCGTAGGTGGCGACAGCGGGCTGCGAATTGTCGATGGCGAGTCGCGAACCTGGGTCGCGGGCGAGCCCTGTGTACTCGACGACAGCTTTCAGCACGAACTCTGGAACAGCGACAGCCATCCCGGCGCCATTCTGCTGATGGACGCCTGGAATCCGCATCTGAGCCAGATTGAACAACGCGCCCTTGGAAAGTTGGTCGAGGCGATCAGCGATTTCGAATCGGGATCGCGCATTTCCTGACGGGTTTCTGCCGCGGCCTAGACCAGGGGCAGAGATTTCTGTGGATTGGGCAGCGGCCGGCGATCGAGCAGGAATTGCAGCACGCGATCGGCATCCAGCGGCGGCGAGATAAGATTGCCCTGCACCTCGTCGCATTGCTGGTCGGCGAGATAGCGCATCTGATCCGGGGTCTCGACGCCTTCGGCGATCACGTCCAAGCCCAGTGAATGCGCCATCATGATCACGGTCGTGGTGATCGCCTCGTCATCCGGATCACTGCTCAGATCGGCCACGAAAGTCTTGTCAATCTTCAGCGTATCGATGGGCAGGCGCTTGAGGTAAGCCAGCGACGAGTAGCCGGTGCCAAAATCATCGATGGCGATATGTACGCCGAGCGCCTTGATCTGGGTCAGGGTCGCAATGCTCTGTTCCGGATTGGCCATCAGCATCGACTCGGTCAGCTCGATCTCGATACGGTTCGCTGGCACGCGTTCGGCCTCGAGAATTTCGCGCAGTCGGCGCGCCAATTCACCGCGGAACAACTGCAGCGCCGAAACGTTTACCGCAATCTTCTGCTCGGTCAGGCCGGCCGCGGTCCAACGATTGATCTGGATGCAGGCCTGCTGAACTACCCATTCGCCAATTGGAACGATCAACCCGGTCTCTTCCGCAATCGGGATGAAGGTCACCGGGGAAATGTCGCCGAGGATCGGATTGCGCCAACGCAGCAATGCCTCGGCACCGGTGATGCGCTGATCTGCGAGCATCAGCTTGGGCTGGAACACCAGGCTCAACTCATTGCGCTCGAGCGCCTTGTGCAACTGCCCCGCCATGCTGGCGCGCAGGCGCGCCTGCGCGTCCATCGCGTCGGTGTACACCTGATAGGTATTTCGACCGCGATCCTTGGCGTGATACATCGCGGTATCGGCATGCTTGAGCAGATCGGTCGGGACCTGTCCGTGTTCCGGATACAGGCTGAGGCCGATCGATGGCGAAATCACCACCTCGTGGCGGCCGTCAATTTCCAGCGGCTGGGTAAAGCCAACCAACAACTTGCGTGCGACGCGTTCGGCCTCCTCGATGTCTTTCAAATCCTCCAACACCACGGTGAACTCGTCGCCACCGAGACGCGCGACCGTGTCGGATTCGCGCACGCTGGTGACGATGCGCGCTGCCGCTGCCTTGAGCAGACGGTCACCGGCAGCATGACCCATGGAATCGTTGACATGCTTGAAGCGATCCAGATCGAGGAACAACACACCGACCTTGTTGCCAAGGCGGCGCGCCCGGATCAGTGAATGCGCGAGCCGCTCGCCAAGCAGAGTGCGATTGGGTAGGCCGGTCAGAGTGTCATAGTTGGCGAGATAGCGCAGTTCCTGCTCGGCGCGCTTGCGATCGGTGATATCGGTCAAGACCGCGACCCAGTACAGCCTCTGCCCCGACGAATCGCAGACTTCGTTGGCTTCCAGTGAGGCCAGAAACTGCTCGCCATCCTTACGCCGCTGCCAGAGTTCGCCGCCCCAGTGGCCCTTGAGCAGCAATCCCTGGCGAATCTCCATATAGAACTCGGGCGGATGCTGCTCGGAATCGAGCATGCCGGCATCGCGCCCCGCGACATCGTCCATCGAGTAGCCAGTGACGCGACAGAACGCCTCGTTCACCGAAACGAAACGGAACTGAAGATCGGTAACGCAGACCACTTCGCGCATTGAACGGATGACCTCCTGCGCGATCCGGCGATCGCGATCAAGCAGTCGCTCCTGACTGACGTCGCGGAAGGTGCCGGCGACCTGGAGTGCGCGGCCCTGCGGGTCGCGACGGACCGCACGACCACGGGCGAGGATCCATGCCTTTCGGCCGGAAAACGTGCTGATCCGATATTCGGCTTCGTAGTACTCGGTACGACCAGTGATGTGCTCTTCCAGCGCCGCTTCGACACGCGCGCGATCTTCCGGATGCACGGCCAGTTCACGCCACTCCTTGGTGGAAATCCGCGCTTCGCGCCCCGGCCCGACAAACTCCTCGGGTCCTGACAGGTACATCGTGTCGGCCTCAAGATTCCAGTCCCAGAAGCCGTCGCGGCTGGCCCAAAGCGCCGACGACAGGCGTTCACTGAAGAGTTTCAGTTTGTCGTTCTGCTGGTGCAGATTTCGCAGCCGTCGACGACGATTCACCCACCAGACCAGAAACATCCCGATCAGAAAGCTTGCTGCCCCAGCCTTGGCCCACCAGGTTTGCCACCACAGCGGCGACACCAGGATATCGAGCTCCAGCACAGGCCCCGGCGCGACGCGCTCCGGGTGCTTGCCGGTAACCTGCAGGGTGTAAGAACCGGGTGCGAGATTGGTGAACGCCACTTCGCGTCGCGTACCCAGATCGATCCAGTCGTCGTCGTAACCCAGCAGCCGGTAACTGAAACGGTTTTCGTTCGGCGCGACAAAGTCCATCGCCGCAAACGCGAGCATCAAAACGCGCTCATCCGAGCCGATGCGCAGGGCGCGATAGCCTCCCGGGTCGGTGATGGCGCGTCGCTCATTGCCAATTTGTTCTTCGGTAAACGCCAGCGGCGCGAGGTACTGATGGGCCTCCACGTCTTCGGGGCGAAACCAGTTGATCCCCTCGATTCCCCCAAAGGCCAGCCTTCCATCGGGCAAAGCGGCGAACGCACCGCCATTGAACTCCGATCCCTGCAAGCCATCCTGCAACCCGAAGTTGCGAATCTCGCCGCTGGCCGGATCGAGTCGACTGATACCCGCATTCGTGCTGATCCAGAGCCGACGTTCGCGATCCTCAAGCAATCCATAGATGGTCTCGTTGGCCAGACCGTCGCTGCGCAGATAACGCTGGAAACCTGGTTCGCCATCGTTGTAGCGGATCATCCGGTTGAGTCCGGCATGGGTCCCGACCCAGATGGTTTCGTCCGCGGACTCGAAGATCACCCGAACCAGTTCCCCGGCGAGCGCATCATTGCGCTTGGGATCACGCGCCACACGGCGCATCACGCCGGTCTCGGGCTCGAACACGTTGAGCCCGCCCAGCGTGCCGATCCAGATGCGCCCTTCGGAATCTTCATGCAGGGCGAGCACCCCCGAATGCCAAAGACCGGGTTCCGATCCTGTCGATGCGGACGTAAATCGCCGCCAGCTGCCAGTGGCCGGATCATGGTGGATAAGGCCGGCATTCAGCGTGCCCATCCAGAGCGTGCGATCGCGCGCGACGATCAACGAGCGCACATCGGCAGATGGCAGTGCCTGATCCCTGCGAAAATCTACAGGCAAAGCACGCGCGACCGCACCGAGCGGGTCGTAATGGAAGACGCCGCGGTTGCTGGCTATCCAATACTGCCCGGGTTCGCGCGCCGGACGAATGGCAAAAATCCGGAACTCCGGGGGCTGGATCGGCATGCCCAGGGCCTTTGCCAACACGCCACCGAAATATTCGAATTGCTGACTGCGAAAGTCATAGCGCTTGAGCCCCTCGCCCTCGGTACCGATCCAGAGGCCGCGATCGGCGTCCGGCCATAGCGCACGCACATTGTTGGTATCCACCATCGAACGGCCCGGCGACTCGTCTCGAAGATAGGTGAAGTGGCTGCCGCCGGGCCAGGCATGGGCAAGCCCGGAGACGGCGCCGCCGACCCAGAGCATGCCGGAGCGATCCACCAGCAGAGATTTCAGCGAGTCCTCCGGCAATGCGCCGGCCAGACGCGGATGATGTCTGAGCACTTCGTAGCCCGAGTCTGCGGGGGAAAACCGGACCAGACCACGGGCATCGGTCGCCAGCCAGAGATTTCGGCTCGCGTCCTCGACAATGTCGACGATCTGGGCGTGCACGAGCGGAGGATCGGCGGTCTCTCCGTTCCAGGCCAGACGCATCTCGCCGTTTTGCCATTCGTAGAGGCGCACGCCGGCCGCCGCCCAGAGCGCGCCGGTGGCATCACAATGCACGGCCGTCAGTACGCGCCCTTCCTCGGGCAGGGACAGCACGCGCGCGCGTAGCGAGCCGGGGTTTACCCGATAAAGCCCTTCGCTGCTCGCCACAAACAGCGCGCCGTCGGAGCAGCTCGCCAGGTCGTTGACTTGAACTTTGCGCTCGTCATCGGGCACCAGCCGCAAGACATCGGTGCGCTTGCCGCCGCGCGAGAGGTGTTCCAGCCCGAACTGCGAGCCGATCCAAAGACCTTCGCCGGCGTCAGCGCGCAGAGCGGTGATGGTATTTCGGCGCACCGATTCGTCAGGCTTGCCGGCAATCCTGACGAAGGTCCCGGCCGTCGGCTCCCAGCGCGCGACGCCACGCTGACCGGTGCCGACAAAGAGGCGCCCAGCGGAATCCTCGGCCAGGGCAGTGATGAAACTGTCGGGCAGGCCGTCAGGATCGTCCGCGCGATTCTCGTAGCGCGTGAAAGCGTAGCCGTCATAGCGATGCAAGCCGCCCTGGGTGCCCACCCAGAGAAATCCGGCACGATCCTGCAACATCGCGTTGACCGTGTGTTGGGCGAGTTCGCCTTCACGGCTGGACGGTGAAAAATAGTAACGGCGCTCGATGACCGTCGACGCTGCAGCGAACAATTGACCCGCCAGTACCGCCCCTAGCAGGAGCCCCAAACCGCAGCGGGCGCTCCGCCACAGCCCAACAGCGTGCCGATTGCGCTGCATTGGCGGGCTGCGCCGGTCGTTCCTGCTGACGTGGCCTGCTGCTGGGTTCACTGCCGAAGTTCGAAGCCTTGGTGCCAAAGCATAACCCTTGCGCGGGAGCACGTCAGCGCCGATCGTACGCCGATATCCGACGCATGGCGGCGATTGCTACACTTCCACCATGGACGGACTCTCTCACGCAGATATCGACCGGATCCTGGGCGAGCACCAGATCGGGATCAATGCATCTGAACTTCACGGCTCCCTCTGCGGCTATCTCTGCGCCGGCGGCGGCGCCGGCACCGAGGCCTGGTGTGAGGCGCTGGCGCTGGAGGCTTTGCAGGATGTCATCAGCGATGATGGCAATGCGCGTCGCCAGTTCAGTCAGTTCTTCGATCTTTCGCGCGACCAGCTCAACGATCCGCAGTTCGTATTCGAACCCCTGCTCCCCGAAACCGAGGACAGTGTGACGATGCGCGCCAATGCCCTGGTGGAGTGGTGTCGAGGATTTGTTGGTGGCCTTGGGCTTGCCGGAAATGATGCCTCGGAGGAGCTCTCCGAGAATGCGCAAGAAGTGCTCGCCGACCTTTCACGCATTGCCGCAAGCGATCTCGAGTCCGGCGAAAGCGATGACGACGAGAGCGATTTTTCCGAGGTGTTCGAATTCGTGCGCGTCGGGGTGATGCTGTTGCAGTCCGAGCTGACCGAGGTTTCGCCCAGGACCACGCGGCATTGAGCATCGCCATCAAGACCAGCGAGCACGCCCGGCGCCGGCGCCAACTGATACGCATGATCGGCCGCGAAGCCATTGCGATCGTGCCAGCTGCGCCCGAACGCATCCGCAGCAATGATGCGCATTATCCTTATCGACAGGACAGCGACTTCCATTACCTTACCGGCTTCGGCGAAGCAGACGCGGTACTGGCACTGATTCCAGGCCGACAACACGGCGAGGTCATCCTGTTCTGTCGGGAGCGCGATCCCGAACGCGAACGCTGGGATGGGCCGCGACTTGGGACCGACGCTGCACCGGCGACGCTGGGCATTGATGATGCGTTTCCGATCAGCGACATCGACGACATCCTGCCCGGAATGATTGAGGGTCGGGAGCGCGTCTACTACCACTTTGGACGAGACCCGGAATTCGATCTCAAGCTGATGGGCTGGGTCAACCGCGTGCGCGCGATGGTCAAGCAGGGCGCCCGCCCACCCCATGAGTTTGTCGCACTCGGTCACCTGTTGCACGATCTGCGGCTGTACAAATCACCGGCTGAAATCAAGCTGATGAAGCGGGCGGCCGAGATCGCGGCCGAAGCGCACCTGCGCGCGATGCGGGCTACGCGTCCGGGAATGACCGAGACCGCCATCGAAGCCGAACTTCAACACACGTTCCGTTGCCATCAGGCGGTCGCCTCCTACGAACCCATTGTCGGTGGTGGCAGCAATGCCTGCGTGCTTCACTATCGCGCCAACAATGCGGTGCTGCGCGATGGCGACCTGCTGCTGGTCGATGCCGGCGCCGAGTATCAGTGCTATGCCTCCGATATCACCCGCACCTGGCCGGTCAATGGGCGGTACTCCGTCGAGCAACGGGCACTGTATGAAATCGTCCTTGCCGCGCAACTCGCTGCGATCGATAAGGCGCGACCAGGTGTGCCGTTTTCGGCCATGCATGAGGCGGCCGTGCGTGTGCTCACCCGTGGCCTGTGTCGGCTCGGTCTGCTCAAGGGCAGTCCGGAGAGCAATATCAAGATTGGCGATTACCGTCGCTTCTATATGCACAAGACCGGTCACTGGCTGGGGCTGGATGTGCATGATGTCGGTGACTACCGGGTCGGCGAGGATTCGCGTGAGCTCGAACCAGGTATGGTGCTGACCGTCGAACCGGGGCTCTACGTGGCCGTAGACGAAAAGACTGTCGACAAGCGCTGGCGTGGCATCGGTATCCGGATTGAGGACGATGTGCTGGTAACCCGCGGCGACCCGATCGTGCTGACTGCAAGTGTGACCAAGGAGCCCGACGAGATCGAGGCCCTGATGCGCGGCGACGCGGGCCCTGTTGCAACGATGCCCGAACCTGCCACTCGTCGCGCCCGTTCGAGTTAGCGTCCCGCCGCACCGAGTCAGCAACGCGGCTAAAGACGCCGCTGCAAATTGATTGGACCGTCGGACCGGGCCACTAGAACCAGGCGTCCTGCATCAGCAGAGCGGAGTCTTCGCAGCGCGTCACCCGATCCAGCCAGCCGGCGACCTTGCTGAGTTCGCAGCGAAAGAAGTAACGACAGGCGCTGCGCTTGCCCGCCGCAAAATCACGATCGACTTCGGCGGTGAGGCGCTGCGCGGCGAGCGCCTGGTCCAGCCAGAGCCAGGCAACGACGGTGTGGCCGAAGCCGAGCAGATAGCTATGCGCATTGGCTAGTCGGCGCTCGATATCGACTTCGCGCGCGAGTCCGGCATTGGTCTCGTGCAGGTGTGCAAGTGCCGCCTTGAGCAAACCAGCTTGCTCGACCATCGCCACGTCAGTACTACTGGCAGCGCGTTCAATCGTCTTGCCGATGTGTGCAGCCAGAACGCGCATCGCACTGCCCTGTTGTGCGGCCAGCTTACGACCCACCAGGTCGATCGCCTGGATGCCATTGGTGCCTTCGTGGATCGGATTGAGTCGATTGTCGCGCCAGAACTGTTCGACCGGATAGTCACGCGTATAGCCGGCACCGCCGTGCACCTGGATCGCCAGATCGTTGGCGACAAGGCACCACTCGGCTGGCCAGGCTTTGACCACGGGGGTGAGCAAGTCCAGCAGCAGGCCGGCGTCGCGCCGGGCGCCAGCATCCGGATGGCTGACTTGGTCATCGATCAGGCGGGCGCAGTACAGACCCAGCGCCAGGCCCCCTTCGACATAGGACTTCTGCGCCAGCAACATGCGCCGCACATCGCTGTGCTGGATGATGGGAACCTGGGGACTTTCCGGATCGCGCCGATCCAGCGGGCGACCCTGCGAACGCAGTCGGGCGTAATCGAGTGCGTGAAGATAGCCGGTGTAGCCGAGCATGATCGATCCGAAGCCGACGCCAATCCGCGCCTCGTTCATCATCTGGAACATGCATTTCAATCCCTCGCCGGGCGCGCCGATACGCCAGCCAACCGCGCCCTGCTTTAGTCCCGGCTGCCAGCGGCCCTCGCCGAAATTGAGCAGGCAATTGCTGGTGCCACGATGACCGAGTTTGTGATTGAGCCCGGCCACCGCGATGTCATTGCGCGCGGCAATCGAGCCGTCGTCGGCGGGTAGGAACTTGGGCACAATAAACAATGAAATGCCTGCGCTGCCTGCCGGCAACTGGCCGTTCTCACCAGGAATCTTGGCGAGCACCAGATGCACGATGTTTTCGCTGAGCTCATGATCGCCACCGGAGATCCACATCTTGTTGCCGCGCAGGCGGTAGCGCGCGCCGAGCCCGTCTTCGCCGTCAGGCTCGGCGCGCGTTCTGATATCACCGAGCGAGGAACCCGCCTGTGGTTCGGACAGGCACATCGTACCCAACCAGCGCCCTTCGTATTGCGGCCGCGCGAACGTATCGATCTGCAGCTGGCTACCCTGTCGGGCAATCAGATTTGCATTGGCCATACTCAGCAGTGGGTAGCTGATCGTGCCAACATTCGCCGCAAGAAACCAGGCGAAGCCCGCACGCTCGAGGGTATATGGAAGCTGCATGCCGCCAAGCGATTCGGCGGCGCTCATCGCGCACAGTCCCGCCTCCGCGAAACGATCGAGCGCCTGCTTGACCTCGGGGATCAGTACAACGCGATCGCCATCCCAATGCGGCTCATTGTTGTCGGCCTTGCGGTTGTGCGGAGCGAAGTACTCGCTGGCAAGCTGCTCACAGAGCCGTAGCACTGCGTCGAAGGTTTCGCGGCTGTGCGCGGCAAACTCCGCCCGTTGACAGAGTGCATCGGTCTGCAGCCAGTCGTAAAGCAAGAACGAGATATCACGGGCGGAAGCAATCCTGGACATGGGCGACTCGGCAATGGACCTGCGCCAAAGATTAGCGAAGGCGCTGCTCCGCCGTGAAACTAAAACGCGCTACGCGCCGCCGGCTGATCGGGTGGCAAAGGCCGCCAGCAATTCCTGGGCGATGCTGGCAGCGGCCAGGGCGGTGATCTCGCTGACGTCAAAGGGTGGCGAGACCTCAACCACGTCCATGCCGACAATATTGAGGCCAGCCAATCCGCGCACGAGTTGCAAGGCCTGCAGGGTGCTGAATCCGGCGACGACGGGCGTGCCGGTGCCGGGCGCAAATGCCGGATCGAGAAAATCGATATCGAAGCTGACATAGCAAGGCGTCGAGCCGACACGTTCGCGGATTGCGGCGATGGCGGCGTCGATACCCGCGGCATGCAACCAGGTGGCAGCGCGGACGTCGAAACCGTGCGTATCGGGATTGTGGGTGCGCATGCCAAGCTGGATCGAATGCGCAACGTCGACCAGGCCTTGCTGAGCCGCATGAAAGAACATGGTGCCGTGATCGATGCGGCCCTCGCGATCCGCCCATGTGTCGGAATGCGCATCAAAATGAATCAGCGCCAGTGGACCGTGTGCGCCGTGCAGGGCGCGCAGGATCGGATAACTGACAAAGTGATCACCACCAAGCGCAAGCACGGCGACGCCGGCGTCCGCGAATCGCCGAAACTCCGCCTCGATCAACTCGGGGGCCTTGTGCGGTTCGCCGGAATCGAACCAGACATCGCCCCAGTCGATGATGTTGAGCTTTGCGCAGGGATCAATTTCCCACGCATAAGGCGGCGCCCAGGCCAACGAGGCCGAAGCAGCACGGATCGCCCGCGGTCCGAGTCGCGTGCCGGGCCGATTGGTGGTCGCGAGATCGAAGGGTACCCCGACCACCGCCAGATCGACACCAGCCAGGTCCTTGCTGTAGCGCCGGCGTAGGAAGCTGAGCGCACCCGAGTACGTGGGTTCGGCCTGCGTGCCATACGGACTGCTGCGGGTAAACGCCAGATCGGTGCGCGGTTCTGACTCCTTGCGCTGATCACTCGCCATCGCAATCTCCTAGGCCGACAGCACCGAGTGCGCAGCGCAACCACTGCCCTGCTCCGCCTGCCAGCGCGAGCATGTGCAACTCAGCCGAGCGCCGTAACGGCAGACACGTAGGCATAGCCGAGATCGCGCGCTACTGCCTCATAGGTCACCTTGCCGGCGTGCACGTTCAACCCATTGAGCAAATGCGGATCATCGAGCATCGCCTGGCGCGCGCCCTTGTTGGCGAGCTGCACTGCAAACGGCAGCGTCGCATTGGTCAACGCAAAGGTCGAGGTCCGCGCCACGCCACCGGGCATATTCGCCACGCAGTAGTGGATCACGCCGTCCACTTCATAGGTCGGATTCTGGTGCGTGGTCGCCTTGCTGGTTTCAAAGCAGCCGCCCTGATCAATCGCGACATCGACCAGCACCGAACCGGGTCGCATCAGACTGAGCTGCGCACGCGACACCAGCTTGGGTGCGGCCGCGCCGGGGATCAGCACGGCACCAATCACCAGGTCGGTATCGGGGAGACGCTCCTCAATCGCATCATGGGTGGAGTAGATCGTGGTCAGGCGATCACCATAGAGTTCGTCGAGATACTTCAGTCGATTGAGCGAGCGATCAAGGATGGTCACATGGGCATTCATACCCATCGCCATCCGGGCAGCATTGATACCGACGACACCGCCACCGATCACCAGCACTTCCGCCGGCTTGACCCCAGGGACGCCACCGAGCAACACGCCCGATCCGCCCTGGGCCTTTTCAAGCGCATGCGCACCGGCCTGGATCGACATCCGACCGGCAACTTCACT
The DNA here is from genome assembly GCA_043738015.1 of Lysobacterales bacterium. Classification (GTDB taxonomy): domain Bacteria; phylum Pseudomonadota; class Gammaproteobacteria; order Xanthomonadales; family Ahniellaceae; genus 0-14-3-00-62-12. The sequence continues at coordinate 15,947 of JAYSZM010000024.1, forward strand.
CATCGGCGCGAGCAGGGGCAGTCCACCGGTACGATCGGTAACAGTTTCATAGGCAATCGCTGTGCATCCGGATTTGACCAAAGCCGCCGTCTGCGCGGGATCCGGCGCCAGATGCAGATAGGTGTAAAGCACTTGGCCGGCGCGCAGCATCGTGCACTCACCGGGCTGCGGCTCCTTGACCTTGATGATCATCTCGGCACGGGCAAAGATTTCTTCCGCAGTGTCGACGATTTCCGCCCCGGCCTTGAGGTAAAGATCATCGCCGAGCCCAATGGACTTTCCACCATCGTGCTGCACCATCACCTGGTGACCATGCGCAATCAATTCGCGCGCACCGGAGGGCGTCAGGCCGATTCGGTATTCGTGGTTCTTGATTTCCTTGGGTACGCCGATAAGCATGAAGTTTGCCCTCCCGGGGCTGACGCAGTGTGTAGAGATGCGGCCGGGAAATCCTGGCCGCTGGAGCCGAGTCCTCGCGCAGCGCCGGAGCCTTCACCGGCCAGCGCGCGCCGCCCATAGTACTAAGGAGTCTCGCGAATGGCCTCGGCTATTCGCCCGAAAAGTTCATCGATATGCGGCTTCTCGATGATCAGCGGCGGTGACAGCGCAATCACATCGCCGGTCACCCGGATCAGTACGTTCTTCTCGAAGAAGCAGCGGGTGAACACTTCATAGGCGCGGGCGCCGACGGCGCCAGGCCGCGACGACATCTCGATCGCCCCGATCAGGCCAAAGTTGCGGATGTCAACGACATTGGGCAGGTCGCGGAGGGCGTGGATCGCGTCTTCCCAGTACGCACCCAGCTCAATGGCTTTCTCAAAGAGATTCTCTTCCCGGTAGATATCGAGCGCCGCGATAGCGGCCGCGCAGGCAACTGGATGCCCTGAGTACGTGTAGCCATGGAACAGTTCGATCGCAGCGGGCGGGCCATTCATGAAGGTGTCATGGATTGCATTGGACGCGAACACCGCACCCATCGGAATACTTCCATTGGTCAGCCCCTTCGCCGTCGTGATCATGTCCGGCGTAACACCGAAGCGCTGTGCAGCGAACGCATTGCCGACACGACCAAACCCGGTGATCACCTCATCGAAGATCAACAGGATGCCGTGCTTGTCGCATATCTCGCGCAGGCGCTTGAGATACCCATCCGGTGGCAGGATCACCCCTGCCGACCCGGCAATCGGCTCGACGATGACGGCGGCGATCGTGCTGGCGTCGTGCAGCTGGACCAGACGCTCGAGATCCTCGGCAAGTTCCAATCCGTGAGCCGGCAGTCCCCGACTGAACGCATTGCGCGCCAGATCCAGCGTGTGGCGGATATGGTCGACACCCGGCAGCTGTGTGGCAAAGAACTTTCGGTTGTTCGGCAATCCACCGACCGAGATTCCGCCGAAGCCAACCCCGTGATAGCCCTTTTCGCGACCAATCAAACGCGTCCGCCCGCCCTCGCCGCGCGCACGATGGTAGGCCAGTGCGATTTTCAAAGCAGTGTCGACCGATTCGGAACCGGAGTTGGTGAAGAACACGTGCTTGAGCGGATCCGGCGCAATTTCGGCCAGTCGCTCTGCGAGCACGAAGGGCAGCGGGTGCCCCATCTGGAAAGTCGGTGCAAAATCCAACGTGCGTATCTGTTGACTGACTGCCGCAATCACGCGCTCGCGGCTATGACCTGCATTGCAGCACCAGAGTCCGCCGGTGCCATCCAGGATCTGGCGACCATCAACAGTTTGATAGTGCATGCCCGCCGCGCTGGCGAGCATTCGTGCCTCCTGCTTGAACTGGCGATTGGCGGTGAACGGCATCCAGAATGCGTCCAACTGACCAGGGTCGCTGGTCGCAAGCCCATGGTAGTGATCGGTCAGATTGCTTGCTGCGACGGCATTTGACTCGCTCATGACCTGCCCTGTGATGATTTGGCGAGCACGCTATCAGTGTTGAAAAAACTTTACAACAATGCGCAGATTGGGCAAAAAATTGACCGCGATTCAATCAAGTGTTTAATATTCAGCATCACCGTGGGGCTCAGCGCAATGGACATTGGCATCCGCCTGCAAGCGGTACGCAAGAGCAAGGGCCTCAGTCAGCGCGAGTTGGCCAAGCGCGTCAGCGTGACCAATAGCACCATCTCGCTGATCGAACAGAACAAGGTCAGTCCCTCAATCAGCTCGCTCAAGAAAGTGCTCGACGGGATCCCGATATCGCTCGCCGATTTTTTCACCCTTGACCTCCCGGTACCCGACGAGGTCGGCCCGTTTTTTTCCCCAGAGCAACAACCCGATCTGGGTACCACCGGCATCCGCTATTTCCTGGTTGGCAGCGGACTGGCAAATCGGCAAATGTGCGTACTGCGCGAGGTCATGCCCGCGGGCAGTGATACCGGAGACGGCATGTTGTCGCACGACGGCGAAGAAGGCGGTGTGGTGGTCAGCGGCGAAGTCGAGATCACCGTTGGCGAGCACGTGCGCGTCCTCGGTCCAGGCGAGGCGTACTATTTCGATAGCCGACAGCCGCACCGTTTCCGCAATGTCGGAATCACCGACGCCATCCTGTTCAGCGCCAGCACACCACCCACTTTTTGAAACGTCGGGGACGATCTGCGCACCCGCACTGACCCCTTCAACCTTCGAGGATCGCACCATGAAACCGCAGAAAACCCAGGCCGACTGGCAGGCGCTGCGCGATACGCTGAGTATCCGTACCCAGGCCTTCATCGACGGTCGCTACTGCGATTCGGCCTCGGGCAAGACATTCGACTGCATCAGCCCAATCGATGGCCGCAGCCTTGGCCAGATCGCCGAATGCGACGGTTCCGATATCGACCGGGCGGTGCGTGCAGCGCGACGCGCGTTCGATTCGGGCGTCTGGTCCGACAGCAAGCCAACGCACCGCAAAAAGGTGTTGCTCCGCTTTGCGCAGCTGATGCAGAGCCACAGCGAGGAACTCGCCCTGCTCGAATGCCTTGACATGGGCAAGCCGGTCAGCGAGGCGCTGAGTGTCGATATCTCGGCCAGCGTGCGCTGCATGAGCTGGACCGGCGAGGCAATCGACAAAGTCTATGGAGAGATCGCCGCGACAGGCCCGGATGAACTCGGCCTGGTCACCCGCGAACCGCTGGGCGTGATCGGCGCGATCGTACCGTGGAATTTTCCGCTACTGATGGCGACCTGGAAAATTGCGCCCGCACTTGCTTGCGGAAACTCGGTGGTGCTCAAGCCATCGGAAAAATCGCCGTTGACGGCGATACGCATTGCCGAGTTGGCGATCGAGGCAGGCATTCCGTCCGGCGTGTTCAATGTCGTACCCGGATTCGGCAAGGGGGCCGGTGAGCCGCTGGCCCTGCATATGGATGTCGACGGACTGGTGTTCACTGGTTCGACCCAGGTTGGCAAATTCCTGCTCGAATGCGCTGCTCGCTCGAACATGAAACGTGCCTATGTGGAATGCGGTGGAAAAAGCCCGAATCTGGTGTTCGCCGACGCACCAAACCTGAAGACAGCTGCGATAGCGGCGGCCAGCGGCATTTTCTACAACCAGGGCGAAGTCTGCACGGCGGCATCGCGGCTGTTGGTGGAGCGCTCGATCAAGGACGAATTCGTGGCGATGGTGGTCGAGGCCGGCCGTGCAATGCCACCATCGCATCCGCTGGATCCCGGCGCTGCCATGGGTGCCATGGTCGATCAGGGGCAAATGCAGCGCGTGCTCGACTATGTCGAAAAGGGCAAGACCGAGGGCGCCGAACTCCGCCTCGGCGGCAATCGCGCCATGGCCGACACTGGCGGCTTCTACATCGAGCCGACGATCTTTGATCGCGTAAGTCACGACATGACCATTTCACGCGAAGAGATTTTTGGCCCCGTCCTGTCTGTAATCTCCTTCGACACCGAAGAAGATGCGCTGCGCATCGCCAACGACTCGCAGTACGGTTTGGCGGCTGGTCTCTGGACGCGGGATATCACCCGCGCCCATCGGGTTGCGCGGCGACTGCGCGCCGGTAGCGTCTGGGTCAACTACTGGGACGGCGGCGACATGACTGCGCCCTTCGGTGGCTACAAGCAGTCCGGCAATGGGCGCGACAAATCCCTGCATGCCTTCGAGAAGTACACCGAGCTCAAGGCGACCTGGATCAATCTGGCGCCCTAGGCAGCGACAGCATCTGCTTGCGAGACCCGGATGCCGCTGGCACGGGCAAAGCCACCGCTACGATTTCGAGCGTGTCGGGATCGTTGCCCATGCCGTGCACCTCCCATTCGATGGTCGATGCGTCACAGTGATCGCAGACCCAGACACTGGTGACATTGGCCCCAGCAAATTGCCTTGCGGGCGCACCATTCGCCAACACCTTGTCTACCTTGTTGACGCGGTACGGATACAGGAGATCAGTGGCGATCAAGGCGTTGTGCGCGTCGCTGCGGACCTTCCAGGTAAGCGGCGCGAGCGCGGTGCCAATGGCCTGATGGTGTGGATAGTGCGCACGGTCGGCCGGCGGCACCGCCGCAACCGGCCATAGCGGTGTTACGCCGCGATGCGGCGTGTCGGTCCAAGCTGCACCCTGCTGCAGACCCATCGACTGCGCAATCTGCGGCGGCAGTCCCAGCCAGTGTTCGGCCGAGTCCAGTCCGGTTCCAGAAATCGCAGCGGCTTTCTTGCCGCGGCAGCGAATTTCTGGCCCCAGTGCCAGACTGGAGTCATAGAGCACAGCGAGATAGCCATGCAGAACGACCGGTACCGCCGCGGAGCAGAGCTGACGTCCGAGCGCATCCAACTGCCATGCCGGCAACAATGCGGCGTCGACCATCTTGGGAACAGCATTCTGCACGTTCGCCAGCCGCGCGACATTGATGCGCGCACCGCCAGCATTTGCCCCGTTGATCAGCACATAGCTGCCGACCAACGCTGGCACCAGGCAAACCAGGATCCATGCGCGCCGCCAAGGCAGTTCTCTCATCCCCAGCGCCAGCAGGGTGGCGAACAATGGGAGGAGCACCAGAGCCATGTAGAACGGCGTGTAGCTGCGCAACCACGACAGCATCAGGCCAATCGATAGCAGCGCCCCGGCAAGCAGAACGACCGGAAGGAGGCTATGTCCAAATGCGAGACGCACCAGACCCAGGACCGAGAACACTGCGATTACTGCCATCAGACCCAGCATAAAACCGGACAGCGCCGTGCTACCGCCGAGTTCCAACGCAAGCTTCGGACCCGCCAGGAGGCTTCCAGCCAAGATCGACATCGAGGAAGAAAGCGAAAGCGAGTGTGACCGGTCTCCAGCAAAATCCAGCGTTGGCGCCAACGCCGGCCAACCCTCGCGCGACTCCGCCCAGAACATCGGTAGCAGGGGCAGGACCAGGAGCAGCGCTCCGAGCGACATTGCACCCAACTCTCGAACCTGTGGCCACGAGGCTCTGGCCCAGTACACCAATGGGAGCAAGATAAGAACGAAGCAGGCGCTCGGATGCGCGTGCAAAGCCAGTCCTGCCGCCAATCCCAACCACACCCAGCACCGGTGAGATCCGCCCTGTGCAAGCTTCAGCATCAGCAGCAGTTGCAACAGTACAGCCGCCTCGGTCATGACCGTATGTGTCGGGAAAATCGAACCCAGATTCGACCAACCCGGCAATGCCAACGCCGCCGCCATGCAGAGCCCAAGCTCGCGATCGCGAAATTGTGCACCCAGCCGGTAGGCCAACGGAAACTTTGTCGAAGCGAGCAGCCCCGCCCAGAGCAAGGTCAGCGACTGTGACTTGGTCGCCCACAGCACCGGTGCGAGCAGATAGAACCAAATTGGGCCCAAATGAAACAGTCCGTTGAGTATCGGGCCGCGCCACACCAAATCTCCCTGCGCAATCTGTGTCGATGCCGATAGATCGCGCGCGGTATCAAGCGTCACCGTCGCCCAGGCATAGGGCAGGGCCTGCAAGATCATCAGAACGGCAAGGAAGGTGATGACAAACCAATCGAGCCGGGATTTGTCTCCCAATGCCGGGTGAACTGCTACTGGCATCGGCGATGCCTGCAATGCAGAACTAGCCGCCGCGCACAGAACCGGGTGGTCGGCGCCACCAGCTGAGGGAAGAAATATGTCGAGCAGATTGGCATCGGTGCATTGTGCTTGATCCGACCGGTCGTTGGCGACCAGCCGAGGGGCACGTGCTAGCAGGGGTCATCGTCAAAGCGCCTCGGCTCAGCATTGGCGATGAGCCGTCGCGTTGACGACTCAAGGGCTATCGATTCAGCTGTACGCACGTGCATTTACCGTCCCTGGTGCAGCGCCGCGGACGCGCATGGGTGCGCGGCGTTCGGTTCGGCCGAGGCTGCCCGGGGGCATCGTCGAGGCG
>JAYSZM010000025.1:0-9627 GCA_043738015.1 Lysobacterales bacterium
GCTTGCGGGCGCCATCACCCTGTGGCTGTTGCTGCGTCTGCGCGCTGGTTCCGCCCGGGGCGGCGGCGATTGGGCCTCGGCGATTGCGCTGTTTGTCTATGCGGCAGGTTTTTCGTTTGCCTATGTCGGGCTCGGCGCGGCCACCGGCGCCCTGCTGCTGTTTGGCGCCGTCCAGGTGACGATGATCGGAATCGGACTATGGAATGGCGAGCGACTACGCGGTTGGCAGCTGTCTGGTCTTCTGCTTGCCGGCTCAGGTCTTGTCGCCCTGCTGCTGCCCGGACTGAGCGCACCGCCGCTGGGCTCGGCGCTCTTGATGGTGCTCGCCGGCTTGGCTTGGGGCGTCTACTCGCTGCGCGGTCGTGGCAGCGCCGACCCGACGCGGGCGACGGCGGGGAATTTTTTGCGCGCAGTGCCGCTGGCCCTGGTACTCAGTCTGTTGGCCGCCCATCAGTTCGCGTTCGACGGAGTCGGTATCGGCTACGCGCTCGCCTCCGGTGCCATCACCTCAGGACTCGGCTACATGCTCTGGTACACCGTGCTGCCTTCCCTGCGCGCGACTCAGGCGGCGACGGTCCAGCTCAGTGTGCCGGTATTGACCGCCGCGGCCGGTGTCATCTTGCTCGGCGAATCGATGAGCCTGCGTCTGCTGATGACATCGATCGCGGTGCTGGGCGGTATTGCGCTGGTGATTGCGGGCGGAGCACGCCCTGCCGCGAAATAGCGCTGGCCGAGGTAATCCCGGCGCATCCGGAGCAGCAGCATTGAGCGCGCGGCGCGCAGGTTCTACGCTTGCCCTCGCATGCACAACGACGCCGACCGCATCATCGATCTCTACCATCGTCACGCCGATGCCTACGCAAGCCAACGCGCAGCGACCGTCGGCATGGAATCGGCATGGCTGGCGCGATTCTGCGAACTGCTGCCTGCCCGCGGGCGCGTACTCGATATCGGTTGCGGCTGCGGTGTGCCGATGGCTACGCATCTGATCGAGCGCGGTTTTGCCTTGACCGGCATCGATTCCAGCGCGCGCATGATCGAGCATTGCCGCGCGCATCATCCCCAAGCGCAATGGCTCTGCGCTGATATGCGCCAGCTTGCACTGCCCGCGCGCTTCGATGGATTGATCGCCTGGGACAGCTTCTTCCATCTCGGTCACGACGATCAGCGCGGAATGTTCAAGGTATTCCAGCGCCACGCCGAGCCGGGCGCCGCACTGATGTTCACCAGCGGCCCCGAACACGGCGTCGCCTATGGCAGCTTTCAGGGCGAGCGCCTGCATCATGCCAGTCTGGCGCCCGAAGAATACGCGGACCTTTTGGAGACACATGGATTTGTGCTGCGCGCGAACGTGTTCAATGATCCGGATTGCGGTGGCCATTGCATCTGGTTGGCGCAGGTGGTTTGAACAGAGAAACGCGGACACAGGACCCGGCCTGGGCCCGCGTCTGCTGTTCTGGGTCAGTTGCCGCTCTGCACGGCTGCCAGGGTAGAAACCTCGCTGAGGCGCACCTGGTCCCCGGGATCACGATCCATCAACACGGTGCGCCGCGTGCCGTCGAGTGCATAGGTGACGCGGAAGCCGACCTGCTTCTCGACCGTGCGGTTGTGCACGCGACAGTTCATCGCTGTGCCGTTCACGGTTTCGGTTTTCTGATGTCGGCGGTCGATCTCGCGTCCAGCAAAACCACCGGCTACCGCACCGGCCACCGTTGCCGCGTCGCGTCCGCGGCCATCACCGACCTGATTGCCGAGTGCGCCACCCACCAATGCACCGATGATGGTGCCATTGCGCAGACTGTCGTCGCGCGCGACCTCACGGGTGGTACCTACTTCGGTGCAGACCTCGCGCGGTGTCACGACTTTTTCGAGCTGAGGCGCGACGCGTACGACTTCGGCGAACTCCGGCGCAGCATTCAGCGCCCGAGTAGCAAAGACTGCGCCTGTCGTTGCGATTGCCACTCCAATTGCCATGCCAAGTATCAGTTTCCGGTCCATGATGTCTCCTTGTCTCTTGTTGTTGACGCGTTGCCAGCCTGCCAGCGGCGAGCTGAACGCGTGCTGGCAAACCGGGTTGGCGACAACAAGTTGTGACGGAGTCGTGGAGCAGTGCTTAGAGCAGGTTCAGACGGCGGAGGGCGCCTCGCTGGGCCACTCGGTTTCAACGTCGCTGACGCGCGCAGCGCGCATTGACTAGGCGCCCGGCGCTTGCGCCGCACTGACGCCGACCATCCAGCTGATGCCGAAGCGATCGGTGAGCATGCCGTAGCGCGGTGACCAGAAGGTTTTGCCAAGCGGCATGGAGATCGTGCCGCCTTCGGCGAGCGCTGCAAAGGCGCGATCGGCCTCGTCCTCGCTGGCCAAGGACAACGACAGCGAGAATCCGCTGAAGCCACTGCCCTCATCACAGCCATCGGAGGCCATGATCGTCGTGCCACCCACGCGGAACGCCGAGTGCATGACCTTGCGCTCGAAACCGGGTTGCAAGACTCCAGCCGGAACCGGATCCGGGCTCTCGTCAAAGCGCATCAGCAGGTCGATTTCGGCGCCGATGGCGTCGCGGTAGAACGCCAGTGCCTCCTCGCAGTGGCCGCCAAAAAACAGATAAGCCTGAACCATCGTGTTCGACATTGAAGTTCCTCACCTGGATTGCCGGGTCGGGTGCGGCGCAGCGTCAGATATTGCGCCATCCCCTAACGGTGGACAAGCGCTGCCGACGCGATCGGAGCATTCGACTCGGCGCACCGCGTGTTTTGTTCGGGGCCGGATGCAGGGGCCGAATCCGGCGTGTTATGGATCGTCTCTTCAGCTAGATTGCGATGCGCCGCGGCGGGCAAGTTACCGGGTCACCAGGATGCATCCCCTGCTAGACAATGTTCTGTGGAACTCGCTGAATACCGATCACGCCCGGTTCTCTGCCGGCACGGGCACTGCGCGTCGTTATGCGCGCGGATTCTCCCCGATTCTTGGCTTCGCTGATCCCGAGCAACCGGACTTCGCTGCGATCGCCAGCTATTGCAATCAGGGTGAACACTACTACTGCGCCGATTGGTCCGGCGCCGTGCCGGCGGGATGGCATCTCGATGCCGAATCGACCATGTTCCGGATGGTCTATGCCGGCTCGATGCCGCTTGCAGATCAAGCCCAGGACGCCGTGCCGCTCACCGAGGTTCATGCCGCGCAGGCCCTGGCGCTGGCCAAGCTGACCAATCCCGGACCGTTCGGGATACGTACCATCGAGCTCGGTGATTACTTCGGCTACTTCGCCGACGGTCAATTGATTGCAATGGCCGGCGAGCGCATGCACGCCGGCAATCTGCGCGAGATCAGTGGCGTCTGTACTCATCCCGATCATCAGGGCCGCGGTTATGCGCGCCGGCTGATCGACAAATTGCTGCGGCTTCAGTTGCAGCGCGATCTAGTGCCATTTCTGCATGTGATGAGCGCCAACCATTCGGCGCATGCGCTGTATCTGCGCATGGGCTTTATCGATCACCACGAACCGGTGGTACGCGTAGTTTCTCTGGCACCCTGAAAGATCCAAGCTGAGGTCTTGTGCGGAATTTCCAGGCCGCGTATCACGGCCGGACGTTCGAGCCCGCGCTGCAACCAATCGGAGACCCGATCGTAGGCGTCGAATCCGACCAGGTCGCGTGCCCGATAGAAAGTGATGAGATTCTGCACCCAACCCAGCGTCGCGATATCGGCGATGCTGTATTCCTCGCCAACGATCCATGGATTCGTGCCGAGCTGGGCATCGAGTAACGCCAGCAGCCGCTTTGTTTCTCCGACATAGCGCATGAGCGGCCGCTTGTCCGCAAGCTCCTTGCCGGCGAACACATTGAAGTAGCCCAGTTGTCCGAACATTGGTCCGATCGACGCCATCTGGAAGAACAGCCACTGGATGGTCTGCCAGCGCCGCGCCGGATCGGACGCGATGAAGCGCCCGGTCTTGTCAGCCAGATAAAGCAGGATCGCGCCTGACTCGAACAGACCGAATGGCCGACCACCAGGTCCATCGGGATCGATGATCGCGGGAATCTTGCCGGCCGGGTTGAGCGAAAGGAACTCCGGGAGATGACTTTCGGCGATGCCGATATCTACGCGGTGTGCCTCATAGGCCAGCCCGCATTCTTCCAGCATGATCGAGACCTTGACGCCATTTGGTGTCGCCAGCGAATAAAGTTGAAGCCGATCGGGATGCTGAGCCGGCCAGCGGCGTGTGATCGGAAATTCGGATAGTGCATCCATGGCAAGGTTTTTCCCTGTTGTCGGTTTTCTGGATCGGTACCTGCGTCGACGGCTTCACGCTTCGCGAACCGCAGTCGACAGCGTGACCAGTTCTTCGGCGATGGTGGGATGAACGGCGACCGTGCGGTCGAAGTCTTCCTTGGTAGCCGCCATCTTCACCGCGATGGCAGCCAGTTGGATCAATTCACTCGCGCCCTGCGCGACAATGTGGCAGCCGAGTACGCGACGACTATCGCGTCCGACGACGAGCTTCATCAACGCCTGTCCGGTGCGGCCGGCGAGTACGTTGCGCAGTGGACGGAAGCGGGTGGAATAGACCGTGATCGGGCCCTGCCTGCGCGCATCCTCCTCGCTCAATCCTACCGATCCGAGTTCGGGCTGGGTGAACACCGCAGTCGGCACACAGGCGTGATCAGACGCGGTCGGATTGCCCTTGAAAACAGTTTCCACATAGGCCATGGCATCACGGATCGCGACCGGGGTCAGGTTCAATCGATCGGTCACATCACCCACCGCATGTACCGAGGGCAGCGAAGTTTGCGCGTGGCCATCCACGATCACAGCGCCGTGTTTGTCGAGGTCCACGCCGGCCTCGGCCAGGCCCATGTTGGCGGTATTGGGCGCACGCCCGGTCGCAATCAGCACCTGGTCGAACAGCTCGTTCCGGCCCTCGCCGGATTCCGCACTTATGCCGTTGGCCGCCTGATGTAAGGCGTGCAGGCTCTTGCCGTAGGCAATCCTGATGCCATTCGTCTGCATCTGCTCAGCGACCAGACTGCTGGCCTCCACATCGAAGCCACGCAGGATCCGATCGCCGCGATGCCAGAGATGCACCGCGACACCCATTCCGCGCAGGATGCTGGCGAATTCGCAGGCGACATAACCGGCACCGACAATGAGGATGCGTTTTGGCAGAGCGGAAAGATCAAACACCTCGTTCGAGGTGATCGCCAGTTCAGCGCCGGGAATGTCCGGGCGGCTGGGATGCGCTCCCATCGCCAGCAGAATATTGCGTGCGCTCTTGCGTTCGCCATCGCCAAGCAAAACCGTATGACCATCGACCAGACTTGCGCGGCAGTCGTAGTTGCGCACCTGGTTGCGCGCCAGGATGCCGCGATACACCGATTCCAGGCGATCAAGTTCGGCATGCAGACGTGGCTTGAATACCTGCCAGTCAAGTTCGCCGGGGTCGATGCGCCAGCCGTAGCTGCGCGCATCCTCGATCATGCTGCCGAACTCCGAGGCGAACACCATCAGCTTCTTGGGCACACAGCCACGAATCACACAGGTGCCGCCGTAGCGATCGTGCTCGGCAATCGCGACGCGCGCTCCGGTCTCGGCGGCAGCCCGTGCGGCACGAATTCCGCCGGAGCCACCACCGATCACGAACAGATCAAAGTCATAGGCCATGGCCAGCTCGTCTTCAAGTCCGGTCGCAGGATAACGGCAGAGTCGAGCCGCTTCGGTGCGCGAGGCCACTCAGCTTGATCCCGCGCCGCCTCGCCTTCGTCGCCGTCGTCGTCGTAGAGCTGGTCAATCCCCTCGGGGACAGGAGCAACATCGAAATCAAGGGCAGCGCGGCAAGCCGCGCTCTACATTGTGAATTTCCAATAGCGTGAGATTCCTGTCAATCAGGACTGCCGCTGCCATTTAGTATCTACGCATTCTCATAGCGCTTATCCGCCACGAGCATCTGGATACTGTGAACAGAGTACTTGACACAAAACAATTACGGCGTATAACTCCGGCTGCGGTAACGATATTCACCAGGCAAAGGAGATTCCGATGGCGACTACCAAGGCGCGCGGGTCAGCCGCGATGGCTTCAGGAATGAAGGCGGTGCAAGCCACCGCACTGCAAAAGGCAATCAAGGGCTTCAAGCTCGTTGACTGGCATGAACTGGGTAAGCCCAGCCCCGAACTGATTCGCGGTGGAATATCCGGTAGTCCGGCAAAGATTGGAGCGGCAGTCGCCGCCTTGCTCAAGATCAAGGAAATCCGCGGCATCGAGATCCTGATCAATGGCCAGCCCAAGCCCGATCTCGCCATTGTCCGGTTTCAGATGCGCGGAAAATGAGCGGTCCGGCCGGCGATCTTCCGGCCTTGCAGATCCATCCGACGCGACGCTGCAACCTCAGTTGCCTGCATTGCTATTCCGACTCCAGCCCGGAGGTTCGCGAGGCGCTGGAGCCGGAGTTGGTGCTCGCAGCCATCGCCGATGCCGCGACCTTGGGCTACAAGGTGCTCGCCGTCTCTGGTGGCGAGCCCCTGCTTTATGCGCCGCTGGCCCGGGTGCTGCGCTCGGCGCATGAGCATGGCCTGGCCACCACGGTTACCACCAATGGCATGCTGCTCGATGCGCGTCGTCTCGCGTTATTGGCCGAGGACACCGATCTGATTGCAATCAGTTTGGATGGCGTTCCCGCGTCACACGATGAGATGCGCGGGTCGCCGCGCGCCTTTCGAGATATGCAACGGCGGCTCGATGGGGTGCGCGCCACGGGTATTCCATTCGGCTTCATTTTCACGCTGACCTTTCACAATGTAAACGAGCTCGATTGGGTTGCGCGCTTCGCGGTTGAACAGGGCGCCCGTCTTTTGCAGATTCACCCGCTCGAATCCGTTGGTCGGGCGATAACAACGCTGGACGGTTCGCTGCCCGATTCCTGTGAAAGCGCGGTGGCCCTGATCGAAGCGGCGCGCCTGCGCGAGGAATATGGCGACCGCATCCAGATCCAAGTCGACCTGGCGACTTTGCCTGCCGTTGAATCTCAGCCCGGGCGAATATTTGCCGATGGCCAGCCGCCCTGCGGCGAAAAGAGTATCGCCGAGGTATTCGCCCCGCTCGTGATCGAGACCAGTGGCATGCTGGCGCCCCTGCAGTATGGATTCCCACGGGACTGGTGCATGGGCAATATTCGCAAATCGTCACTGCGCAACCTGACGGTGCGCTGGATGCTGGAGCGCTACAGCCTGTTCCAGGCAATGTGTCGCGAAGTGCGCAATGAGTTGCTGGAGCAAGCCGATGTGGCGGTGTTCAGCTGGTATGCCGCGGTCCAGCAGAAGGCGGCCCGGTTCGGACCGGAATCCTGGATGACATCGCAACTGCCTGCCGCTGAGCGCTTGACCGAAGCCGCGCCGGTTTCGGGCAAGGACGACCGAAGTGCCTATGGTGTTTCGGTCTGACGCAAGATCCGCCGGCGCCAGTACGTCAACGCAAAGATCAGCAGGCTGACCGTCGCTGCAAGCCCGAGTACCCAGCCGCCGCCGATACCGGCGCGCGCAGCCCAACCCAGCGCGATGATGTAGCCGGCCATCAACAGGGCGTAGACCAGACCATGCGCCAGCAGGCGTCGGCGCTGCAGTTGGCTGCGCGCCCGCTTGAGATGGATGCGGGTGTCGATCAGGACCGCGAGTACCACGACGCCCACGGCTGCGAACAGCGAACCCAGCACGGTCATCAGCTTGGCCAGACCACCCTTGGCGACTGACTGTGCAGCGACCGCTGTCCCGGCCGCAAGCGTGGACTGGGTTGCACTGCCGAGGGCCGCGAGCACGGTCGCGCCAAAGCCCATGCCGGGCGCGGTCTCGCTGGCGAAGCAGCGGATCTGCTGCTCGACATCGACACGCATCTGGTCACGCGCACGCTGCAGGCGCTTGCGCAAGGCACTCTCGCTGATACCCAGCAGACTGGCGGCGCGATCGCTGCGGCTGCCCTCGCGGTAGTACAGCAGCACGGCCTCGCGGGCTTCCTCGCCAAGCGATTGCAGGGCGGACCATGCGATGTGCTGGCGCTGCGTCTGTTCCAGGGCCTCGGCCGGACCGTGAGCCGGATTCACCACCTCGGCCGCTTGCTCGGTCGCGACGGTCGGCTGCTGCAGGCGGCGTCGGCGCAACACATCGAGTGCCTTGTTGCGCGCCACCTCGCGCAGCCAGGGCGCAGGGCTGAGCTCGGCGTCCAGGGTCGGTAATCGGCGCCAGGCTTCCAGATAGGTTTCCTGCGCGATGTCTTCGCTGCCGGCTGGATCGGAAGTAATCGCCAGCGCCACCGCCGTCACCATTCCCTGGGTCAGGCTGACCAGGTTTCCAAACGCGCGGCGATCACCGCCACGCGCCGCCTGCAAGGCGCTGAGCAGTTGCTGATCCAGTGGCTGTGCTGTCGTATTCATGGCAATTCTCCGCTGAGGATAGTCATAGATACGCAGCAGGGCAAAAAGTGTGACCGGAACTGTACGGGAGTTTGCCGGCAGAGCCGAATCAGCCGCGGGCCAACCCAGCAAGGGCGACTCAAACCCTTGCACGCTGTGCTTTTCCATTGAATCCTCTGTACAGGGCTCAATCAACCGATCACCGCTTTCGCCAGGGCGCTGCCATGGGCGGGATTGAATCGCCCCGTCGGCGCGCGTTGGCTGAGGAGCAGAACCAATCAGGTCGCTTGAAGCTGGGGCTTGGTCGATGCGGGATTCGTCCAAACGCCAGGCGCGACGCGGCGCCGGTTCCCTCCTTGCGGTCGTCTGCGCGGCCGCGCCCAGCGCCTATGCCTGGTAGCGGGGCACGTGGATCCGAGTACCGGCCAGCGATCCAGCTCCGCTCTTTCTTGCGGGCCCGACGCGGCAAGACGCATACTGCCTTGGCCTGCTCGCTCTGCCGCGCCAATCCAGATCGATATCGACTATGCAACGAATCCTGATGGCGCTGTTCGCGCTTGCCCTGTGCCTGCCCTGCGCGCATGTCGCCGCTGACAAGGGCGCGCGCAGCGATGCCGCGCTCGCGCAAGCGATCGAGATGTTTCTCAAGCCTTCGGAATTTCTCGACGTGCGCATCTCACCCGATGGCAGCTACATCGCCGCCTCGATCATGTTGGCGGAAGATCGCGGCGCGCTCGCGATACTCCGCCGCAGTGACATGAAGCTGGTCGGTACTTTCAAGATGGGTGGGCGCGACATCGTCGAGTCGTTCGACTGGGTCAACAAGGAGCGCATCCTGTTGGGTATCGCCGAGAGCGAAGGCTCGCGTGATGCGCCCAGTTCAATGGGCGAAGTGTTCGGCGTCGATTTCGACGGCGGTGAGGCGCGCATGTTGGCCGGCGGTCGACGGTTGGGAACGCGCGGACGGTCGATGGTGCGCAAGGACGCCAAACTGGAGCGGATCTATGTCATCGATTCATTGCGCGACGATCCCGACCACGTGCTGATCTATGTCTATCCGCTGGCGGGCAAGCAGGGCTCGTATCCGCGGATCGAGCGCATGCACGTGCGCGTTCCGGACAGAGAAGTGCTCGCACGCTCCCCGGTGCTCGATGGTGATTTCCTGGTCGACGATCAGCAGCGCGTCCGCTTCGCCTGGGGACTTGACGAGCAGTTCGAACACACACTTT
>JAYSZM010000026.1:0-4568 GCA_043738015.1 Lysobacterales bacterium
GGGCTCCGGTGGATCCTCTGCGCGCCGGGCGGACACCCTGCTTCGTGAGGCTGTGCGCAAGGGTGGTGGTGGGTCGCGAATAGGCGCGGCGCGTGGCGCACGAGTTGGCTCGCCGACGTGTTCGAGGACTCGCGGCTGGCGCGTCGCATGATGAGCGCAAAGCGCGCTCGATAGCGTCGACAAACACCCGCAGCACGCACGTTGCCAAGGCCGGATCGGCCCGCAGCGCCGGCCGCAGCCGCTTGGGCAAGGACAATACCGATTGCCGTATAGGGACCCTGTCCAAGCTGAGCGACGGGCGCGAACAGGCGACGCGCTTTGTCGACGCGCTGATCCAATCCTGGGACGAAAATTCCGACATCGCGCAGAGTTTTGCCGAGCTGATGTTGCTCTGCTGCCAGCTGTATTCCCTTGCTGACCAACCCGAAACCGCTCGCACGCTCGCGGTGCGCACCTTGGCCCGTGCCGAACTTGTTGCCAGCGCTGAGCAACGCGCAGCGCTGAAACGATTCGCCAGCGGGCGCTGAACACTTTCAACGGGAAGAAATCGAAAGAACGCGCTGAGCGTTGAATGCTTTCGTCAGGGTTCTAGCGCTCGCGCCGGTGCAGCAAGCGCTGGCGCATCTGGCTCGCCGGGACGCGTGTCAGCACTGCCCTCTTTGCTTGCCGAGCAAGGCGCAATGCACTCAGTCTTCGAAGCCATCACCGAACAGCACTCCGGCGCAGGCCGCCACTTGCGCGGCGTCGATCACGACATTGAACTCGGCGCCGATGGTCATCGCTGTATCGTTGGCATTGGCGATGGCCCAGCGCTGCGCGCCCGCAGCGTATATGGCAACGAAAGCGGTATCGCCATGCAACCCAGTGCGCGGCGTCAGATTGATCTGGGCGCAGGGCGTCGCGTTGAGCAAAGGGTGATCCAGGTAGGTAATCGCCGCGAGTGTATTCAGGTTGTTGGCCGTATGCACGTAGGCATTCGGACTGGGGTCCTGGGAATAGATATTGAAGGAAGCACCGACGTTGATGTCACCGAAGTCGGTATTCAATACAAACCATGACGGCGTAAAATAGCCTACCGATGTGTTGTGGTTGTTGTAGACACCGGGCACGCCCTCAGGGTTCCAATTCGAAGTGGCTAGCAGGATCTTGTTGGATACATTGTTGAGGTCGCTGTGATTAATCGTGGTGAAATGGCCCGACAAGTTTTCGGCGGTCGCGGTGTGGAGGAAGGTGCCATCGGATTCTTTCGGCACGAAGAGGTTGAACTCCATGCCCACCGGCATCGGCACAAAAATATTCTGATTGAAGACGCGCCAGTTAGGGCTTGAATAGTAGACGCCGATGGGCCACGCGTTGGTCACGCTGGCAGCTCTGACCGTGGCGAACATGAAAAGCCGCGGGCGCAAGTTGATTTGCGAATCGTTTATGACGAAGGAGTTTCCGCTCGGCGCATCGGCGCGCGCGCGCGCACTGAAATCACCGTACTCATAGGCGCCGATGTCAATACGGTTCAATTTTACTCGACGCAGACCATCGGTATCGACCGAACCCACTCCGGCTGCGGCAAACGTAGCGTGGGCTGTTGTGGCGCCGGCATTGATGGCCCACGAGGTGTCGCGAAGACGCACGTCGGTCATCGAGCGCAGCTTAGGGTCGAGAGTGACATCGAGCGCTCCCGGCGTGTACGCGTTGGAGTCGTTGGCAAACAACAAGTTGAAGTTTTCGACAATTGGCGTCTGGAACTCGGGGCTGATCGACAGGCCCTGGCTGTTGTAGGCGAGAAGATTATTCTCCGCCGGGCCGCTGACACTTCCGCTACCAGCGCTGCTGCTCCCGCGCAAAAAGCGCATGCCGTAATTCAGTCCAACCGCGGTGTTGTTGATGGTCCGGGTATTGATGCTGCCGTTGTTGATCATGTGCACGATGCCCATGCCTTGTCGGGCACGGCCGATCACTGCGTTGCCCATCACACGCGCGGTCAGTGTGCTTGCGATTGAAGACAACAACCCTTCGGAAATACCGATCGCCGCGCGGCCGAAGCGACCATTCACTTCGTTGTTAATGACCGTCATTGTGGGTGCGCCCGCACCGTTCACTTGCGCCAGGATGCCCCAACCGCTGCCATCGCCTACGCCCTCAATGTGATTGAAATCGATCAGCGCGGTACCGTTGTTAGCGGCGAACGAGACCTCCAGTGCGGCGTCGAACAGGCCCGGCGCTGCGACGCGCAAGCGATTGTCGGCGACACGCACGGTCGCTGCACCGCCGCTGCCGGCCTGCACGCGTATGCCGGCCGCATTGGCGGACCCGGTCGACACGATACTGACGCGGCGAATCTCAATGTTGGCGGTGCCCGCCCGGTTGTGACTCAGAATGATGCGGGCATTGGTCAGCGCTATCCGACGCACCGTGACGATGTACGGGTTGTCATCGGTGGAATTGCCTTCGATATTCAGTCCGGTCGCCATCTGTGCCGAGAATCCTGTGGCCCCCTCGAGCGTGATGCTGCGCGGCAAGAACAGGCTTTGCGTTATTGGCGTGTCGGTCACGATCAGTACCGTATCGGAGGCCGCCGATGCGTCGATGCATGCCTGCAACGTGCCAGCGCATGGGGCCACACCAGGCCACGACCGCGTAACCGCGCCCACGCTGGAGCTGGCGATTGCAGCAGAGAATGCGATCGCACCCAGCGCAGAACGAAATGTGTACATCCGTGTAGTCTCCTTGATGGATAGGGGTCTATGTTGAGTTCGCAGAACCAGCACCAAAGCGGACACGTTTTCTCGCAGGCGGGAGCGCGAGGTGCGTGAATCGGTGCCGGTGTGATCGCCTTGCCCGCTTGACTTGCGACCGACTGCGTGACGCCGTGCCGCGGGCAAGCCTGCGTTTTACCGCGCCGCAGGTCGAAGTGAACCGCATTGTCCCGGTAATCCGCCCGAACCGACACGGTTTTGGTGGGAGCGGGTCTCGACGCGAACTCTATCGCTCTACGATTGCCGCGACACCCATGCCGCCCGCAGTGCTGATCGAGATCAGGCCACGGCCGCTGCTTTTTTCTGACAGCAGCTTGGCGAGCGTGGCGACGATGCGCGCACCGGTGGCAGCGAAGGGATGACCGAAGGCGAGGCTCGATCCGACCACATTCATCTTGGCTGGATCCAAAGAACCGGACACACAATTTGCGCTGCAACGTTACCAGGCGTCTACAACCGCTCCATAGTCGGATGTGCCACTGCAGTGCGCGAAGCCAAAGAAGACAAAGGTTTCCGGCCGTGCAATAGACTTCCCGGCATGCTCGGGGTCCTCGACCGCGCGGGTTCGACGCATGACTGGCGACCAACGCCGGAATTCTGGACACCCAGGCGCTACCACCAACCGCGCTACGCCAGCACCGATCCCCCACCGCGCACCAGCAGGTTCGGAAATTGTCGAGGTTGCGAGCGTAGGTACTGCGGCGGCGCTACGACGCTGGCGCCGAGGTGTGCTGCCGCATGCCAGGGCCAGTGCGGGTCGTACAGGATGCCGCGGGCGAGGGCGATCAGGTCGGCGTCGCCGGTGGCGATGATGGCTTCGGCGTGGTCGAAGTCGGTGATCATGCCCACTGCAACTACCGGGATGGCGACCGCCTGCTTCACTGCGCGCGCCAGCGGTACCTGGTAGCCCGGACCGACTGGAATGGTCTGCGCAGGGTGCAGTCCTCCGCTGGAAACATGGATCGTGCTGCAGCCGCGTGCTTGCAGCGCCTGCGAGAACGCCACGGTCTGTTCGATGTCCCAGCCGCCCGGCACCCAGTCGGTGCCAGACAGGCGCACGCTGACCGGGCGTTCCGCGGGGTACGCTGCGCGCACTGCGTCGAACACTTCCAATGGGAAGCGCATGCGGTTCTCAAGCGAGCCGCCGTACGCGTCTTGCCGATGGTTGGACAGCGGCGACAGAAATTGATGCAGCAGATAACCGTGCGCGGCATGGATCTGGATCGCGTCGATGCCCAGCCGCGCGGAGCGGCGCGCGGCTTGCACAAAGGCATCGCGGACTTCGTCCATGCCTTCGCGATCGAGCGCGACCGGCGCATGCTCGTCGTCCTTGAAGGGCAGGGTCGAAGGCGCCACGGTTTGCCAGCCGTTGGCCTGGCCGGGTGCAAACTGACCACCGCCATTCCACGGCAGGTCGGTGGATGCCTTGCGTCCGGCGTGCGCCAACTGGATCGCGATCGGCATGGTCGACCAGCGGCGAATACTCTTGAGCACGCCGTCCATCGCCGCTTCGGTGGCGTCGTCCCAAAGCCCGACGTCGCCGTGGGAAATGCGGCCTTCGGGCAGCACCGCTGTGGCTTCGATGGTCAGCAGCGCCGCGCCCGACAGCGACAGCTGGCCGAGATGGATCAGATGCCAGTCGGTCATCCGGCCATCCACCGCCGAGTATTGGCACATTGGTGCGATGACGATGCGGTTGGCCAATTGAAGCGAGCCGACGGCCAGCGGTTCGAAGAGTTTGGGCGTGCTCATGAGGTCCATGCGTCCATGGTCAGTTCGAAGGAACGCACGCGCTTGGCGTGGTCGAAAATGTTG
>JAYSZM010000027.1:0-9602 GCA_043738015.1 Lysobacterales bacterium
GGTGTCGATGGGATCAGTTGCGAGGCCATAGAGAACGGAATTGGGGTAGAGATATTTTTGCGGGAATTGGCCCGTGATCTGGAAAGCAAGACCTACAAAGCCCAACCGGTGCGGCGTGTGTTGATCCCCAAAGCGGATGGAAGTCTGCGCCCGCTGGGGATACCAACGATACGCGACCGGGTAGCGCAAATGGCGGTGAAGCTCGTCATCGAGCTGGCTTTTGAAGCGGATTTCGGCAACTGCTCCTGCGTTGCCCTACCTCCTGCATCCATGCAGTCGTCTGTAGCAACTCGTACGGATTTGTGTGCTGCGCGCATCCCGCTTCGCGGGACCAGCCTTCGGCTGTCCTGCGCCCTTCGGGCTGGTCGCAACAGCAGGGGTCGGGTCTTGCCTCTTGCCTAACGGGTTACGCTGGAAATACACCTGCTTCCGTCGCACGACGTTTTGACAAAAGACAAGACCTGACCCAGAAATCCACCGAAATCCAGTTGCAGCGCAGGCGTATGTTTCGGAGAGTCAGCGGAAAGACAAAGAATCATTGATAGTCGTTAACCGGGAGGATCTGAATGAAAAATAAGCCGACGCGTGTTGATTGGGGTGACTGCTTTGGCACACCGACAAGCCCAACCAGTGCCGCTGCCGAGGCTCGCACTCCCCTCGCTCATGGTCCCAAAATATTGACCCCTCGCGATGCGGAAAATTATCTGGCAACGAATCCATCGACGAATGAGCCTGAAATGCCGGGATTGAGTTCCTCGGAGCCAATCAAAGTCTGGCTATCGCTGGTAGACCGGCCCGACAGTCCCATCGTACTGAACTGGACCGGGTCGCCGCATGGAAAATGGGACTGGGTGGGACTCGGCGGGTGGAAAGACGGCAAGCTTTATCATTGTCGCCACGACCTTGCGTATTGCTGGCAATGGGCGTCCCGCGGCTCGAAGTATGTAACGAACTACAACGTCGGTTGGTTGGAAGGGCAAGGTTACACGGACATCCACGTTGAATACATCGTTTGGGACGAGAGACTTCGGTATTACGTGGTGAAATCTGAGGGGCGCTGGGGACAGTGAAGAGCGCATTGGCCGCGCATCGGCCTTTGTGGAGCAGTCGAAATGGTGCCAGGGACAATTGATCGTGGAAATTGTCCCTGGCACCGTTTCCGAATCATGGGTGTCCAGGATTCACTAACCGCTATCTGGAACTCGTCCGCTACTATCTGCTTCTGGTCCCGGGAGGCTCCGCTTGAGCGATACGAACTCCGAACCTCTATTCACCCCGGAGCGCTGGCTGCAGTTGCGCGAGTTGCTTGCACGACTTGATACGCTCACACCCGACGCACACGCCGATGAGCTCGCGCGGGTCGAAAGGGAAGACCCGCAACTTGCACGTGCAGCGCGCGATCTGCTGGGAAAATCGGCATCCGCTGGAGCCCATTCGATCGAGCAGCGCATCAACGCGATGATCGAGCGGGCAGGCGGCGACGTGCCCACCCAGGTCGGCCCGTTCCGGCTGCTGGACCGACTGGGTGCCGGCGGCATGGGTGTCGTTTATCTGGCTGAGCGCAAAGCCACGGATTTCACCCAGCGGGTTGCCCTGAAACTGCTCGACCGCGGCAGCTCCGCAAGCGCGCGCCTTGCTGCACGCGAACGCCGCATCCTCGCCGCCCTGGTCCACCCCAACATCACCGCTTTCGTCGATGCCGGCGTCGAGGACGGGCGCGCCTGGCTGGCCATGGAGTATGTCGACGGCGAGCCCTTGGTGGCGTGGTGCAATAGCCAGCGCCTCGATGCGCGCGCACGCGTGCAGGTGTTCGATCAGGTCTGCGCGGCAGTCGAACATGCGCACGCCCAACTGGTTGTGCATCGCGACCTGAAGCCTTCCAACGTGCTGGTCAGTCGCAGCGGGATCGCCAAGCTGCTCGACTTCGGTATCGCCCAGGTGCTCGACGCCAGCGAGGCATCCACTCCGGCAACGCGCATCTTCACACCCGAATACGCGGCGCCAGAGCAACTGCGCGGCGAACGCGTGACCACGGCCACCGACGGCCACGCGCTGGGCCTGCTGCTATACGAGTTGGTCAGCGGTCGGCGTTTGCCGACCCTGGCCTCCGCACGCTCGGAAGACTGGAGCACCGCCGAGCTGGTCCGTCACGCCAGCTCGGCTGCAACGGCGGATTCCGGCGAACCGGTGGGTACACTCACGCGCCTGTTGCGCGGCGATCTCGGCCGCATCATTGCCCACGCCACCGAGCCTCATCCGGCCAACCGCTACGGCTCGGTCGCGATGCTGCGCGAGGATCTGGCGCGTTGGCTCGATCACCGCCCGTTGACCTTGGTGCGGCCAAGTGCTGCCTATGCGGTCGGTCGCTTTGTGCGGCGCCACCGTCTGGCGGTGGCTGCTGCCACTTTCGCCATCCTGGCATTGATCGGTACCACGGCAGTCGCGGTCTGGCAGGCGCGCGAGCGGTCGCTCGAAACGGAGCGCGCACTCGCCCAGGCGCGTCGCGCAACAGCGATGCAGGGATTTCTGGAAGATGTATTGAACCAGGCCGATCCGAACCAGAACGGCGGACAGCCGATCACTTCGGTGCAATTGCTCGGCAAGGGCGAAGCGCTGATTGGCCGCTTCGACGGCCAGCCCGGTTTGCAGGCGGACGTGCTGGCCCAGCTCGGCCAGTTGTATATCGGCAACAGCGACTACGAGCATGCCAAGACCCTGATCGACCGCGCCCTGGCATTGAGCGAACAACCCGGCATCGCCAACGACGTGCGCGCACGTGTGCTGCGCGGCGTCGCCGAAATCTCCATCGGCAACGGCCAGTACGACGAAGGACTCGCCCATGCGCAGCGCAGCCTTGCCCTGCAGGAAGCCGATCCGCAAGCGGATGCACATTTGATCGCAGCAACGCACATGCACATCGCACAAGCGCTCGATGGCAAGGGCGACGCCGTGCAAACCGAAAAATTCCTGCGCGCCAGCCTGGCCCAGGATCGTGCTGCCCTTGGCGACGACGACAAGTCGGTGGCCGAGGAATGGATACTGCTCGGCTGGACGCTCGGTGTGCTGGCGCGTTTCGATGAGGCACAAGACGCATTCGATCACGGTATCGCCAGCTACAAGCGACTCTACGGCAACGATGGCTTCGATGTCGGACATGCCTTTAACGAACTCTCGATTGTGCAGGCGAAGGCGAACCGCATCGACGACGCCAAGGCATCGACTCGTGAAGCGTTGCGCATCTACCGCATCACCATCGGCGCGACCCATCGCAAAACTCTGTCGGTCGAGCATGGCCTACTCGCCCTGAGCGAGCGCTACGGCCGGATACCCGAGGTGCTGGCACAACGCGAAGCGCTTGCCGCACGCGCCGCCAGTCCAGGCGTATCGACGCCACACGAGCTGGCGCGCCACTACGCGTGGCTGGGCTTCGACTATGCCCAGGTCGGTCGCACTGACGATGCGGAAGCCGCGTTGCAAAAATCGCTCGAGCTCGGCGGCAAGGGTGGCAGCACGTATGACCGAACTTCGGCCAATGCGGTGCGACGCGAACTCGGTCTGTTGCGCGTCACCGCAGGGCGCTACGACGAAGCCGAACGTGTGCTGCGCGAAGCGCTGGCACTCGCCTTGTCAGAGCCGCCAGACGCCACGACCGCTCGCGCGATCAAGGGTTCGTTGGGCGATCTGTTGCGCCTTCGCGGTCATCATGACGAGGCACTGGCACTGCTGCGCGAGGCGAGCGACTTCCCGCCTGACACGGCGCCGACCTCGATGTGGCGCCCGATCCTCATCGCCCAGCGCAGCGAAGCCGAACTCGATGCCGGCGATGCCGCAGTGGCACTGGCCAGCGCACAACAGGCTCTCGAATTCGCGGCGCAGGCCTATCCAGCCGACGATTTCCGTCGCGGTTTTGCGCTGTATGCGCTGGCACGCGCCCAGCTCGCCGCAACGAAGCCAGGTGACGCCGAAGCCCTTCTGCGCGAGGCATTGAAGCTGCGCCAGCCGCCGTTCCCGGTCACTCATCCGCGTATTCTAGAAGTCGAAGTCGCGCTGGTCCAGGCGCTTGCAGGGCAAGGTAAAGCGGCCGAAGCGCAGGCCGCGCGCGCGCGCATCGAACCTCTGCTGCTGCAATCCTCGCACCCCTACTACGCCGGACTGCGCGCCCGCCTCGATTAACATTAGGAAACGGTGCCAGCGACAATTTCCACGATCAATTGTCCCTGGCACCATTTCCCGCCGGGCGCGCCAGGAGGAACGAGGGTGCGGCGCGGCACAGGCCATGGCGCACAGACTGCCATCGTCGACCACTGATTGCAGTCAGATCAGCGCCCAGTACCGGCTGCGAAAGTTCGGATTCCTGGGTGTCCAGTTTTCTACAGTTTTCTAGAATCTTGGGTGTCCTGGCTTTGGTGGGTGTCCTGGCTTTGCCCTCTTGGCTGGCTTTGCCCTACTCGTCTGGCATCCGTTCTGAGGTCTGCAATCGAATATTGCCCACGGTAACGCCGCTTCCCTCGGGCTGATCCTTCTGTCTCTCCCCGACCAGCAGATTGGTAGGGACAAAGCGCACGCCGATATCACTGGCGGTGCTGATGTCGATTTCGGCGAGATTGCCGCTGATCTGGTAGATCAGATCGCCCAGGGAATTGGCATCGCCATGACCGGCATGCGCGGGGCCCGTACCAAAGTAGCTGAAGGTCGCGACATAGCTGGACCGGTCAGGCTTGGATTTGCTGGTGATGTAGACCTTGTAGGTCAGCGCAGGCAGACCGACCAGCCTGACATCCTCCAGCACGAGGTAGGTGTGACCGGTTACCCGCTCATCGGATGAGGTGCCATCTGTAGACTCGTTGGTCGTTGCAAGCACAGGCTCGAGCGTGGCGTCCACGGTGTCGTTGCCCAGAGTGAGCGCCTTGCCGGTTGCGAGGGACTGGTGTGCTTTCAACGGACTATTGCGCGCCGAGGCCCTGGCATAGACGGCAGGGCGTTTGGAGGCTGGACGGGCACCGCAATTCTGCAGCTGATCATATTTGGGAGCGTACTTTGGCGAAAATACGTCGGCAACTGTCACCTTGGCCGGCCTGCCGTTTTCATCAGCGAAAGTAAAACTCTGCTCATACCATGCATCCGGCATGCCCAAATTTGCCTTGGCCCAGGCCAGAGTGATGGGCTTGCCTTTGGATTGTCGGACCAGCCAGCACTGCCAGAGTCGATCGATGTTGGAATGATGCATGTAGAAGAGCGGATCAGCGCCCGCGATGGGAACCAGCCCGATATCCGGCATCACGCAACCGGAACCGACCGCACAGTGCATCGCGCCATGGGGCTGTCCCTGCAACTGAGTCGAAAAGCCGGTGAAATCGGTGTGCGTGAAAGCCTGCGAAGCATCGGCAGAGTCCGCATCCATCAACACGCCGTCAGCATTCAGCTGCGGCGTCCGCCACTCGTTTTGCAATGAATTTTTCGCACCTACCACCAACGGAGGCAGGGCGATGCCTTTGCGCGCAGCACTGTAGTTGTCAAAATAATTCCAATACGGCAGCGCGAAGCTGGAGTCGGTCATGTGCTTGCGCAGCGTGCGTTCGAAATAGTAGAGAAAGAAGCGATGCCAGGGCAGGAAGTACAGGTTCGGCTGCTCAGGCTTGCTGTGCTGGCAAGTGCCCCAGATCGAGTCGCTGAAGCCGTCAGCGGGCACACTGATGTTGACCACGTGCTGGTAGTAGGTATCGCATGTCTTTTTGTCGTAGGCCTGCAGGCACTGCGGCATGCGGTAATCGGTGATGTACTGCTTCATATTGGTGGCATGCGTGCCGGTACCGATGTAGCCGTGCGTGTTCGCCCAGTACGCCAGGCTGGTTCGAAACGCATCGGACATCGGGTCTGCCGAGCTGGCCTTGTGCATCGACGCAATACCCGCGCGCAGATCATCCACCTTCGTCTGGTCCCTGGAGAACTGAGCGACACTGATCCGCGCCGACTGCGCCCCTGCAACGCTGCAAAAAAACGCAACGACGAGAATCGTGAACAGCCGGGCGGCCGGACTATGGTGTTTCATCTGCCTACTCCATGTTGCGGAAGGAACCGGAAGCCGCGCCGGATCACTGGCGTTGCGCGCCCGTGCCACAGCGGCATCACCATGCCCGACGGCAACTGGCTGTGTCGTGCCTGCCTATGGTGAGCGCAAGCGCGCACGCTCAAAAGCTGTCGAATGTGACAGGATCGCGCGGCCCGGGCTGATGGAAAAAATCGTTGGCTGACGCGCAGCACCGCAGGAAATGGGTCAATGACCCCTGTTTTTATCACCCCTGTTTTCGTGGATAGGTCATGCCCGCAGACTGGCACCGTCGATCGCCGAAAGCAGTCAGATCACTGCGGAGCAACGGCTGGGAAAGTTCTAAATCATGGGTGTCCAGGATTCAGGGGTCGGGTCTTGCCTCTTGCCTAACGGGTTATGCTGGAAATACATCTGCTTCCGTCGCACGACGTTTTGACAAAAGACAAGACCTGACCCCGAAATCGGAAATGGTTCTCGGAAGACTCCTATTTTTTCGGGTGTGGCCTGACGCCAATAACTCAGGGCGTCTCAAACCCATCGCCAAAGATTAGCGCAGACGGCAAAGCCGCATCGATCACCCAGAATCCGCCGGTGAGTTCAAAGATGCCACCGCTTGCCGGTTGCAGAGGATCAGCGTCAACCTGGCCGATGGTGCCGTAGAGCTCAAAATCGCCGCCGCTCACTGGTACGCCGCCAGCATCGGCGGTCGACCAGTCAATGCTCAGGTCGCCACCGCTTTGCGCCGACGTGGTGGACGCAGCCAGCAGCGCTGCGAAAAGCCCGACAAATCGTCTTGAAGGTCGCATGGTGGTTTGCACTCGTCTTCGGCTCAGGTGCATTCGGGATTGGCGCAGATGTGCAGACGAAGATCGTCATTGTCCGCATCGTAGTAAGCCAGTACCGGACGTTCATCGCTGCGCAGCACCATTGCGGCCACGGTGCCGAAGTTGCCTGAACCGACCACGTTGCGACTGGAGCCGGCGGTGCAGGCCGAATTGGTGCAATCGAGTACCCGCAGATCGCTCACGCCAGCTGCAACGAAGGCGCCATGAGCGATCAGGGCGCGACCATCGCCGCGCAGTGACATGCCGACCGGGTTGGTCGTGTTGGACGTGAAGGAGGTCGGCGTGCTCGCCACGCATAGCGCGTCTGCACAATCGTGCACGGTCAGCGCCGACGCTGTGCCGGAGCCTGCGATGAGCGGGCGGCCATTGCTGCGGATCGCCATCGCCACCGATCCGGAATACGACACTGTGCTTAGGTTGCGCAGAGTGCCGCTGGTACAGCCGGTATCGTTGCAGTCGTAGGTGCGCACGCGCGCGCCGCTGCCCGCGTTGCCACCGAAGGCCATCAGCGGACGGCCATCGCTGCGCATCACGATCGATATGCTGTGCGGGACATCGGTGCCCGAATGCGCGATCGCCAAGCCGGTGCTGCAAGCGAGGTTGTCGCATTCGTAGACGCGCAGCCTGAAGTTGGTGTCGTCGCGATAGGCAAGGAAGGGGCGGCCATCGGCGTGCAAGGCCATCGCCAGCGCCGCACCGACGGTAACCGTGTTGTCTAGCGTGCGGGCGGTGCCAGTGGAACACGTGGTGTTGCTGCAGTCATATAACCTCAGCAAGCCGAGATTGACCGAGCGGTAGGCGATGACCGGCAAACCGTTTGGCCGGATCGCGAGCGCCACGTGGGCGCCCACGTCGCTGCTGTTGTCGACGGTGCGCCGGATACCGCTGGTGCAGGCCGCGTCGGCACAGTCGTACAGCTTGAGGCTGGTATTGGTCGCATCGTAATAGGCGATCAGCGGACGCTGATCGGCGCGCAGTGCCACGGCCACAAACGATCCGACATTGCCGGCGGTATCGGGGGCGCGGTTGAATCCCATCGGCAGCAGTTCGCAATTCAGAGTGCCATCGCTGTTGATGCCGCGAAAGTACTCTCCCTCGCCGCAGGTTCCGGTGATCCGCGTTTGCACTTGTGCGCTATTGATCTGGGCACTGCCAATGGCACCGGGCGCTATCTTGGCGCTGGTAACATTGGCGTCGGCGATGGCATTGGTGTCCACCGCGTTGTTTGCGAGCTGTGCCGAGCCGACGGCATCTGTGGCAATCATCGTGCTGGTCACACCAGCGGTTGCGATGGCCACGGTGCCGTTGCCGGTGATCGTACCGCCAGTCAAGCCGGCACCGGCGGTAACGCTGGTCACGGTGCCGCCACTGTCATTGTCGGTGTTGTCGGCAAAACCAGCGGGCACGCCGCCGAGCCCTGACCACGGCGCCGCACTGGCGGAATTGGCGCGTAGCGCCTCGGGTACCGGGCGCACCAACTGGCGTGGGCTCAACACGGTGTAGCTGCCGATGCTGGCGCCCGGCCGCACGCGCAGTTCCAGATAGCGCTGAACGCCAAAAAAGATCGAGCCACCAAAATCCAGCGTGATGTTGAACAGTCCCGCGCTCACCGGCACATCCTCGATGTCCGGAGCGCAAAGAAGAAGCGACGCGGGACCTGTGGACGTGCTGTACAAGCACGCCTGCACATCGTACAGCCCCATTGCGGGAACGCCCGCTTCCTTGAGCTGACCCTGATAGCTGAACCCGCTTCCAAGTGTCTGCGCGCCCGCGGGTGGCCCGTAGATTCCCGCAATCAGGCCAATGACAACAAACAGGTGGATCCTTTTCATCACGTGCTCCAACGAGTCATCGATGCAATACGCGATTAACGCCGAACCGGGGACAAACCGTTTCAGGCAGCGCCATCCGGGTTCCGGCATCCCAAGAAATCGGAAGCCGCCTTGCCATAAGTCGCGCACACCAGCAGCAGGGGTCGGGTCTTGCCTCTTGCCTATCTGCTTCCGTCGCACGACGTTTTGACAAAAGACAAGACCTGAAGACTCATGTCGCCGCCTCCTGCGCGTGGCGGTACCTTTGTGGTTACGAAGCCCAAAGGTGTACCGGTGGAACAACAGGACACCCACTATTCACGCACGGAAAATTGGACACGGAAAATTGGACACCCACATTTTTCGTCACGGCGCCGCCAGTCGTTGTCGACCGTCACAACATGGTGCGCTGACTTCGAGGGAAGCAGGCGGGGTTGGAGTCGAACGCTGTTCGCGAGTACTGGCACCGGATGGGCGCGCTTGGACGCAGCGGTTGCCGCGCCACTGTCCAGTGATCTCGCTGGGTTCGTTTCAGCCAGGCACTTTGGACAGGGCTCGTGCAGTGCCTATTCCACGCAGCCAGCATTGGCCCATCGCTCGGGCTTTCTCGATCAGGCTTTCCGTTTCACCAATCGCGCGGCCGTACCCTGAGCCCACCGCCATGACTTGCCGCGTCCAGCACCCGCTGGGCATTCCCAGTCTGGCCACTACCGCCGGTGTGGGGCCGACAATGGCGCCACGTTTGTCGGCGCGAATCTGCCGACCGCTGAAGTCAACCAAGCCAAGGTATTCGGCTTGGCTCATCCGCAGCACCGACAGTCCCCGAATACCCAGCACCGGCGCCAGCGCGTGCCCGGCGGAAGCGGGCGCGGCTTCGATCTCGCTCAGGCGTTGCCG
>JAYSZM010000028.1:0-22093 GCA_043738015.1 Lysobacterales bacterium
CTTTTTCCTTGCGTTCGGCGATGCGTTTTTCCAGATAATGGATGTTCGCGCCACCAGCCTGAAAGCCTGGATCGGCCATGATGCGTGCCTGCAACGGCACATTGGTCTTGATGCCATCGACGACCAGCTCGGCCAGCGCAACCCGCATGCGCGCGATG
Source organism: Lysobacterales bacterium (assembly GCA_043738015.1). Lineage (GTDB taxonomy): Bacteria > Pseudomonadota > Gammaproteobacteria > Xanthomonadales > Ahniellaceae > 0-14-3-00-62-12. The sequence goes on from JAYSZM010000028.1 coordinate 159, forward strand.
GCCTGGGCGCGATCACGGCCGTGCACGATCAGCTTGCCGATCATCGAATCGTAGTTGGGCGGAATCCGGTAGCCATCGTAGATATGGGTATCGACGCGCACACCGGGACCACCGGGGGCATGGAAGCGTTTGATCAGTCCAGGGCTCGGCATGAAGGTGTCGGGATCCTCGGCATTGATTCGGCATTCGATCGAGTGGCCGCTGATCTGGACATCGGCCTGACTGATCGAGAGCTTCTGGCCAGAGGCGATCAGCAGTTGTTCACGCACGAGATCAATGCCGGTGATCATCTCGGTGACCGGATGCTCGACCTGGATACGCGTGTTCATCTCGATGAAATAGAACTCGCCATCCTGGAACAGGAACTCGAAAGTCCCGGCGCCGCGATAACCAATGCGCAGGCAGGCCTCGACGCAGACCGCACCGATACGCCCGCGCATCTCAGCCGTGATTCCGGGCGCAGGCGCCTCTTCGACCACCTTCTGGTGGCGACGCTGCATGGAGCAGTCGCGCTCACCCAGGTGGATCGCATTGCCCTGTCCGTCGGCCAGCACCTGGATCTCGATGTGACGCGGATTCTCGAGAAACTTCTCCATGTAGAGCATGTCGTTGCCGAAGGCTGCCTTGGCCTCGGCCTTGGTGGTCTGGATCGCGTTATGCAGTGCGGGCTCGGTGTGCACGACGCGCATACCGCGACCACCGCCACCACCCGCCGCCTTGACGATGACCGGATAGCCGATGCGCTTGGCGATCACCGCGTTCTCACTGGCGTCTTCGCCCAATGGACCATCAGACCCCGGCACACAGGGCACACCCGCGGCCTTCATCGCCTTGATTGCCTCAACCTTGTCGCCCATCAGCCGGATCACATCAGCGGTTGGTCCGATGAAGATGAATCCGGACTTTTCCACGCGCTCGGCAAAATCGGCGTTCTCGCTGAGAAATCCGTAGCCCGGATGGATCGCCTGGGCGTCGGTCACCTCGGCCGCAGAAATAATACGCGGCACATTCAGATAGCTCTCGATCGCCGGAGCCGGGCCAATACATACGGATTCGTCGGCCATGCCGACGTGCTTGAGATTGCGATCTACGGTGGAGTGCACCGCCACGGTCTTGATGCCGAGCGCATGACAGGCGCGCAATACTCTCAGCGCGATTTCACCGCGGTTGGCAATGACGACTTTGTCGAGCATGAGGCTCCCCTACAACATGATTCACTGAAACTTCGAGCCGATATCCGGAAGGTGCAGAACGGACCCTGGTCCGCCAAATCCACCCTCCTGGCCATGGCCGAAGACTGCCACGCGACCCGCGCTGCATCCGTTCTTCCCGATCGCTGCCCGCCTATCCTGGCGGCGGGGGGCGACCACGAACGCATTCGCTGCTGGCCGGCTAGGAAATCACGAACAGCGGCTCGTCGAATTCAACCGGGTGCCCGCTCGCGGCCAGTATCGCGGTCACGGTGCCCGAGACTTCTGCCTCGATCTGGTTGAACATCTTCATCGCTTCGATGATGCCCATCACATCCCCCGCCTTGACTTGCTGACCGACTTTGACGAAGGGCGGTGCGTCGGGCCCGGCTGAGGCATAGTAGGTACCAACCATCGGCGCGCGCATCACATGACCGTCGGGCAGCTCGCGTCCGCTCGAATGCCCACCCTCGTTGCTCGGCGAACTGGCATGACTCGGAGCGTGCGTGGCGCTCGGGCGCTGCTCGACATGGACATGCGTTACCGGTGCCGGCGCCTGTTGTACGGGTGCGGGCGCCGACCGGGATGCGCGTGAGAGCCGGATGGTCTCCTCGCCCTCCTTGATCTCCAACTCGATCAAATTGGATTCTTCCAGCAGATCGATCAGTTTCTTGATTTTGCGAAGGTCCATGGGTGGCCCTCTCCTTGATGTTGATGGATGACCGCCAAACCTCGGCGGCGCGCCCGTACCACGGGCAACTGCCTTACTGGATCGCCAGGCGTCGCAGCGCCAGGGTGACCGCAAATTCATAACCCGCGCCGCCCAGACCACAGATGACGCCGACAGCGAGATCGGAAAACAAGGAACGATGGCGAAACGGCTCACGCGCGTAGACATTGGAAATATGCACTTCGATGAACGGAATGCGCACTGCTGCGAACGCATCGCGCAGCGCCACACTGGTATGGGTGAAGGCGCCTGGATTGATCACGATAAAACCGGTTTCGGCCTCGCGAGCGGCATGAACCCGCTCGATCAGTGCCAGTTCGCTATTGCTCTGCAAATGATCGAACTGGTGCCCCGCCACTGTGACCTGCCGCGAGGCGTCCTGGACGATTTCGTCCAGCGTCAGCCGGCCGTAGGTGTCCGGCTCGCGCTGACCCAACAGATTGAGGTTTGGACCGTTGAGCATCAGAATCTGGGCCACGAACCGCTTCCCGATAACAGGGGAGCTAGTGTGCGGGTTTGGCGGCGACATGTCCAGTTGCTGACAAGATCACACCATTTGCCGGCACGATACCTACATCAAACGTATGTTCGCGATCTCGCGCTCAGCACCCATTGCGCATTTGTTGGCCGCGCAGTGATGCCGAGTCGGTTGCAGCGAAGGCGTCCGCCTCAGGCCGCAGCCTATGCCAAGGGCCCACGATGTCGCGGCTTGGGCGCCCCCCCCCTCAGGTGACCACGCGGTAACAGGGCTCGTAGGCCTGACCACCTGGCAGCTTCATGCGGTGCTGCGCCACAAAGGCAGCAAGAAGCCGGTCCAATGCCTGCATGATGTCGGATTCTCCGTGAATTTCGAACGGGCCATGCTCCTCGATCGCGCGCATACCCTCTTCTTTGACGTTGCCCGCGACTATGCCCGAAAACGCGCGCCGCAACTGCGAAGCCAGGGCGTGCCGCTCCTGGTCGCGGGTGATCCGCAGCGAGGCCATGTTGGCATGGGTCGGAGCAAACGGATGCTGCAGGGATTCCTCGATCTGCAAGGCCCAATTGAAGAAGAACGCATCGCGCTGATTGATGCGGAATTCGCGCACCTTGTTGACACCCTTGGCCATGGCCGCGCCGACCTTGCTCGGATCGTCAACGATGATCTGATAGTGATCGGCGACCGAGTCGCCCAGTACCAGGCGCAGGAAGGCATCGATCTGCTCGAAGTAAGCAGCTGATTCCTTGGGCCCGGTCATGACAAATGGAAACGGCGTGCCGGCATTCCCCGGATGCAGCAGGATGCCGAGCAGATAGAGAATTTCTTCAGCCGTTCCAACACCGCCAGGAAACACAACGATGCCGTGGGTGATGCGGACAAAAGCCTCAAGGCGCTTCTCGATGTCCGGCATGATGATCAGGTGATTGACGATCGGATTGGGCGACTCGGCCGCGATGATGCCGGGCTCGGTTATGCCGATATAGCGGTTGGTTCGTCGCCTCTGCTTGGCGTGCCCAATCGTCGCGCCCTTCATCGGACCCTTCATCGCACCCGGCCCGCAGCCGGTACAGATATCCAGACCACGCAAGCCGAGCTGGTACCCGACGGCCTTGGTGTACTCGTATTCGTGACGCGGAATCGAGTGGCCACCCCAACAGGTGACCAGATTGGGGTCGACATTCGGACGCAATACCCGCGCATTGCGCAGGATCTCGAACACGGCATTGGTGATGCCCTGCGACTCCTGCAGGTTGAACCGCCCCGACTGGATATCGCTGTTGACGTAGGCAATGTCACGCACCACGGCGAACAACTGCTCGTTGACGCCCCGGATGATCTTGCCGTCGACAAAGGCCTCAGCCGGCGCACTTTTCAGCTCCAGCTTGATGCCGCGGTCCTGCTGCAGCACCTGGATATCGAAATCGGGGTAGCGCTCACTCATCGCACGCGGATCATCGCTCTGCGAGCCACTATTGAGTACAGCGAGCGCGCAGCGCCGCATCAGCAGATGCAATCCACCAGAACTTGCATCACGCAGACGGGAAACTTCCTGCCGCGACAACACATCCATGCCGCCGAGCGGCGAAATCAAAGCATTTACCAATGTCGCAGCAGGTGCGCGCATGTCCACTCCAGAAATCGAATCAGACCAGATCGGTCAACAAGCCGGCTTCAACACCGCCGGAAATAAGGCGGGCATCGAACCCGCGTTCGCACAACAGGAAAGTCGCCGATGCGCTGCGGCGACCGGTATCGCAATAGACCGCACAGACCCGGGCGGAGTCGAGTTCGACCGCGAGATCGCGAATTCGCGAGAGCGGCATATTGATCGCATCGGGCAGGTGCCCGGCGCGAAACTCGTCTGGCAGCCGCACGTCGATCAGCTGAGTTCCTGCGCTGATCTCGTCGAGACTGATTTCGCGCATCAACGGCGCCTTGAGCAGCCGCGCGAAATCGCTTGCGCTGACGCGCATCAGATGAGTATCGGTCAAGGCGCGCACGCTGGCATTGCGCGGCTGACCGGAAACCAGAGCCTCCTCGCCGAATCCCCGCCCGACCGAGAGCTGGGAAATCTCGGTCTCGTTGATGCCATCGCTTTCCTCGCGCACCACCTGCACCCGGCCCGAGGTGATGATGAAATAGGCATCGCCCGGATTACCCTGGCGGATGATGGTCTTGCCGGCCTCGTAGAAGACTGCCTGCATGCAGGAAAATAACTGCGCGATATTGCCCGGCGGAATCAAATGGAAGGCCTGGTTCTGCAGGAGGGCTGTCATCCAGTCGTTCGGCTCCTCGGTATCGGCCGACTTGCTCGAAAACTCGACCACTTCGACACCGCCGGTCTGCGCCCAGGTCAGCACCAGATCGAGCTGTTCGCGATCAACCAGAAGCACCTGAGCAGCCTTGACGCAGGTCGCCGTCGTCGCCCTGCGCGCGCCTTGCGCCAGCGGCTGGCGGGCCTCGGGCGTCTCGGCACGGACCACGCGCGAGTCCAGTCCGTCAAAAATCTCGACTTCACCACTCAGCAAGTAGGGGATCGTCTTCGCCGGTTCACCACGACTGAACAAGATCTGCCCAGGCGCATAAGCCCCCACCCGTGCATGCTTGGCCAACTCCGCCCTGTCGGTCGGCAGAAGCGAGGCAAGGGGAACCAGATTTCTGAGCAGACTGATGTTGACCATCGGGTCCAGTGAAGAAGAAGATCGGCGGCCATCGGGCCGCGGATCGGTAAGCATTCCGAATCCTGAGCCGGCGGTCAAGCTTTCCCGCACCCAGATCCCGATCAGAAAAAAAAAGGGCGGCCTTGTGGGCCGCCCTTTCGGGTATTGCGAACCGCCTTGGATCAGAACTCGTAGCGCACGCCGATCTGAGCCGACCAGCGCGACTGACCGATACCATCAGCGCGGCCGGTGGACGGCAGCTGAAGTGCGCCGGTGGCTTCGTTGACATAGGTCGACACGTTGTAGACGTAGCGGCCGTTCTCGACGCCGGACATACGGGCGACACCGAGGTTGTACGGGAAGCCGACTTCGTCGATGTGGCCCCAGTCCTTGTTGATCAGGTTGCCGATGTTCTGGATGTCCAGGAAGATCTCGGCACGATTGCCCCAACCAGCCGGGATGGCCTGGGTGATGCGCAGATCGAACTGGTTGATGTACGGCGAGCGACCTGCATTGCGACGGGCGACTTCACCACGATTGGCGGCGAGATAGTCCTGGCTGTCGATGTAGGCCTCGAATGCAGCGATATCCGCGGCCGACGAGCTTGCCGTATAGACGACTTCACCCGGCAGCGGGATGTAGAACAGATCATTGCCCTGGATGCCGTCGCCATTGGCGTCGCCAACGAAGCCGTAGCCATGGGTGCGGCCCGAGCGGCCTTCATAGAACAGACCAAACGTGGTCGGGAAGTCCTCGGCGAACGACAGGCGATAGGTGAACAGGCCCGTATAACGATCACGGATCTCGTAGTTCGCACTGTTGCTCTCTTCTTCGTTCGGATTGAAGATCGCGCGACCATTCCAGTTCGACAGGGCGACCGACGAGGTACCCGGGCTGACTTCATTTGACTTGCCATAGGTATAGGCAATGCGGGCGCCCCAGTTGTTCTCGAACGGCTTGTCCAGCGACAGGGTCAGGTTGTCCGACATGCCCTTGGTGGTGTTCTTCAGCAGCACCACATCGGTGAAGCTGCGATTGCGGTTGAAGCGGCTCTGGATCGCGCTGCTGCTGCCGGTCGCGGTGAAGTTGGCCGGCAGCACATTGGTCCAGTAGTAATTGCGGCCATCCGGGAGGATGCCACGCGCCGCACCCAGATTCAGGTGCTCAAACGCGACGCCCTGCTCGGTGACGTTGCGCAGCCACTCGACGCCAGCAACCAGGCCCATCCACGGCAGTTCGCGCTCGAATGCGAGGTTGATCTTCCACACGGTCGGCTGCTGGAAATCCGGATCCATGAAGTTGACCAGGGCGGCCGGCGGGGTACCGATCGGCGGCGCCTGCGTATCCGGATTCGGATTGAAGCCGCTGCCATTCTGCAACGAGACAGCCTGGGTCAGGACGCCCGGATTGGAGAACGAGTTCGACAACCAGACGCCCGGCGAGGAACCCTGGAACAGGCCGACGCCACCGCGCAGCTGGGTGGCCCGATCGCTGTCGAAGGTGTAGTTGAAGCCGAGGCGCGGCTGCACCGAGACCTGGCCGTCCGTCGTAGCGGTGTTGTCATAACCGAAGGTCGCGAGGGCGGCGGCATTGAACTCCGGCTCGTCACTCAGGATGTTGCGGTCGATACGGATACCGTACTGGAAGTTCAGGTTCTGGCTATAGGTCCAGGTGTCCTGCAGGAACAGGCCGAGGTTGGCGAACTCGAACTGGGCAGCGGCCGAGTCCACGCCCGGGCGCAGGGCCTGGAACGAGAAGGTACGCCAGGTGCCGGCTTCGAAGTCGTCGATGCTGCTGAAGTTGTAGTTGCCGAAGGTGTCCTGCAGGAACAGGTTGTAGACGTCATTGCCTTCGTAATCGAAGCCCATGCGGACCACGTGGTCGCCAACGTACCAGTCACCGGCGAAGAAGCCGGTCAGGGTGTCAACGGCCAAGTCGTTGGACTGACGCGAACGCTCGGTGCCGAAGAACACGCCGGTGCCGTTGTTGTTGACGCCAACGCGAACCTGCGGTGCGCGGATGTCGAAGGACGGCGCCGAACGATACTCGGAGTATGAGACATTGGCTTCGGTCGAGAACGAGTCGGACCAGTTGCTGTACAGCAGCAGGGCGTAGTTCTCGAAGCTGATATTGCTCTGCCACCAGTTCGACGAGAACGAATACGCGGTACGGCCGAGATTCGGCAGAACCTGGTCGACGCCTTCGGTCTTGTTGTAGCGGAAGGTCATGCGGTGTGCGTCGTTGATGTTCCAATCCAACTTGGCGATCAGCTTCTCGTCAGTGTTGTCCAGCCCGCTGGGCAGCGAAGTGCCACCGACATTGATGCCGTAGCCCGAAGCGATCGACAGGATGCGATCGAAGTCAGCTTGAGTCAGGCCCTGTACTTCGGTGCTGGCGCCGGAACCAACGAGGCCAACATCCGGAGCTGGCGACGAGCGCTGGAACTCTTCATAGCCGAGGAAGAAGAACAGGGTGTCCTTGATGATCGGACCACCGACATAGCCGCCGACGGTGTACTCGTCGTCGAAGCCGGTGAAGTCGGACGGCTCATCACCGACCATGTCGTTGTTGCGATAGACAGCGTAGACGCCACCGCTGAACTCATTGCCACCACTCTTGGTAACGGCATTGATGTTGGCGCCGACGAAGTCGGTCTGGGTCACGTCGAAATTCGAGATACCGACGTTGAATTCCTGGATCCAGTCGATCGAGATCGGCTGGTTCAGTGCCGGCAGGCCGGTCGCATTCAGACCGAACTGGTCATTGGTTGGCACGCCATCAACACGGATGTTGTTGTAGCGATTGTTCTGGCCGGCTGCGGACAGCTCACCGCGACCTTTGTCGGTCTGCACGATGCGCGGATCGAAGCGGACATAGTCACCGATGCTGCGGCCGATCGACGGCAGCTCTTCAATGGTTTCAACCGTGATATTGGTCGATGCGCCCATATTGTCGGGAGTGAACGTCGAAAGCGAGGAAGAGGCAACTACTTCAACAGCTTCGAGTTCGGCAGCGTCGCTGACCATGGTCAAGGTGACCGAAGCCGTCTCGGCCAGCAGCAGGAACACGTCACTACGGCTGGCGGCATCGAGGCCGTCCTTGCTTGCAGTAACCGTGTAGGGGCCACCGACACGCAGACCGCGCGTGCTGAAACGACCATCGGCTCCGGTAACCAGAGTCTGCTTGGTGCCCGAAGGCTGATGGAGGACGTCGACCGTGGCGCCCGCAATGGGGGAACCCTGGGTATCGACGATGCGGCCGGCCAAGCTCGCCGAAGTGCTCTGCGCAAAGGCAGGCACGCTGACGATCAGGGCAAGCAACGCAATCAGTACGAAGCGCACTGTGTTTCGCTTGAACATGGTTTTCACCTTCTTGTTGATGGCAACACGGACATCCCATACATCACAAAACATCCGTCGGCGCGCGCACTCATTCAAGGGAGCCACACACGTCATAGATGACGAGAGAGGGATTAACGACAGTTTAACCTCTCTGGATGACAGATTGCTAACAATCTGGCGTCAGACCCTCACCGTAACCCCGGCAGTGCTGTTTTCACATTTTTTTTCAATGCTTGAGTCGAGCCCAGGCCAGGAATGGTCACGTCAGAGGCCGGTGGCAGAAACGCGCTGGAAGGCGGCGAACCCGTCGAGCAGCATCTGCACCGAAATGGCGACCAGAAGCATGCCCATCAGCTTTTCAAGTGCCCCGAGCACGCTGGCGCCGAGCCAGCGAAACAGCAGGGTCGCACTGAACAGAACCACCGCAGTCGCGGCCCATGCGGCAAACAGCGCGATGGTCCAATCCAGCGTGCGCCCCGGATGCTCGTGGCCCAGCAGCATCAGCATGGCCATCGCCGAGGGGCCGGCGATCCCGGGAATCGCCATCGGAAAGATGATCGGCTCGCCGCCATGAAGCGGGCCGAACAGGCCCTCGTGCGGCGGAAAGATCATCCGCACGCCGATCAGGAACAGCACGATGCCACCGGCGATGCTCACTGACTCCTGACGCAGATGCAGTGCCTCAAGCAGCAGCTTGCCGCCGTAGAGAAACGCCAGCAGGGTGACCAGCGCAATCAGCAATTCACGCGCGAGCACGATTCGGCGGCGCTTTGGCGGCAGGTCTTTCAAAAGGCTGAGGAACAGCGGCACATTGCCGAGCGGGTCCATGACCAGGAACAACAGCAACGCAACGGACAGTGTGGTCATCTGATTGTTTCCCCAGCCGGTGGCGATCTGCGCAGGCCAGCAGCGTTTCGACCTGCGGGCTAGCTTTCGGTATTGAGATCGCGCAGCTTACCGCGCCACGGCATTCCCTCAGCGGAGAGCAGTTCGATACATCGCGCTGCCACGGCGGCTGGCATTTCGACGTTGGCCGGATTTTCGGCGAAATAGGCGCGAGCACGCAGTTTGGTGCGCATCGGTCGTGGCACCAGGCCATGCACGCGCACACGACTGTTTTCCAGCTCATCCGCCCACTGCGAGATCACTCCAGCCAACGCGATCTTGGATACCCCATAGGCGCCCCAGTGGGCTCGACCGACGCGCTCGGCCTCGTCAAGCACCCAAAGCAAGGCCGCATCGGGACTCTGCCTGAGCAGGCTCAGACAGGCCAGACTCAGTGCGACCGGTGCATTAAGGTTGACCTGGATGCTGCGCAGCCACTCCTCCGGAGGGACCTGGGCATGCGCGGTAAGCCCGGTGAAATGCGCCGCGGTGTGCGCGATGCCGTCGAGGCGGCCGAATTCGCGCTCGATATTTGCAGCAAGCTCGGCGAAATCGGCCGGACCGGCGCCTTCGAGGTCGAGCGGATAGATCGCGGGCTCGGCAGCGCCCAGGGCCACGATCTCGTCGTAGAGTTTTTCCAGGGGCCGCACGCGGCGCCCGAGCAGGACAAGGGTCGCGCCGGCAGTTGCGGCTTGACGGCACAACTCGGCACCCAGGCCACCGCCTGCTCCGGTTACCAGAACAACGCGTCCGGCCAGCGACGAGCCCGCCGATGCGGACGTGATAGTCGGCGTACTCATCGCGGCACTCAGACTTTCTGCGCCTCGCTCACCATCTGGGCAAGATCACCCTTCTCGTAAAGTTCCATGGTGATGTCGCAACCGCCGATCAATTCACCATTGATGAACAACTGGGGAAAGGTCGGCCAGTTCGAGTAGCGCGGCAAATTGGCGCGAATCTCGGGGTTCTCGAGCACATTGACCGAGTGGTATTGGGCGCCGACTTCGCGCAACGCTGCCGAGGTGCGACTGGAGAATCCACACATCGGAAATTGCGGCGTGCCCTTCATGAAGAGCACGATGGGATGCGATTCGACGGTGCTGCGAATCTGTTCGATGATATCCATGACAAAGCTTCTCGATTGATGGCCGCGGCGGCAGCCGATAATCGTATTCTAGTGCAGGCGGACAGCCACCGCTCTACAATCATGAGCCCGCGCTGACCAGCGCAACCGTCGAGAGTCCACCCCATGGCCATTGAACTGCCTGCCCTGCCCTACGCCCGAGACGCCCTTGCCCCGCACATCTCCGCCGAAACCATCGACTTCCACTATGGCAAGCATCACCAGGCCTATGTGACCAATCTGAACAACCAGATCAAGGGCACCGAATTTGAATCGCTGTCGCTTGAAGAGATCATCCGCAAATCCAGCGGTGGCATGTTCAACAATTCGGCCCAGGTCTGGAACCATACTTTCTACTGGAACTGCCTCAAGCCCAATGGCGGCGGCGAGCCAACAGGAAAACTGGCCGATGCGATCAATGCGGCATTCGGTTCATTCGCGCAGTTCAAGGAGCAGTTCAGCCAGACCTGCGTCACCACGTTCGGCTCGGGCTGGGGCTGGTTGGTGCAGCGTGCCGACGGCAGCCTGGCCCTGGTCAGCACATCCAATGCCGCTACACCGCTGACCGGCAGCGACCGTGCCCTGTTGACCTGCGACGTCTGGGAGCACGCCTACTACGTCGACTACCGCAATGCCCGCCCAAAGTACGTCGAGGCGTTCTGGAACCTGGTCAACTGGGACTTCGTCGCAGCGCAGATGGCCTGAGGTATCGACCGGAGCGGCCACGCCGCTCCGGTTTCGCGCAATGCTCAGTGCGCCTGAACCCTGAGCACAATGCCATCGGTGGCAACGATCCGGACCCGCGTCCCCGCTGGCATATCGGGGCCTTCAAGCGTCCAGAAGGCGTCGCCGATCTGCACCTTGGCGCGGCCCATCGTGATGCCCTCACTCAGTTCGAGCTCACGGCCGATCAGTTGTGACGCCCGCTTGTTCAGCAGAGGGCGGTCGGTAACCGGTTCGCGTGGGCGGAAGAAACGCAGATACAGGCCGACGGCCGTCGCCGCGAAAGCACCGAAAATCAGCGCCTGAACCAGGAACGAGAGATCCGGCAGAAAGATCATCAGCACACCCATTGCCAAGGCCGCAAAACCCAGCCACAGCAGGCTGGCGCCGGGCAGAAGCATCTCGGCAAGCAGCAGCAGGCCGCCAATGCTCCACCAGAGATAGACCACCTTATCCATTGCGATGTTCCTCGAAGGGCTTGGGCGGACGCGGCGGCTTGGGCGCCGCGGCGCGGTCCTCGAAGCTGGCTCGGGCCAATTCGGCAACGCCCGCGAGCGTGCCCAGGATGCCGGTCAACTCCATCGGCATCAGTAGCACCTTCTGGTTGGGCGCGGTGGCCAGCGCCTGCAGCGCGGAAACGTATTTGTCAGCCACAAAATAATTGATCGCCTGTAGATCGCCCTTGGCGATCGCCTGCGAAACCATCATGGTCGCCTTGGCCTCGGCCTCCGCGGATCGTTCGCGCGCTTCGGCATCGCGGAAGGCGGCTTCCTTGCGCCCTTCGGATTCGAGTACGGCCGCCTGCTTTTCACCTTCGGCACGCAGAATCGCCGACTGCCTGGATCCCTCAGCCTCGAGAATCGACGCGCGCTTGTCACGCTCGGCCTTCATCTGGCGCGCCATCGATTCGACCAGGTCACGCGGCGGCGTGATGTCCTTGATCTCGATGCGATTGCATTTCAGACCCCAGGGATGGGTCGCCTCGTCGACGACCTTGAGCAACTGGGCATTGATCACGTCACGCTTGGACAGGGATTCGTCCAGATCCATCGAGCCGAGCACGGTACGGATATTGGTCATCACCAGATTCAGAATGGCGATCTCGAGCGTGGACACTTCGTAAGCCGCCTTGGGCGCATCCAGCACCTGATAGAAAACCACGCCATCGACAGCGACCACGGCATTGTCGCGGGTGATCACCTCCTGTCGCGGCACGTCCAGCACCTGCTCCATCATGTTGATCCGCTTGCCCACGTTGTGCGCAAACGGAATGATGAAATTGAGTCCCGGAGTCAGGGTGCGCACATAGCGGCCAAACCACTCAAGCGTGAATTCATAACCCTGGGGCACCCGGACCACCCCCAGCCAGGCAAATACAACGATTACAGCCATCACGATATAGGCGGTACTCATAAGCCAGCTCCTCGGGTCGGGTCCCCATCATAAACCAGCCGGGAGGCCGCGTACGCGGCTCGCCGGGCAAACCACCAATGCTATGATCGCGCCGCCCCTGCCCCCGGGCGGGTTCAGAAGAATCCAGTCAGGAGAGTTCAAAATGAAAAAGCTGCTCGTGCTTGCCATTGGCGCCGCCTTGCTCGGCTCCGCTTCATCTGCGTTTGCAATCACTGACGAGGAAGGTAATGCCTCGATCCAGTTCAACTTTTCGGCACCGGGCGCACGCAGCCTCGGCATGGGTGGCGCATTTCTCGCCCTCGCCGATGATGCGACCGCCGCCTTCACCAATCCGGCAGGCCTGGTGCAACTCGCCTCCCCGGAAATCTCGATGGAAATCCGTCAGACCGACTACAACACCCAATACGTCGCCGGCGGCACGTTCACCACCAATCCGTTTGGCACCGCTGGGTTGGCTTATGGTGAAGCCAGCACCGACGTCCGCAACATCTCGTTCCTGTCCTGGGTCATCCCGATGGACGGCTGGTCGCTCGCCCTCTACCGGCACGAGTTCCTGAATTTCGAAACGTCCTTCGGCAGCGTCGGCCCGAGCTCGTCGGACAGTAATCTGGTGGTCTTTCCATTCGGCGCGGCGATCGACGTCGAGACCATGGTCAACGGCCTGTCAGGCGCCTACAAGTTCAGTGATCAGTTCTCGATGGGCCTGAGCCTGAACCACTACAAATTCGACATCGACTCGGCAACGGTTCGCGTCGCCTCACCAACATCCAGCGTGATCCAGTTCTCCACCCGTCAATTCGGTGGCGACAACGCGTTCGGCTACAACGTCGGCGCCCAGTACAAGGCCAATGACCAGTGGCAGTTCGGTACGGTCTATCGGCGTGCGCCGAAATTCACCTACCAGGCCGCGCGCGTCAATGCCAATGGCACAGTCGCCTTCGTCAAGGATGCGAGCTTTGATGCGCCCGACGTGTTCGGCGTCGGCGCCACTTGGCGCCCGGCCGAGCCGGTCACGATCTCGCTCGACGTCAACTACATCAGCTACTCGGATCTGACCGGTGGCGGCGTGGAATCCAATTTCGTGTTGAATGACAGCGGCATCCAGCCCAGTCTGAAACCCCTTGGTGTCGACAATGGCGTCGAAGTCCGTCTCGGTGGCGAATACACCTTCACCAACTTCGCGCATCCGTTCAGTCTGCGTGCCGGCGTCTGGCAGGACCCCGAGCACTCGATCCAGTTCGAAGGCGTGCCCGATGGCAGCAGCGTTGATGCCATCGCCAATGCGGTGCTGTTCTCGATCGGCGAATCGCAGACACATTATTCGGCGGGCTTTGGCTGGGCGTTCGAAAAGTTCCAGTTGGATGCCGCTGCCGATTTCTCGGATCGGGTCGACACCTATTCGGTATCAGGGGTCTGGCGCTTCTGATTCGGCTATCAGGCTCCACATGAAAAACCGCCGCGTGACCCGCGGCGGTTTTTTTTGCGCTGGCAAAGCTCAGTGCGTTCGCTTCATCACACACACTGGCGTCGCGACTCAGAGCTCTTCCTGGGTCAATCGGCGCAGATATTCGTCGACATCGACCTCGACGTGACGCGGTCGACGACGAAACAGATCCTGGATACGTTCGTTGCTGCTGGCCTGTACGCTGGCGGTGGGCCCGGTCTCCAGAACCCGCCCGTGGTCGAGCACGGTAATCGTGTCAGCGATCTTGAGCGCACTTTCCAGCTCGTGGGTGACCACGACAATCGTCATGCGCAGAGCGTCGCGCAACTTCAGGATCAACTCATCGAGTTCGGCTGAGACCACAGGATCGAGGCCAGCCGAGGGCTCGTCAAAAAACAGCAGCTTGGGATCCATCACGATCGCACGCGCGAGCGCCGCGCGTTTGGTCATGCCGCCGGACAGCTGCGAGGGCATCAGGTCCTGGAAGCCACCCAGATTGACCACCTCGAGTTTGAGTCGGCTCATGATGCGGATCGTGTTCTCATCCAGGCGCGTGTGTTCCCGCAGCGGCAGGGAGACGTTTTCACCCACGCTCATCGAGGTGATCAGCGCGCCGCCCTGGAATGAGACGCCGAGTCGTCGCCGAAGCGCCAGCATCTCGGTCGAGCCGGCCCTGGCCACATCGGTGCCGAGGATGCGGACTTCGCCTGAATGCGGGCGTTGCAGGCCGATGATGTGACGGAGCAGGGTGCTTTTGCCCGAGCCCGAGGCACCCATGATCACGCGGATCTCACCCGGCATCACCTGGAGATCAACCCCATGCAGGATGCGCCGCCGCCCATAGTAGGCTTCGAGTTGACGGACATCGATGACGGGATCGGAAGGGCTCATCTCAGCGATTCAGGAAGTAGCTGAAGATCATGTCGGCGACGATGATCGCCGAAATTGAATACACCACGGCGCGTGTGGTTGCACGACCAACACCTTCGGCACCACCACTGACACCGAATCCGGTACTGACACCAACCAGGGTGATCAAGACCGCGAACACGAGGCTTTTGGAAAGCCCCTGCCAGATATCTCCAGGCTCGAGCAGATTCAACGTCTGCACCACATAAACGGTCGGGCTGATGTCGAGAACTGGCGAGCAGTAAAGGGCGGCTCCAAGTATCGCCATCACATTGGCAATAATGGTCAGCACCGGCATCATGATCAGCATGGCCAGCAGCGCCGGTGCCGCCAGGTAACGCACCGGATCGATCCCCATGACACCGAGCGCATCGACTTCCTGTGACACCGACATCGAGCCGATCCGCGCCGCAAACGAGGACCCGGAACGGCCAGCGATCAGGATGCCGGTGATCAGCACACCGAACTCGCGCGTCACCGATTTCGCCACTGCCATCAGCACCTGCGATTCCGCACCAAAGTCGCCGAGCGCGGCGACAAACTGGATACCCAGCATCAGTCCAACGGTAAAGCTGAGCAAAGCCACGATCGGCACGGCGTTCACGCCGACCTGACGCATCTGTTCCGCCACCGCCGCCAGCCGCACGGCCTGGCCTGTGCGAAATCCGGCAATGCTGAACCAGAGACTTTCGGCCAGCAGGGATCCGGCATAGCCCAGGCCGCGAACCACGTCGACACTGCGTTTGCCCAGACGCGAGACCAGTCGCAGTGGCAGACTCACCGGCTCAGTCCGCCTGGGCGGCAGCAAGGTTGGGATAGATCGGAAACACGCGGTCGAGACGGGCCAATTCGAGTACGGCACGAACCGATTCGCTGGGCGCGACCAGAGCGAACCGCTGGGCCTTGGCACGCGCCTGCTGGAAGCCCTCGACGAGAGCGGCAATTCCCGACGAGTCGATATAGCTGACGCGCGCCAGCACCACAGCGAGGGCAGGACCCGCGGCGAGTGCATCGAGCACGCGCCGGCGGATTTCCTGCGACCAGCTGAGGTCAACTTCACCAAACACATCGAGCACGGCCCAGCCGGCCTCGCTGCGTTGTTCGCATCCATTCTTGATCGGTTTTGTCATCATGTCCCTTTATCCCTGCGCAGGCGTCGCCGCATGCACAACACATTGCCGGCGCGATGCTTCAGCGGACGCAGGCGCCAACGATCCATGGTGTCGTCGATGATATTGACTCCGAGCCCACCTGGCCGACATTCACCCAGATCGCGCGGTTTGATGCAACTGGGGTCGACTGGCGGCGCGCGGTCACGCAGTCGGATGCGCAACTGACCGCGCACCTTGCTGACGTTGAGCTGGATCGAGCCGGCAGGGCAATTGCGGTAGGCGTGACGGATGATATTGCTGCAGGCCTCATGGACCGCCAAGACGATGCGCTCACGTTCCCGATCCGCTATGGCCAGCGCGTCGAGTGTCGCGGTCAATTGCTGACGCATCTCGGCCAGGACCTCGGCTCGCGCCGGAATTTTCAGACTCAGCAGCGGCCGTCCACTCATTCGAACGGACCTCCGATCAGCATCAGGGTGGTGTCGTCGTGAAGTTTCATCCTGCGCAGCTCACCGACGATGCGGCGAAGCCGGGTTTCCGGGCGCCAGCCGGCATGCTTTTCAATCAGCGCCAGCATGCCGTCCACGCCGAGCATCTCGCCCGAATCGGACCGCGCATCGGTGGCACCATCGGAGAACAGGTAGAGCGCCGCATTTGCAGCCAGCGCTGCCTGCTGCTCCGGAAAATTCATGCCGGCAATAATCCCCAGAGGCGGACCCTCGGCGCGGTATGACAGGCTCGGCTGTCCGGGGCAGAGCAGGATCAGCGGTGGAAACCCAGCATTGGCCCAGACGATGGAACGCCGGCGGGGATCGAAGTAGCCAGCAACGGCACAGACGAAACTGCCATTGCCGAGCGTCTCGCACATTTCTTCGTTCACCCGCGCCATCCATTGCGAGGGCGGCAGCCCCTCCTTGCCGGCCCAGCGCATTAGGCTGGCACAGCGCACCATCAGGAATGCCGCGTCGAGCCCCTTGCCGGCAACGTCGCCGATGGTGAATCCGATGCGCCCGTCGGGGAGATCGAAATAATCATAAAAATCGCCGGAGATTTCGCGCGCTGGACGATTCAATGCCAGCAGCGGAAAACCACCACGGCGACGACGCGGCAACAGGCTACGCTGCATCCTGCGCGCCATCGACAGTTCGCGATGCAGGCGTTCCCGTTCCAGGGACTCAGCCGCCAGCCGCGCATTGCTGATCGCCAGCGCCGCTGGCGCAGCGAGTGCGCGCAACAGCAGGTGATCGGACTCATCAAACAGCAGACCGCCGCGTTTGTTCAAGACCTGCAGCACGCCGAGGATGCCATGACCGGAAAACAAGGGCGTGCACAGCAGCGAACGGGTCACGAAGCCGGTGCGTCGATCGACCTCTTCGTCGAAGTCCGGATCGATGCTGGCATCACGGACCAGCTGGCAGGTCCGACTCGCGTAGGCACGGCCGACCACGCCCAATCCAAGTGGCAGCTCCAGACCGACGATATCGACCGGCCCGGCCGAAGCGCGGCAGACCAGAAACTCTTCCGCTTCATCGACCAGAAAAACCGAAGCCGCCTCGGCCTGCATGGCCGCGGCAATGCGTTGCACCGCCTTGCTCAGCGTGGCCTGCAGATCAAGGCTCGAGGCCAGGGCCTGCGCCAACTCGGCGATAAGGGCGAGCGGTTCAGTGATCGGCGGTGGTGCCGGTTCGGCGGGCGCAGGAATTACCGACATGTCAGTCCTGCGGGGTGCCGGGACCACGCGGACGCTGCCGCAGACTGCGCCGATTTCGCAAACCGAACAAGGTCATCAGCGGTCCGGACAATACGTAGACCCCGACGATGGCCAGCAACAGATACTGCGGATGAATGGCCAGCAACACCAGGATACCCATCGCGATTGGCGCCATCACGAAGGGCACACGATCGGATGCCGGCATCGACTTGAAACTCCAATACCGAATCCGACTGACCATCAGGATCGCGGCAACCAGGGTGATCGCAAGCGCGACGAACGCGACGTCGGCCCCGGCAATATCGTGGTGCTCCATGGTCCAGACAAAACTCATCATCAGGCCAGCAGCGGCGGGACTGGCCAGCCCCTGGAAATAGCGTTTGTCGACCACAGCCACCTGGGTATTGAAGCGCGCAAGGCGCATCGCCGCGCAGGCTGCGTAAACAAATGCGGCGGCCCAGCCGATCTTGCCGACCATGGGACCGTAGACCTTCAACTCAGCCAAAGCCCAGGAATACATCACCAGGGAGGGCGCCAGGCCGAAGCTGACCAGATCGGACAGGCTGTCGTACTGGACACCAAAATCGCTCTGCGTATTGGTCAGCCGCGCCACTCGTCCGTCCAGCCCATCGAGCAGGCCGGCAACAAACACCGCAATGGCGCCCTCGGTGTAGCGCCCTGAAAACGCGGAGATAATTGCAAAATAGCCGGCCAGCATGGCCGCCGTAGTGAACAGATTGGGCAACAGATAGATGCCCGGATGGCGCGGTGGCGGAGTAATCGGAGCGTCGCTCATCAGACGGCCAACAGGAGAGTGGCCGCCAGTGTATAACGCCGCCGTCAAGGAGCCTCTGACCAATTCACCCCTGCAGCATGGAAACCGTTCATCGAGCCCGTTGCAGGAGCACGCGAGCTGAACAATGCGCGCTGCGGCGCTTCCCTTGCGCTGGCGCGGCGCTAATATCGGGCCACCAATGGATGAGGATCCTGTCATGCCGAGCACGATTCGACGCTTGAACCAGTCCGCCCGCCGAGTGTCCGGCTTCGCCGCCACCCTGCTGATCGCTCTGCTGGTCACTTCACCAGCGCTTGTGGCCGAGCAGTTCTACAAGTGGCAGGACGAAAAAGGTGTCTGGCATTACAGCGCCAACCCGCCCAAGGACCAACCCGCCGACAAACTCAAAGTGCGGACGCAGGCAGGTCGCAGCGGCGACGAGGACGAGGACGAGGACGAAGACGGCGAGGCCAAGCCGAAAACCAAGCCCGGCGCCGAAAGTCCCGAGTCGACAAATTGCAAGGCGGCAAAAAAGAACCTCGAAGTGCTCAACAACAACCCAAAAGTGCTCAAGGACACCGACGGTGATGGCGAGCCGGAGGAGCTGGATCTGGATCAGCATCAGGCAGAAATCGCGACCGCGGAGCGTCAGATTTCAGCGTTCTGCAAGCCGGAGCCTGCTCCAGCCGAAGCGGAAGAAACTGACACAGAGTAATCCGGCAACCCATTGGTATGGACCGCGGTACCTTGATCCTCGGAGTATTGATCGCCATCGGGCTCGGCGCCCTGGTCGCGCTGTGGCCTTCATTTCAGCAGGCCGAGCCTCCGCGGCCCAGTGCCGGCGCAGCGGCGAACCGATCCGAGGCCGGCCAGGAACCTCTGCTCTACAAGTGGAAAGATGACAAGGGTGTCTGGAATTACACCGACCGACCACCACGGAATACCGCGTTCGAGGTCATCCGCGACACGCCCAACGTGACGCCGGTCGGCACCGTGGTACCCGAAGTGCCCAGCTCCGGCCGGGCGCCGGCAATACCGCCACCACCCGAAGACTGATCCGCACAGCGCTGGTCCACTCCAGCAACGCTGGCTATCATCGGCAGTCCCCTGCCCTGCAAGCGACGCAATCATGCGCCTTTCCCGCTTTCATCTATCGACCGTCAAGGAAGTTCCCGCTGACGCCGAAATCGTCAGTCACCAGTTGATGCTGCGCACTGGCATGCTGCGCAAGTTGGCTGCTGGCATCTACACCTGGTCCCCGCTCGGGCTGCGCGTGTTGAGAAAGGTCGAAGCGATCGTGCGCGAGGAAATGAACCGGGCCGGCGCCCTGGAAGTTCTGATGCCCTCGATCCAGCCGCGCGAGCTCTGGGACGAGACCGAGCGGTGGGCGCGCTTCGGCGGACAGCTGCTCAAGCTCAAGGATCGCAAGGAGCAGGAGTTTTGCTACGGCCCCACGCATGAGGAAGTGATCACCGACTTTGCGCGCCATGAGCTCAAGAGCTACAAGCAGCTGCCGCTGAACTTCTACCAGATCCAGACCAAGTTCCGCGACGAAATCCGGCCGCGTTTTGGCGCCATGCGCGCACGCGAGTTCCTGATGAAGGATGCCTATTCGTTCCATCTGACCGAGGAATGTCTGGGGCGCGAATATGAAAACATGTATGCCGCCTACACCCGGATTTTCACCCGGCTCGGCTTGCAATTCCGCGCGGTTCAGGCGGACTCTGGCGCGATCGGCGGCAATGTTTCGCACGAGTTCCATGTGCTCGCCGATTCCGGCGAAGATGCCATCGCCTTCTCCACGGGCTCGCAGTACGCAGCCAATATTGAACTGGCCGAAGCCGTCGCGCCCTTGCAGGAGCGCGCAGCGCCCCAGCAGGCACTTACTCGAGTCGAAACGCCGCGGCAGAAAACGATCGACGAGGTCTCCGCCTTTCTCAAAGTTCGACCGCAGGATTGTGTGAAAACCATCATCGTGCGCGGGCGCGTGGGGCTGGTTGCGCTCTGCGTACGCGGCGATCATGAGATCAACGAGGTCAAGGCACAGAAGCTTGCAGAGTTGCCCGGCGCCTCTGAACTCGCCAGCGAGGCCGAAATCGAATCGGCAATCGGCTGCAAGCCCGGCTTCATTGGACCGGCCGGATTGCCCGCAGACATTCCGCTGATCGTCGACCGCGCCGCCGCCGCACTCGCCGATTTTGTTTGCGGTGGGAACCAGGATGGCAGCCATTACACCGGTGCCAACTGGTTGCGCGATGCCGCGATCAGCCGCGTCGAAGACCTGCGCAAGGTCGTGGTCGGCGATGCCTCACCTGATGGTCAGGGCGAGATCCGGATCGCGCGTGGCATCGAAGTCGGGCACGTATTCCAACTGGGCCAGAAGTACGCCGAGGCAATGGGCGCGACCGTGCTTGATGAGACTGGTCAGAAGCGCGCCATGCACATGGGCTGCTATGGCATCGGTGTGTCCCGCATCGTCGCTGCCGCGATCGAACAGAATTTCGACGCCGCCGGCATCATCTGGCCAGACGCGATCGCGCCCTGGAAGGTCGCAGTATGCGTGATCAATCCGAAAAATGACCCCACGGTTTCGGCAGCTGCCGAGGCACTCTATTCCGATCTATGCGCCGAGGGCATCGACGCCGTGCTTGATGATCGCGGCCTGCGCGCCGGACAGATGTTCGCCGATATCGAACTGATCGGAATTCCGCACCGCGTACTGGTTTCGGAACGTGGCCTTGCGGCCGGCAGCTTCGAGTACCGGCAGCGTCGCGCGAGCGAGGCCGAGGCCTTGAGCCGCGACCAGGTGTTCGAGCGCCTGCGTTGAGATCAGGGCGGCCATTGAGCCGCCGCATGGCAAACCGATTCAGCTCTGCGGCCTGATTGGCCAGCGCACGACGAAGTGCAGGCCATCGCGGTTTTCGGCGCTTATTGTTCCGCCCAGCAATTGGGTCACGCGGTTGTAGACGATGTGCAGTCCGAGTCCCGAGCCACCCTGACCGCGCCGGGTGGTGAAGAACGGATCGAAAATTCGTTTGATCAGTTCGGGCTCGACGCCAACACCGTTGTCCTGGTACTCGAGTACCACCTCGTCGCCGCCGCGTCGGTAGGCGCGCAGGTCGATCAGACCGGCGCGATCTCCCGGAAAAGCGTGGGTCAACGCATTGCTGATCAGATTCACCACGACCTGGTAGATCGCGCCCGGATAGGTGTCCAGATTGATGTCCTGGGCACAGGTGATGCGCAATTCGTGCGGAGTGCGCTTGAGCACCGGTTGCAGTGCAAAGGCAATCTCGTTGAGGTATTCGCCGAGATTGATGACACGACGCTCCTCACTGCTCTGATCGACCGCTACCTGCTTGAAACTGCGCACCAATTGCCCTGCGCGTTCGAGATTTTTCAGGATCAGGCGACTCGATTCCTTGGCCGCTACCAGAT
>JAYSZM010000029.1:0-2029 GCA_043738015.1 Lysobacterales bacterium
GTTGTCCGGACCGCAGATGCCTGCGTAGCCCATAACAGTGAGGCCGCCCCCGGCCTCGTACGCCGCGCCGGCATCGCGAGCGGAGCCGCCGCAGGCGGCCTGCACGCCGTTGAAGGTGTGATCGCCGCCGAACTGGTGGCCGACCTCATGCGCCACGTAGTCCACGTCGAAGGCGTCGCTCACCGGCGCCGACCTGCCCGTTACGCCTTCCGCCTTGGTCCCGCCTGCGCAGATCACACCGAAACTTGCCACTCCGCCTTCGCCGGTGCCGACCACATGTCCGAAGTCGTAGTTCCCCGTGCCGATGATGCTGTCGATGTTGGTCTGGTTCTGACCCAGCATCGCGAAGACATCATCGTTGGTATAGGGATCGGTGCCGCCATCGGTGTAGACCAGCAGGTTGTTGTTGCCGACCAGCACCATGCGTACGGACACTTCGCGCTCATAGATGCCGTTGACGCGATTGAACGTGGTGACGATCGCCGCCAGACCCAGAGCCACAGTGCCACCATGAAACGCGGTGTACTCGCCCGTCGCCGCCACCGCGACGCGGTACCTGCGCAGCTGCGTACCCGACGATATCTTGGCTGTGCTGCGGTGCTTGTGATCGTCCTGCGAATCAGCAGGGACTTCCTCGCCGGTGACACTGCAGATCATCGGTTTCGCACGGCGCGCATCGCCCTTGTGATAGCTGATGTAGTGCTCTACATCGTCAGGCTGGAACGGATCGATGAAGGTCGTGCCGTCGACGGAGATGATCTGGCCGTGGAAGCCCTTCGGCGTGAGGTCGAAGCGTAGGGTGGCGGTCGGATCATCGATGCCCTGCCCCAGCCAAGTGCGTATCTGCGGAAACTTCGCGGCCAATTCCGGGTCCATGACCGGCGATTCGACGATCCGGAAATTGCCGTAGCTGCCATCGGGCAGCGGCAGACTCAGCGTGTGGCTGCTGAGTTGCACTGGCACATCGCGCTCCATCGGCACCTGCGCCAGCAGTACATCAAGCCCGCCGCGCTTGAGCCGCAATGTGGCGTAGCTGCTCGGCACGATCTGCCGCGGCGCCGCGCCGCGACTGATCGCAGCTTGCGGCACGTCGGCCCAGATGCCGTCGGGCGAGTCCGCTGCCAGCGCCACAGGCGCGAGGCCAAGTAGCGCAATGACCAGCAGCAGACAACTGGAACGCACGTGCTGCGCCAGGCAATTGGCGACAATGGTTCGAACTGACATCGGATGCTCCCCCGTGAGCTACGCTGAATTATACGTACTGGTCCGGCTAGCAGAGCCACTACGCAAGAGAAGCGAACCTTGCATCTTGACGATGCCGCGAGAAATCAGGTCAATCATCCTGATCGGCTTTGAGCTCAAGCTCAGGAACCCTGAGCTTAAAATAAGCCGGTGAAATTCGGATTTACTTCGTCTTCCCCAGCCTAACGATAGTGTCTGACACTTTCACTAAGCGTTCCTTGGTGGCTTCCAGCCGATTCGGTTTGAGGCCATTTTCCCCTTCGTGCAAGGATAGGATCGCAATTCTCGGCCTCGACGCGTCGGTCTACGCTACGCTCCTTCGAATTCCCGCAGTAGGTAACAGATTCCTAGATGTGGCTATAACGGTCAGAGGTATTCCACACCGAGCGGGTCTAGGCGCAACAGCGTGCGTGGGCACCGCGCAAACGTCGCGCGATGTACGCGCACGACGTCGATTGCGGTCAGGCTGAAGTAGGCGGCGACGAACCAGGCTAGGTGCCGCGTGACGACTTGCCCACCACCGGTGTCGCTGTCGTACAGATAGCTTCCGATCATCAACGCCGTTCCTGCACCCCCAAACAGCAGCAGCAGGCTGATGCGTCCGCCGACCAAGGCTCGGCGGCGCATCTTTTCCAGCCTCGATGCGCGCGGCATCGTCCACAATTCGCGCAGGCGCTCGGCAACCGACCAGGCGATCCCCAGCGCGACCCATCCCGATTCCTGCGCGATCGAACCGATAATGCTGGCCCCCGGAAACGAGAGCCCGACCAGAATTATCGGCGCGATC
>JAYSZM010000030.1:0-2029 GCA_043738015.1 Lysobacterales bacterium
ACCTCGCCATCGACGATGATCGGAAGATTGGTCACGCGGGCATCATGGCGGCGGCCGTCGACGCCGACGGCGATCGATTCGTAGGTTCTCGCCGCGCCCGCAGCCGCCGCTTCGAACTGGGCACGAACGAAGTCGCGGTGCTCGGCAAACAAACTGGCTTCCAGTGGCCTGCCCACGATCTGGTCATCGCGGGCGCCGGTCCAGGCCTCGAATCCACCGTTGTAGTCGGTGACGCTCCCGTCCCGGTCCATCGCATAGACCGCATCGGGATGTTCGTCGAACAAGGAGCGAAAACGCTGCTCGCTGGTCTTGATCTGGCGAAAGGCCCGTGCCTGCTCAATGGCGACGGCGGCAACGGGAATCAGGGCGTCGATCGATTCCAGATCACCAGGGCTCGGTGCGCGTGGCTCGCGGTAGTAGATGGCAAACGTTGCCAGGACCGCACCTGCCGAAGAGCGAACCGGAACCGACCAACAGGCGCGCAGGCCGTACTGGAGTGCCAGTGGCGCATAGTCCTTCCACAGCGGGTCGCTGGCGATATCGGTGACGATCACCCGCTCGCCACGGTAGGCCGCCGTACCACAGGAGCCGATACCTTCAGCGACCGGTTCGCCAGTAATTGCATCGAGAAATTCAGCCGGCAGGCTTGGCGCGATGCCACGCTCAAGAATGGTGCCGCTGTCGTCCAGGATCAGGATGGAACACAGGGCATCGGTTGCCATCTGCTCGGCCAATAGCATCAGTCGGGCCAGGCTATGGCCGAGTGGCTTGCGCGCAGCGATGCCTTCCAGCAGCGCGCGCTGCTCCCCCAGACGGAGCTCAGCCAACTTGCGCTGGGTGGAGTCCTGGATCTGGGTGACAAAATTGATCGGCGCGCCCTCGGCGTCGCGCACCAGGGACACGCTGAGCGTTGCCCAGACCACACGACCGGACTTGTGGAAGTAGCGCTTCTCCTGCTGATAGCTATCCGACTCCCCATTGAGCAGGCTCTCCACCGACTCGACAGTGCGCGCCATGTCGTCAGGATGGGTGATGTCGCGGAAGCTCGAGCCGAGCAATTCTTCCCGCGAGTAGCCCAGCATGTCGCACAGCGCCTGATTGACGCGGAGCCAGCGGCCTTTGGGGGACAACAGGGCAACACCGACTGCGGCAAATTCGAAAGCATTGGAGAACTGCAGCTCGCTCGCGCGCAATGCGGCCTCGGCCTGCTTACGCTGAGAAATGTCCTGCAGGGAATTGAGGCTGCATAGCTGTCCGCCGACCCGGACCAGATTGCTGTTGAACAGCGCGGGAATATGAGCGCCGGCACCGCTCCGCATCACGGCCTCGAAATCACGCACACTGCCCTGGCTGCTGAGCAGTTCCAGATACCGATCGCGTTCCTCCGGATGAACCCAGGCGCTGGTATCGAGCGAGGTGCGGCCGACGATTTGTTCGCGCGTGTAGCCGAATGCTTTGAGTCCTGCAGCATTCATCTCGACTACCTTGCCTTCGGGGTAGGTCAACAGGCAGATGATGATCGGACTCTGATCGAACACCGAGCGGAATTTCTCCTCGTTCTCGCGTACCGCGAGTTCGGCGCGTTTGCGTTCGGTGATATCGAGCACGCTGCCGGCGATGCGCTCGACACGGCCGCGTTCATCGAAATGCAGCTCGCCCATTTCCAGAAGCACGATCTCGCTGTTGTCGGGGCAGACGACACGATACTCATGCTCGAAATTCGTTCTGGAGGCTACCGCATTGCGGATGAGCTGCTCGACATCGGCGCGGTCCTCGGGATGTATCCGATCCAGAAAATCCGCGCTGGTCCCGCTGAAATCGGCCCGATCGACACCGACGATGCGGTAGACCTCGTCGGACCAGTGCAGTCGGTCGCTGCTGATCTGCCACTCCCAGCTACCGAGTCTGGCCAGCCTCTGCGCATTGGCCAGGCTGGCCTCACTCTCGCGCAACGCCTGCTCGGCAACACGGCGGAGTGCTTCGCGTGCATGCAGGTCGAGCGCGAACGAGAGGTTGTCGCCGAGGGCGC
>JAYSZM010000031.1:0-2026 GCA_043738015.1 Lysobacterales bacterium
TTGCGCTGCTGGTGATCGCGCTGCAACCGGCGCAAGCGGCATTCTTTTGCGTCGGAACGTCAACCGAACTGCAGAACGCGCTGATGACCGCCGCCAGCAATGGCACCAGCGACACGATCCAGGTCCGTATCGGTCTGTATACCGGCGTATCGTCGATCGCCTTCGCTTACAGCACGGCGCAGAACTTCGATCTCAATCTCGAGGGCGGCTATCTCGCCGGCTGCGGATCGCGCTCGGCAAATCCCGGGGCGACCGTGCTCAGCGGTTCTGGCGTCCGAAAGGTGCTGCAGATGACCGGCAGCCCAGGAACCAGCGGCGCCATCCGGGTTGACCGGCTGACCGTGCGCGATGGCGTCGCCGTTGAGCGGGGCGGCGGCCTGCACATCGGCGGCGGCGGGTTCGCCGGCGATCTGGTGATCGAGCGGGTCTATTTCGACAACAACGAAGCGCAGTTTGGTGGCGGGCTGTCAGTCGGCACCGAGGGCAGGGTCACGCTGCGCAACAGTCTGTTCCGGTCGAACAGCGCCAGTCAGGGCGCTGCCTCGGCTGAAATCCTTGCGAACGCCGCATCGGCGCTCGAAACCCGGGCCCATCTCGGCAATAACACCTGGTTCGGCGGGCAGTGCACGAGTGGCTGCAGCACTGGCGGTGTGGTACTGACTGGCAATGCACGCTTTGCACTGTTCAACAATCTGTTCGCGATGAATGATGGCAACGACATCCAGATTCTGACGACGTTGACCGTCACCGAACTCGCCTTCAACAACATCAACCAGCTGTCGGGTACGCCTGATCTGAGCATCGGCAATCTGAATGTGGCCAACCCGCAGTTCGTCGATATTCTCAACGACGACTTCCGCCTGACATTTGAATCCCCGATGCGGAACGCGGGTACCGGTGGTTATGACGCCGGCTCGTTGGATTTTTCAGGGAGCACACGCATCAACGATGGCCAGATCGATATCGGCGCTTTCGAGAATGCCGAGATCCTGTTCAAAGCGGGTTTCGAGACCCTGATGTAGCGGGCTTCAGCGGGATTCCTTTGTGCCGGACGGGGTTGCCTGCATTGCCTGCTCGGGAGCTCTGTCAGGGTCGGCAGCGCCCGCATTCTGCAGGGCGGGGCGGATCGATAGCGCGCGCTGTCTTGCCGCACGGGCCGCAGCCTGATCGCCAGACTCCTCGTGCGTTCGCGCCAACTGCAACCAGGCAGCGGCGCTGAGTGGACGGATCGCCACCAGCCGCTTCAGTGCCCGGATGGCAGCGCGCTGGTGGCCCTGGCGACGTTCGAGCAGGGCAAGGTTGTAGACAATTTCCGGCTGGAATTGTGCGCGCCTGAATAATTTGCGCAATTCGGCCAGAGCTGATTCGATCCTCCCTTCAGCAACAGCGATCAACGCAGCCAGATGGCGCGCATCGTCGCGTCTGCGCAGTGGCTGATCGAGTCGATCCAGCGTTTCGCCTGCCCCCTTATATTGACCATTGCCGACCTGGTGTCGAGCCAGTTGGAGCCACCAGGCGGGATCGACGGTCGTCATGCTTTTCAGATTCCGGGCAAGCGCCTGAGTGGCATCGACGCCACCGATATTGTTGTCCAGCGCGATCAGGGCCCGATAGGCGGCGGCTTCGGCGTTCTGCATGGCCGGCCGCCGCGCGAACAATTGCAGATCGCGGATATCCGGGCTGCGCGCCTGCAGTGGCGCCAGCAATAACTCTGTATCGAACGGACCGCGACCGATGCGGTGATCCGTCATCGTCACTTCGATCACGTCCTGCGTGCGTCGCCGCGGCATATGACAGCGCACACAGTCGCGATCGTCGCTGCCGGAAACCGACGATTGGGCAGCAACTCCGTGACCGCGATCGAGCTTTTCGTGGCAGGCCAGGCATCGCGCGCGGTACCAGCCGATCGCCTCGGCGCCGACCCGGCGTACATGCGGATCGTGGCAACTGACGCAGCCCATCCTGGCCTCGCTCTCGATATAGCAGGCGCTCTGCAGCAATCGATAGGCATGATGATTGATCTGGA